>NZ_JACMNS010000172.1 GCF_014378415.1 Aquabacterium sp.
GGATCCCCGAACATGGACTCACCCAGCCGCAGCAACTGACCGTGGACCATTTCACCGGTGCCAATGATCAAGGTCAGCAGCAGCAGTGCAAACACCGGCAGGCTGGAGAACCATTCCAGCGGGGAACGGCCCAAGATTTTTCGAGAGTTAGAAGTGATCATGATCGCTCAGTTGGTGCATCGCAGCAAAATGCGTCCACCATTAGGAAAAAGGGGGCTTTGGGCCCCCGGTTTTGTTTTGAAGTCAGGCCTTCATGTGGCCTGTCCCTTTACTTCCAGTCTTCTTCTGATTTGGTCGCGCATTCAGGATCTGCAGGGTTCACGCTGCAACGAATGCGTTTGATGATTTTCAAGCCCCGCTTGTCATACATGCCCTTCTGAGCGATGTCGATGCGTGACTCGCGCAGCATCAGGGTGTACTTGTAGGCATTCTCGGAGCTCAACTCCATCCAGGTGGATGGCGGGATGCTGGCGTCGGATTGCTTGACCAGTTGCAAGGCACGGTCGAACTGGGTCAGCCAGTAGTCGCGTGACTGGTCGCCAAACCCCTCCGGGAACTTGGTCTTGTTCAGGATGACCTGGTAGGTCAGGATCAGGATGGGGAAGCGCACCATGGCGCCGTTCTTGCCGATGCCCTTGTGCAGTTCCAGTGGCTTGTAGGCCAGCGTGGGCGCGGCGATGAAGTCCACCGAGCCGTTGTTGAACTTCGACGAGAAATTCATGATGTCGGCCGACACAGGTTGCGCGCCGATCTTCTGGATCATCACGGCCTGGGCCTTGTCATAGTCGAACGACGCGATGCGCTTGCCGGCCAGTGCTTCCACCGTGTTCAGTTTGCGGTCATTGACGACGGGGTAGGCAGCGCCGAGGGGGATCACACCACCAACTTCATAAATGCCATCGACCATCAGCTTGCCAGCCTTGGGATCGGAGAAGGTTTGCACGATGCGGCGCACGACTTCGTAGCTGGCCGTCATGTCGATCTTGCCATCCTTGACGATGGTGGTGGCCCCCAGCGAGTCAATGGCTCCGGCAACTGGGTTGAACTGACGAGTGCGGAATGCCGTTGCAATCAGGCCATCGCATTGGCCCGTGCGGAAATCTTCGGTCGCGACACGTTCGTCGGTGTAGCCCTTGAGCTCAATCGACACACCGTGTCTTTGAGCTGCGATCACGTAGTCCTTGGCCATGCTGAAGAGGTCACCCGAGGCACCCAACAGGTCATACACGCAGATGCGCTGGGCAGCCTGCGCTGTTGACATTGCGCTCAACGCCAAAACGGCAGCGGCGCTGATTTTGCTCATGGTCTTGACCATCTTCATGAAGTCTCCTAGGTACCAGAAAAAAAATGCGCCGACGTGAAATCAGCGCTAACCGCACTTTGTTTTTCAGTGCGTAAAAATCTGACCACAGCCGTGGGCGTGATTGTTGATTTTGTAACTATAGCCGCCCAAATGTTCCTTCAGGTAAACCCCGCCCCCCACCCACGGGGGAAGGATTTTCCCTAGTAAATTCAATGCGTTAAACGTATTTACTTGAGGAAACTGTCAGCATCAATGGCCGGGCCCGCTTTGTCATCCCAGAACTTGCCCAGGCTGTTGATGGGGGTGCGTGAGCCCGTGTTTTGGGTCCACATGCGGTCGGAGATGATGATCATCTGAGCTTCGGCGATGGCGTCCACCAAGCGGTAGTCGGTGTTGACCTTGAAGTTCTCGATGGTGGCAAAACGCTTGATGGCGGCACGCACGGCAACGGTGTCGTCAGCCGATTGCGCGGCAATGGCGGCCATCACGTGAGGCAGACGCACGCCGGCTTTTTCGCCAATGGCCATGTTGGTTTCAAAGGTGCCTTTGACGTCTTTGCCTTCAGAGCCGCCGGGGATGATGCTCCACAGCGCTGCGCGCAAGGCTTGGGGGGCGCCCCACCACTTCTTGTTGTCCAGGCAGGTCATGGCGAATTCAACCTGAGGTGGGATGTCGAGCGAGACACCAACGGCTTGTTGCGCACCCATGTCGCTTTGAACGGCTTGCACGCCGGAGACCGAGCCCAGCAGGTACACCATTTCGTCAAAGTCGCGCTTGAACTTGGGGCAGTTGGTGCCGTACTTGAAGAAGTACTTTTGTTCGAGCTTGACCCGCATGCGTTCGAACGAGGTGACCTGGCGGTGTGCCGACAAGGCCATCAGGCGCTTTTGGGCAATGCGGGCATCCTGGGCTTCGTCCGAGCGCTTTTCACGCGAGGCGCGGATGTAGCGAAGTTCCTCTTCGATGGCCCGGGCATCGGAGCACACGGCGGCCGATTGCAGCATCACGGTTTCCATCAGCGACGGGTCGCCGTAGAAGTTGCGGGCGGCGCCCACCAGGGGGCCGTTGGCCAGCGCGAAGGTGCAGCCCATGTCCACGTCACCCAGCTTGAGTGTCGGCGGTGTGAAGCCTTCTTCCAGGATGTTCAGCGTGACTCCACTGGTGCCCGACTCCAGCAAGGCACATCCGCTCATGGTCAAGGTGGAAAGAGCCACCACGGAGGCGGTGAGGATTCGGGTCATCCGAGGAATCATTGAGGGGTCTCCAGGAGGGTGTTTTCAGGGGCGCGACAAGTCGCCAACTACGCCACGAAATTCTAGCCCCCCGGCTTCATGCGGCGGCGACGTAAACCCTAGGGATGACCCCCGCCTCGCGCGCGAATCACCCAAAAAAACAAGCCCGCGTGAAAGCGGGCTTGGGACTGGTCAACGCAATGATCAGCGAATGGGCTTGAAGCGCACGCGCTTGGGGCGCGCGCCTTCTTCGCCCAGGCGTTTTTTCTTGTCGGCTTCGTACTCCTGGTAGTTGCCGTCAAAGAAGAACCACTGCGAATCGCCTTCGCACGCCAGGATGTGCGTGCAGATGCGGTCGAGGAACCAGCGATCGTGGGAAATGATCATGGCGCTGCCCGCGAACTCCAGCAGCGCATCTTCGAGCGCGCGCAGGGTCTCGACGTCCAGGTCGTTGGAGGGTTCATCCAGCATCAGGACGTTGCCGCCTTGTGCCAGTGTCTTGGCCAAGTGCAGGCGGCCGCGTTCACCGCCCGACAGGTTGCCCACCAGCTTTTGCTGGTCATTGCCCTTGAAGTTGAAACGGCCCAGGTAGGCGCGCGAAGGCATCACGAACTTGCCGACCACGATGTTGTCCAGGCCGCCCGAGACGTCCTGCCACACGGTGTTGTCGGCGGCCAGGCCGTCACGGCTCTGGTCAACGAACGCCAGTTGCGCGGTCTTGCCGATGCTGACCGTGCCGCTGTCGGGTTGCTCGACACCCTGGATCATGCGGAACAGCGTGGACTTGCCCGCGCCGTTGGGGCCGATGATGCCGACGATGGCACCAGCAGGGACCTTGAAGCTCAGGTTGTCGATCAGCACGCGGTCGCCAAAGCTCTTGGTGACATCGGTGAACTCGATGACTTCATTGCCCAGGCGCTCGGCCACGGGGATGAAGATTTCGTTCGTCTCGTTGCGCTTTTGGTAGTCGACGTCGCTCAGCTCTTCAAAGCGGGCCAGACGCGCCTTGCTCTTGGCCTGGCGGCCCTTGGTGTTCTTGCGGACCCATTCCAGTTCTTGTTTCAGGGCCTTGGAGCGGGCGTCTTCCGTCTTCTGCTCCTGATCCAGGCGTTTGCCCTTCAGCTCCAGCCAGTCGGAGTAATTGCCTTTGTACGGGAAGCCCGATCCGCGGTCCAGTTCAAGGATCCACTCGGCGGCGTTGTCCAGGAAGTAGCGATCGTGGGTGATGGCCACCACGGTGCCCGAGAAGCGGCTGAGGAACTGCTCCAGCCAGTCGACCGATTCGGCGTCCAAGTGATTGGTGGGCTCGTCGAGCAGCAGCATGTCGGGCTTGGACAGCAGCAGGCGGCACAAGGCCACGCGGCGCTTTTCGCCACCAGACAGCTGGCCGATGTTGGCGTCCCAGGCGGGCAGTCGCAAGGCGTCGGCGGCCAGCTCCAGTTGCAAATCGGTGTTTTCGGACCCGCCCGCGGCGATGATGGCTTCCAGCTCGCCTTGTTCCGCGGCCAGTGCGTCGAAGTCGGCGTCTTCTTCGGCGTAAGCGGCGTAGACCTCGTCCAGGCGTTTCTTGGCGGCCAGAACGCCGCCAATGCCTTCCTCAACCGCTTCGCGCACGGTTTGCTCGGGGTTCATCACCGGCTCTTGCGGCAGGTAGCCGATTTTGATGCCCGGCATCGGGACGGCTTCGCCCTCGATGTCCTTGTCCACGCCCGCCATGATCTTGAGGAAGGTGGACTTGCCCGAACCGTTCACCCCCAGCACGCCGATCTTGGCGCCCGGGAAAAAACTCAGGGTGATGTCTTTGAGGATTTGCCGTTTCGGGGGAACGATCTTCCCGACGCGGTTCATGGTGAAAACGTACTGGGCCATGGAATGCTCGCTTTGCGAGTTACTTTCGTCAAACCGTGTAGCTTAAGGCAATGCAGGCCTTTCCTGGCCCGCAATCCGATGTTCTGCGTTTTTCAAGGCGGCCAGGGATCCAGTTGGCCGGATTGAACCAGGCCATCGAGCCAGCCGCAGACATGCGCCATGGTGCTGTCCAGTGCCCATTGTTTGCGTCGGGCCGTGGCGCCCCTCACCAGTTCTATGCTGGATTGGGGCAATTTGAGCTCGGTGGCCAACCAGCGCTTTAAGGCGTCATTGGCCGCGCCATCGACTGGTGGGGCAGCCAGGCGCACGCGCAAGGCGCCGTCGTGCCAGCCCACCACCTCGGTGCGTTTGGCGTTGGGTGAGACGCTCAGGTCGATGATGAGGCGCTGGCGTGGGGCTTTGCCTTCCAGCCTCAGGCAGGGCCAGGCGGCCGGGACAGGGTGGGCAATGTTCATCAGGCAAAGAAAAGCCCGGCCGGAGCCGGGCTTGAAAGGCGAAAGGCTGTTGCCATCCGCCGATTCAACCTTGCGGCTGAACTCAGGGCTTGTTGCCAGTCGGGAAGGGCCACGCGGCTTGAGGGCTCAGCGTGGTCTTGGCGGCAGGCTTGGCCGAAGCGGGCTTTTTTGCCGCAGGGCCAGGCTTGGCAGGGGCAGGCTTTTTGGCAGCAGCTTTTTTGGCGGCTGGCTTCTTGGCAGCGGGGGCTGCCTTTTTAGCGGGAGCTGCCTTTTTCACTGCGGCTTTCTTGGCCGGCGCTGCCTTCTTGGCCGGCGCTGCCTTTTTGGCGGGCGCCTTTTTAGCTGCCGCTTTTTTGGCGGGAGCTGCCTTCTTGACAGCGGCCTTCTTGGCCGGTGCTGCCTTCTTCGCTGCCGCTTTCTTAGCGGGAGCTGCCTTCTTCACGGCGACCTTTTTGGCCGGAGCTGCCTTCTTCGCAGCGACTTTCTTGGCGGCCGGAGCGGCCTTCTTCACAGCGGCCTTTTTGGCCGGAGCAGCTTTCTTTGCTGCCGCTTTTTTCGCAGTTGCCATACGGATCTCCTTGATCAAGTTGCAAAGAGCACTGCACCGCTGAATGCGGTACAGCGATTCATCACCCAACGCCCCCTAGGATCTGAGCGCGGTGTGATGAATGGGGTACGCCGGTGCGGTGCTCTGTGCAAGGGATCAATCCCAGCTCAGGGCGCCGCCCGACTGATATTCAATGACTCGGGTTTCGAAAAAGTTGCGTTCTTTCTTCAGGTCGATCATCTCGCTCATCCACGGGAAGGGGTTCTCTTCGTTGGCGAAGAGTTCTTCCAGCCCAATCTGTGCGGCGCGGCGGTTGGCGATGTAGCGCAGATAGCCCTTGAACATCGATGCGTTCATGCCCAGCACGCCACGTGGCATGGTGTCTTCCGCATATCGGTATTCAAGTTCGACCGCTTTAAGGAACAGTGCTTTGATCTCGGCCTTGAAGTCGGCGGTCCACAGGTGCGGGTTCTCCAGCTTGAGCTGATTGATCAGGTCAATGCCGAAGTTGCAGTGCATGGACTCGTCGCGCAGGATGTACTGGTATTGCTCGGCGGCACCGGTCATCTTGTTTTGGCGGCCCAGGGCCAGGATCTGCGTGAAGCCGACGTAGAAGAACAGGCCTTCCATCAGGCAGGCGAACACGATCAACGACTTGAGCAAGGTCTGGTCGGTTTCGTGCGTGCCGGTGTGGAAGTGAGGGTCGCTGATGGCCGCGATGAAGGGGATCAGGAACTCGTCCTTGTCGCGGATGGATTGGACTTCGTTGTAAGCGTTGAAGATTTCGCTTTCATCCAGGCCCAGCGACTCAACGATGTATTGGTAGGCGTGGGTATGGATGGCTTCTTCAAAGGCCTGGCGCAACAGGAACTGGCGGCACTCGGGCGCCGTGATGTGGCGGTAGGTGCCCAGCACGATGTTGTTGGCGGCCAGCGAATCGGCGGTGACGAAGAAGCCGAGGTTGCGTTTGACGATGCGGCGCTCGTCGTCGGTCAGACCATTGGGGTCCTTCCACAAGGCGATGTCGCGCGACATGTTCACTTCTTGCGGCATCCAGTGGTTGGCGCAAGTGGCGAGGTACTTTTCCCAAGCCCACTTGTACTTGAACGGCACCAACTGGTTGACGTCGGTCTGACCATTGATGATGCGCTTGTCGGCGGCATTGACGCGGCGCCGAACGGGCTCGCCAATGTGCGCGACTGCGATCGATGCAGTGGTCGGAACAGGGTGGTTGAAGGATGCAGCTGTCACAGTTTTAAGGGCCGACGAATTCACTTCCCGTGCATCGCGTTGCGATGAAGGAGCTGAAGCGCCAGATACTGAAGAGCTTGATGGTGCGTCGTCTTCCCAGACCAACATGGTGTATACATCCTATGGGTTCGAATTATGAAAGGGTGTTGTGAAAAACACCAAGCACTTCTTGACATTGCAAGGCCCTGTTTGTTGCGGTCTTGCGTCGAAGTGCACTCATTGAATCAACAAAGTTAAGTCGAGAGATGAACAAGGCCTCTTTCGAGGCCTTGTTCAATGCATCACTGACAGGCTTCGCAATCGGGATCGTCGATCGCGCAGAACTTGATGTCGGTGGCAGGCTCGCTCATTTGAGGCTCTGCTGTTTGCGGTGCAGCATGGCTGCCTGATGATGTGGCGCTCATGTTGGACACCGAGTTGAGTTGCCCGCGTGACACGGTGGACTTCTCGGCATGCGTGGCGCCAACGGTGCGCAGGTAGTACGTGGTCTTGAGGCCGCGCAGCCATGCGAGCTTGTAGGTCTCGTCCAGCTTCTTGCCCGAAGCACCGGCCATGTAGATGTTGAGCGACTGTGCCTGGTCGATCCATTTCTGGCGACGCGATGCGGCTTCGACCAACCAAGAGGGTTCGACTTCGAAGGCCGTGGCGTACAGGCTCTTAAGTTCTTCAGGCACGCGGTCGATGCGGCGCAGCGAGCCGTCGAAGTGCTTGAGGTCCATGACCATGACGTCGTCCCAGAGGCCGAGCTTTTTCAGATCGCGGACCAGGTACTGGTTGACCACGGTGAACTCGCCCGACAGGTTGGACTTGACCGACAGGTTGCCGAAGCAAGGTTCGATCGACGCATCGACGCCAACGATGTTGGAGATGGTGGCAGTGGGGGCGATGGCGACGCAGTTGGAGTTGCGCATGCCGTGCGTGTCGATGCGGTGACGCAGGGCATCCCAGGCCATGGTCTGCGAGGTGTCGACTTCAAGGTAGCCGCCACGCGCTTCGGCCAGCAGCTTGATCGAGTCGATCGGCAGGATGCCGCGGTCCCACAGCGAACCCTTGAAGCTGGAGTAGCGGCCACGTTCTTCGGCCAGCACGGTCGAGGCCCAGTAGGCGTAGTAGCAGACGGCTTCCATCGAGCGGTCGGCGAAGTCGACGGCGGCCTGGCTGGCGTACGGGATGCGCATCTGGTACAGGGTGTCCTGGAAGGCCATGATGCCCAGACCGACGGGGCGGTGGCGCAGGTTCGAATCGCGGGCCTTTTTGACAGCGTAGTAATTGATGTCGATCACGTTGTCCAGCATGCGCATGGCGGTCGTGATGGTCTTCTTGAGCTTGTCGTGGTCGAGGTCGCCATCGGTGATGTGTTGCGACAGGTTGACCGAGCCCAGGTTGCAGACCGCGATTTCGCCACTGTTGGTGTTCAGCGTGATTTCGGTGCACAGGTTGGACGAGTGAACCACGCCAACGTGTTGCTGTGGCGAGCGCACATTGCAGGCGCCCTTGAAGGTGATCCAGGGGTGGCCGGTTTCGAACAGCATCGAGAGCATCTTGCGCCACAGGTCGTTGGCGGGCAGTTGCTTGAAGAGCTTGATTTCGCCGCGAGCGACCTTTTCTTCGTAGCGGCTGTAGGCCTCTTCGAAGTCCTTGCCGAACTTGTCGTGCAAGTCGGGGCAGGTGGCTGGCGAGAACAAAGTCCACTGGCCACCTTCCATCACGCGGCGCATGAAGAGGTCGGGGATCCAGTTGGCCGTGTTCATGTCGTGGGTGCGGCGGCGGTCGTCGCCGGTGTTCTTGCGCAGCTCCAGGAATTCTTCGACGTCAAGGTGCCAGGACTCAAGGTAGGCGCAGACGGCGCCCTTGCGCTTGCCGCCTTGATTGACCGCGACGGCGGTATCGTTGACCACTTTCAGGAAGGGGACGACGCCTTGCGATTTGCCGTTGGTGCCCTTGATGTGCGAACCCAAGGCGCGCACGGGTGTCCAGTCGTTGCCCAGGCCGCCAGCGAACTTGGACAGCAGGGCGTTTTCCTTGATGGCTTCATAGATGCCGTCCAGGTCGTCGGGCACCGTGGTCAGGTAGCAACTGGACAACTGCGAGCGACGTGTGCCGGCGTTGAACAGCGTGGGGGTCGACGACATGAAGTCGAAGCTGGAGAGCACTTCATAGAACTCGATGGCGCGGGCTTCGCGGTCGATCTCGTTCAGCGACAGGCCCATGGCCACGCGCATGAAGAAGGCTTGCGGCATTTCGATGCGCTGGCCTTCGGTGTGCAGGAAGTAACGGTCGTACAGGGTCTGCAGGCCGAGGTAATCGAAGTTCAGATCGCGTTCGGCCTTGAGGGCGGCGCCCAGGCGGGCCAGGTCGAACTGCTGCATCTTCTCGTCGAGCAGTTCAACTTGCACACCCTTCTTGATATAGGTGGGGAAGTAGTCGGCGTAGCGCTCGGCCATTTCGCCCTGGGTGACTTCGTCGCCCAGGATTTCGCGGCGGATGGTGTGCATCAGCAAGCGGGCGGTGGCGTGCGTGTAGCCGGGGTCGTGTTCGATGCGGGTACGGGCGGCCAGGATGGCGGCCTTGTAGACCTCGTCCAGCGCGACGCCATCGTACAGATTGCGGTGTGTTTCGGCCAGGATGGGGGCGGCCTTGACGTCGTCGCCCAGGTTTTCGCAGGCGGCTTCGATCAAGCCTTCGAGTCGGGCCAGGTCCAGGGGAATGCGCTGTCCACGGTCCATGACCGTCAAGGTGGGTTGGGCTACTGCGGGTGCTGCGGCTTTTTGCTGGGCGCGTTCTTGTGAGCGACGTTCGCGGTACAGCACGTAGGCTCGGGCGATCTCGTGGTGGCCGCCTCGCATCAGGCCCAATTCGACCTGGTCTTGCACGTCTTCGATGTGGAAAGTGCCGCCGCCGGGACGCGAGCGCATCAGGGCGCGCACGACATTTTCGGTCAGGCCGTCAACGGTTTCGCGCACGCTGGCCGAGGCCGCGCCTTGGGTGCCGTGAACAGCCAGAAAGGCCTTCATCAAAGCCACGGCGATCTTGTTGGGCTCAAAAGAAACGACCGCGCCATTGCGGCGGATGATCTGGTAGCCGGCGTAGGCCGACTGGCGAGGCGCGTTGGTGGCGTCGCTGGGGCTGGTGGGGAAAACGTTGGCCGAGGATTGGCCGGTGCTGGACGGGGTCGTTTGCATGTGATTCCCTTCGGAGTTAAGGCCTCCCGGAAACGGCGGGGAGGCCTTAGTTTTTCGCTTGATCTGATCGTCGCGCTGGAGACTGTAAACGCTATATCTGGTGTTTTTTGGTGCCTTGAGCACTACAGGTAGCGTCTGGGTACAACTATAACGCTATTTTTGACTGCCCCCGCAATCAGGGGGTTAAATCAGGGAAATTGCCGATCGGGACTGCCCTGTCTGGGCATGTTCAAAGGGATGTGATACCGGCAGGAAAGCAGCGTTGATCCCAGCCCAGCAAGGCTTGCAAGGCGGCCCAGTCAAAGGCTTGGCCAGGGTCGCGTTTGCGCCCAGGGGCCACGTGTTCGTGGCCGACGATCTGCTCGATCGGGTAGGCCTTGGCGGCTTGCTGCAACAGATCGGCCAAGGCTTGGTATTGAGCCCTTTCAAAGGGGTGGTCTTCCAGGCCTTCGAGTTCGATGCCGATCGAGTAGTCGTTGCAGTTGTCGCGGCCTTGCCACGACGATTGGCCGGCGTGCCAGGCGCGGTCATTGGCCGACACGAACTGCAGCAGCTCACCATCGCGTCGGATCACGAAATGGGCCGAGACTTCGGCGCCTCGGATCTGCTCGAAGTAGGGGTGGGCATCCCAGTCCAACTGGTTGGTAAACAGGCGTTCGATCTCGTCGCCGCCATAGGTGCCTGGGGGCAGGCTGATCGAATGGATGATGGCCAGGTTGATGGCGGTGCCGAGGGGGCGCGGGCCGAAATTGGGTGAATCGACGCGGCGGGCTGGTGGACACCAGCCTTGCGGCCAGAGATCGGGCGCCATCGTTGAGCTCACTCAGCGTCGGCTTCGGGGTCGAAGCGTTCGCCGAGCACGATGCCCTGGTCGGTGACCTTCACACCCAGGCGGGCCATGCGGTAGCGCATCTGGCGCAGGCTCAGGCTCAGGCTGGCGCCCGCCGCGGTGCGGTTCAAGCGGTATTTTTCAAGGGCCAGGACCAGGATGTCGCGCTCGACCTGGTCCAGGTGCGTGACGAGGTCCGAGGGCAGGGGCGGTGCCTGAGGAGCTGGCGCGGCCAGGGCCTTGTGCGGTGTGGCCGGATGGCCGCTGATGATGGCCACTTGCGCGAAGGCGCCGGGCGTGAAGATGTCTTCGTTGGTGTGCGGTGACGCGTTGGGAAAGCCCAGGTCATCGGCTTCGATCAGTTGGTGTCCGCTCAAGGTGACTGCGCGGTGAAGGATGTTTTCAAGCTCGCGGACGTTGCCGGGAAATGGGTGGTTGAGCAAGGCCACCAAGCCTGTACGTCCCAACTGCGGCACCGCGCTCAGGCCTGATTCCGAGGCGATGCGCTCAAGAATGCGCAGGCACAGGCTGGGCAGGTCTTCCAACCTCTCGCGCAAGGCTGGCAGCGGGATCTGAATGACGTTGAGCCGGTAGAACAAGTCTTGGCGAAAGCGCTTGGCGGCCACTTCGGCGGCCAGGTCTTTGTGCGTGGCGCTGATGATGCGCACATCCACGGGCACCTCGGCCACGGCCCCGACGGGGCGCACGGCGCGCTCCTGGATCACGCGCAGCAACTTGGTCTGCATCGACAAAGGCAGGTCGCCGATCTCATCCAGGAACAATGACCCGCCATGTGCGGCCTGAAAAAAGCCTTCGCGGTCTTCGTTGGCACCAGTGAAGGCACCTTTGCGGTAACCGAAGAACTCGGCTTCGAGCAGTTGTTCGGGGATGGCGCCGCAATTGACGGCGATGAAGGGCTGATGGTGCCGGCTGCTGACGTCGTGGATGGCGCGGGCCACCAGTTCCTTGCCCGTGCCCGATTCGCCCCAAACCAACACTGGCGCCATGCTGCGCGCGACTTTGTCGATCAGGCTTCGCACATGCTGCAGTGCATCAGAGCTGCCGACCATCCTTGACAGAGCGGTGGCTTCTGGCTTGCGGGCGCCACGGTGCAGTGCCAGTGGTGGCGCGGCCAGCAGCGTGTTCGGGGTGGGCTCTTGAAGCGAGGCGGCGGCAGGCTGGCTTGATGATGGCGTGCGCCCCAAGGCAGATGACACCACGGCGCGGAACTGGCGCAGATCGACAGGCTTGGTCAGGTAGTCGTAGGCCCCTGCCTTGAGCGCCTCGACGGCATTCTCGGCCGAGCCGTAGGCGGTGATGACAATGGCTTTCTCGCGGCGGCCTTCGGCGTCGATGCGGCGCAGCAGGTCCATGCCGGTGCCATCTGGCAGGCGCATGTCGGTGATGATCGCGCTGTAAGTGCGGTCCTGAAGGTGCTGCCAGGCTTCTGCCACATTGCCCGCGGTTTCCACGTCGTAGCCCTCGCGCAGCAGCGTGAGTTCGTACAAGGTGCGCAAGTCGGGCTCGTCGTCAACGACCAGCAGGCTGTAGAGGATCGGAGCGGTCATGCGGGGATGGGCGATTCAAGGGGCATCGTCACGAAGAACTCGTTGCGGTGGCGCACGGCGCCGGGATGCTGTCGGTAGTCGATGCTGGCGCCATGGCGCTCGCACAATTCTCGGCAAATATACAGGCCCAGACCAGTGCCTCGGCTGCGCGTGGAAAAGAAGGGTTCGAACAGGGATTGTTCAGTGTCGTGGCTGATGAGTTCGCCATCGCTGCGCACCGACAACACCAGCGGGCCGATGCCCTCCGAGCTCCTTGGCCATTGCAAGTTCACCAGAATGGCACCAGCCTGGCCGCTGTTGTGCCGCAAGGCGTTGTCCAGCAAATTGACCAGCACGCGGTGAAGGTGATCAGGCTCGAAGCGGACCTTGGGGGCGGGGTGGCCGATCGGGGGTTTGCAGGTTGACAAGTCAACGGCACACAGGCTGTCGGGGCCGGCCGCGAGGCCTTCGGTCTGGCGCCACTCGTTGCAGATGGCGGCCACGGTTTCCAGCAGGTCGATCGCCGGGGCAGGGGGGCGCAAACCGGGGGCCACGGCCAGCACGTCGTCAATGATGTTCTTGAGCCGTGCCACGTTGTCGGCCACCATCTGTGTCAGGCGCTTTTGCGTGGGCGTGGTCGCGTCTTCCCCCAGCAAAGCATTGGCCTGGGCGATGGCGGACAAGGGGTTGCGGATCTCATGCGCGATGCCGGCCGACATGCGGCCCATGGCGGCGAGCTTGTCCTGGCGCTGGCGGGCCATCACGGTGCGCAGGTCTTCGATGAACATCACGCAGACGTCTTCGATGGCCTGGCCGTCGCGGCCCTTGGTGAAGCGCACGCGCAGGCGCAAGGCGCGGCTGGATTGGTCGTCAAATCGCAGGCTGAGTTCCTGGCCCACATCGGCATGCAAGGGGTTGGCGAAGGCCTGCTCGACCGCCTGCACCAAAGGGCGCCAGGCGGGCACGCCTCGCAATTGAAACGGGGGCGCCGAGGTGTTGCCTTGGGCGGCGAGCAGTCGCCGCGCAGCCGGGTTGGCGGTGCGCACGCGGCCCTGGCGGTCGGTCACCATCACGCCTTCAGTCATTTCTTCAATCACCAAACGGTTAAGTTGGGCTTGCTGGCGGGCCAACTCCAAGCTGCCTTTGGCAGTGCGTTCTTCGCGGGCCAATCGGCCGGCCAGTTCACTGCCCATCACGGCCACGGCGAACAGCCCGAACCCGGTCAGCCCCGCTTGCGTCATCAACGACGACAGGTTGCCCCCCTCGGCCGACTGCAGCCAGGCGGCCGCCAGCAAGTTCAGGGTGGCGGCGGCTGCCACGCCCAAGGACATGATGCGGGGCATCAGGATGGCGGCCATCAACACGGGCAAGGCCAGCAAGGCCTCCGAGTTGAGGTTGCTGCTGGTCAGGAAGTTCAGCCAGGCAAAGGCGCTCAAATCAACGCCGATGGTGGCCAGGGCCTGCCGGTGCTTGAGGGTGCGCTGGTCGGGGTCTTTGGGAGGGTGTCGGGTGGCCCAAGACCAGACCACCAAGGTCAGGATGCTGTAAGACAGGGTGAGGCCCAACACCCAGGGTGAGGGGCGGTTGCCCAGCAGCCACGCGCCCGCGATGATCCCGATCAGCAGGATCGCCAGCACGGCCCGCGCGGTCAGGAAAGCCCGGTAGATGCGGAAGAACGAGGGAGGCCTGCGCTCCTTGCTGCTCCTGCTGACCGCCGAGGGCGGCGCCTTGTGCAAGGGTTGAGCCTCGGCGGCGATGGTGGCGGCATCGTCCTCGTGTCCGTGGCCGCCAAACCAGGACCCTTGGGTTTCGGCGCCCAAGGGCCCTGCAGCGACTTGGTTTGAAGGGGGGGTTGGCCGAGGCATCAGTGAGCGCGAGGACCCGCGCGGCGATGATCCTCGCTGCAAAAGTAGTCAGCACCAGTGGGCCGTTGGCCGAGCAAGGCTTCGTTGGCCGGCATGTGCACGCCGCAGTGCGCGCACTCCACCATGGCTTGAGGCTTGGGCGGTGGCGCTGACTGGCCGGGTGCCTGGGGGTTGTTCGAGCGTGGGCGCCGCAACACGTAGAACAGCCATGCAGCCAATAAACCCAGCAACAAATATTTGATCATGGTGAGACTTCAGGTGCTCTTTAGGCGATCGCAGGACGGTGCAGCACCACTTCCATCACGAAGCGAGAACCCACGTAAGCCAGCAGCAGCAAGGTCGAGCCTGCGTACAGCCAGCGCACAGCCTGACGGCCCCGCCAACCAAACTGGTAGCGACCCACCAGCAGGATGGCAAACACCAGCCAGGACAGCACCGAAAAAATGGACTTGTGATCCCAGTGCCAGGGGTTGGACGACCAGATGCCCAGCACCAAGGTCAGCGTCAGCATCGCGAAGCCGGCGGCCACGAAACGCAAGGTCAGGGATTCAAGTCTCAGCAAAGGCATGCCCAAGGCCTGCGGCGTGCCAAGTGACATCGATTTGACCGAAGGTGAGCCGGGGCGAGCACGCAACTGTTTTTCGGCCACCCGCATCAGGGCGGCATGCATCAGGGCCGCGCCAATCAACCCATAAGAGGCGAACCCTGAAATCCAGTGCAAAGGTGCCCAGGGCGATCCACTGGTCGGGTGTTCCTGGCCAGGAAACGCCCAAGACAAGGCCACCGTGATGGCGGCCAGCCAGGCCAATGCGCGGCGCACCGCAGGCAGTCCCAAACGGTGGCTTTCAACGGCGTAGACGGCCAGCACCAGCCAGGTGGTGACCGACAGGGCGGGCGCGAACCCAAAGCGCGCAGCAGGTTGGGGGCTGTTCCAGGAAAACGTGTCCAGCACGATGGAGATGGCGTGCGCAAGCCAGGCCAGTGCCAGGGCGGCCCAGACGCGCCGATTCTTGGGGGCAATCGTGTGGCCTTCACCTTCGGGCAGCACGCTGGCCAGGCCATAGGCTAGCACGGCGATGGCACTGGGCCAAAAGGTCAAAGAGGCGGGCGATAGAATCATCCACACAGTTTAAGGTCGCCCGGGCATGTTTGCCTGGCCCCAGCTTCGCGCATCACCGCTTTCACCGCATCCCCATGGCATCCAACCTTACCGAACGACTGAGCCGCCTGGTCAAAACCATGCGCGGGCAGTCTCGCATCACCGAGACCAATGTGCAGGACATGTTGCGCGAGGTGCGCATGGCCCTGCTGGAGGCCGATGTGGCCTTGCCCGTGGTGCGCGACTTCATTGCGCGCGTCAAGGACAAGGCCTTGGGCCAGGAGGTGGTGGCCTCGCTCACGCCGGGCCAGGTGCTGGTCAGCCTGGTGCAAAAGGAGCTGTCTGCCACGATGGGCGATGGCGTGGCCGACCTCAATCTGGCCACACAGCCGCCAGCGATCATCCTGATGGCGGGTTTGCAAGGCGCGGGCAAAACCACGACCACCGCCAAGCTGGCCAAGCACCTGATTGAAAAGCGCAAGAAGAAAGTGCTGACGGTCTCTGCCGACGTGTACCGGCCGGCCGCCATCGAACAGCTCAAGATGGTGACCGGCCAGGCCGGCGCCGAGTGGTTCCCCTCCACGCCTGATCAGAAGCCGCGCGACATCGTGTTGGCGGCCATCGACCACGCGCGCAAGCACTTCTTTGACGTGCTGCTGGTGGACACGGCTGGTCGCTTGGCCATTGACGAAGTCTTGATGGCTGAAATCAAGGAGCTGCACGCCCTGCTCAACCCGGTTGAAACCTTGTTCGTGGTGGATGCCATGCAAGGGCAGGACGCCATCAACACCGCCAAGGCCTTCAAGGAGGCTTTGCCCTTGACCGGCGTGGTGCTGACCAAGCTGGACGGTGATTCACGCGGTGGTGCGGCCCTGTCGGTGCGACAGATCACGGGCGTGCCCATCAAGTTCGCCGGTGTGTCTGAAAAGATTGACGGCCTGGAGGTGTTCGACGCCGATCGCCATGCCGGCCGGGTGCTGGGCATGGGCGACATCGTCGCGCTGGTCGAAGAAGTCACCAAAGGTGTCGACGTGGCGGCGGCGCAGAAGCTGGCCGACAAGGTCAAATCTGGCGCCGATTTTGACCTGGACGACTTCCTGTCCCAGCTCAGCCAGATGAAGAAGATGGGCGGCCTGTCTGGGCTGATGGACAAGCTCCCCTCCGAGCTGGCCAGCAAGGCCGGTGGCGCCGACATGGACAAGGCCGAGCGCGACATGCGCCGCATGGAAGGCATGATCAATTCGATGACCAAGCTGGAGCGCCGCAAGCCCGCGCTGCTGATGGATGGAAAGAGCAAGGCCAGTCGCAAGCGCCGCATCGCCACAGGTGCTGGCGTGCAGATTCAAGACGTCAACCGCATGCTCAACCAGTTTGACCAGATGCGCCTGATGATGAAGAAAATGAAAGGCGGCGGCCTGATGAAGATGATGAAGCGCATGGGTGGCATGAAAGGCATGCCGGGCATGGGTGGACGCTGACCATGGCAAACCCCGACTACGTTTGAAACGCTTTGTCACCGCATTGACCGGAAGCCCGCATTGACCCCTGGTGCATGGGCTGGTAATTTCTGCTTGAGTCATGCCGGCCATGTGCCGATGTTGTCGATTGGTTTTTCGGGCGCGGACGGTTTCAATGGCAGGTTTGAATGCATGGTGGCCAGAAGTTCTGGCTATTTTGGTGTTGATGGGCTTGTGCGGTGTGGGGCTGGCGTTCAGATCGCGCCGCCGGGGTGCCCCTCAATCGCCGCGGCGTGTGGCTGGCACCTCATCCGTCGAGGCGGGTGACACCCTGGCGGCCTGGAGCCCCACGGCCACCAGGGTCT
Organism: Aquabacterium sp.; assembly: GCF_014378415.1. GTDB lineage: Bacteria > Pseudomonadota > Gammaproteobacteria > Burkholderiales > Burkholderiaceae_C > Aquabacterium. The sequence continues at coordinate 17,002 of NZ_JACMNS010000172.1, forward strand.
TAACGCGATCAGAGCGTGATGCTTATCACATTTTGCGCAAAGCCCTGCCCGATCACATGGTGTTGGCGCAGGTGCCCCTGGCCAGGTTTCTGCGCGTGCCCACCCGCAACTCCTACAGCGAGTGGTTGCGCCGCGTGGGCTCCATTTGCGCTGATCTGGTGGTGTGCGACGACTCGTCCCAGGTGATCGCCGTGGTCGA
>NZ_JACMNS010000173.1 GCF_014378415.1 Aquabacterium sp.
GGTGATCGCTTGGTCAGTTCTTGTGCTTGGCTCAAGATTTCCAGGCATCTGACGGTCAACGGCACCCGATGTTCTTTCTTGGCTTTCATTCGTGAGTCCGGTATCACCCACATGCGGTCGTCCCACTTGATCTCCGACCACTCTGCAAGGCCTCAAGGTCATGAAGCGCATCCGGTGCAGCGTGTACAGCGCGGCGTCCGAATGCTCCAACAAGGCTGAGATTGACTGGCCGGTGGTGGCCCAACCCTGAAGCGCCAGACCCGGCTTGGCGGGTTCTTGTGAGATCTCTGACGCTCGGGGGCGTTGCGAAAACCGCAATTTCCCCGACAATCCCCCTCTATGACGTCTGAATTGCTCACCCCCACCACGCCCGCCCCATTCGCAGCCGCCCCCAAGATCGGCTTTGTCAGCCTTGGCTGCCCGAAAGCGCTCACCGACTCTGAACTGATCCTGACCCAACTGGCCGCCGAGGGCTACCAGACCTCCAAGACCTTCGATGGTGCGGACCTGGTGATCGTGAATACCTGCGGCTTCATCGACGATGCCGTGCGCGAAAGCCTGGACACCATCGGCGAGGCCCTGGCCGAGAACGGCAAGGTCATCGTGACCGGCTGCCTGGGCGCCAAGGCCGGTGTCGATGGCGGCAACCTGGTCCGCCAGATGCACCCCAGCGTGCTCGCCGTGACCGGCCCCCACGCCACGCAAGAGGTGATGGACGCGGTGCACCTGCACGTGCCCAAACCCCACGATCCCTTCCTGGACTTGGTGCCCGAATCGCGCGGCATCGCCGGCATCAAGCTCACGCCCAAGCACTATGCGTATCTGAAGATCAGCGAAGGCTGCAACCACCGCTGCAGCTTCTGCATCATCCCCAGCATGCGCGGCGATTTGGTCTCGCGCCCCATTGGCGATGTGCTGAACGAGGCTCGTGCCTTGTTCGAATCCGGCGTGAAAGAACTGCTGGTGATCAGCCAGGACACCAGCGCCTACGGCGTTGACGTGAAATACCGCACCGGTTTCTGGGATGGCAAGCCCGTCAAGACCCGCATGTTTGACCTGGCCGAGCAGTTGGCCACCTTGGCGCAGCAGCACGGCGCCTGGGTGCGCATGCACTACGTCTACCCCTATCCGCACGTGGACGAGATCCTGCCGATGATGGCCGAGGGCCTGATCCTGCCCTACCTGGACGTGCCTTTCCAGCACGCCCACCCCGACGTGCTCAAGCGCATGAAGCGCCCGGCCAATGGCGAGAAGAACCTGGAGCGCCTGTTGCGTTGGCGCGAGATCTGCCCCGAGATCGTGGTGCGCAGCACCTTCATCGCCGGCTTCCCTGGCGAAACCGAGGTGGAGTTTGAGTACCTGCTCGACTTCCTGCGCGAGGCCGAGATCGACCGCGCGGGCTGCTTTGCCTATTCACCCGTCGAAGGCGCAGCCGCCAATGCGCTGCCCGGCGCCTTGCCCAAAGAAGTGCGCGAAGAGCGCCGCGCCCGCTTCATGGCCGTGGCCGAGCAGGTGTCGATCGCCAAGCTGCAACGCCGCGTGGGTGCGACCATGCAGGTGTTGATCGACAGCGCGCCCGCATTGGGCCGCAAGGGTGGGGTGGGGCGCTCCTACGCTGACGCGCCCGAGATCGACGGCACCGTGCGCCTGCTGCCTCCTGAGAAGGCCAGCAAGACCTTGAAGGTGGGCGAGTTCACCAAGGCACGCATCGTGGCGGTCGAAGGGCATGACCTGATCGCCTTGCCGATCTGATTTAGCATGGTTGGATGAAGCAGCGCAAAAACGCCCCCAGCACCGACCTCATCCACCACGCCTACGAGCCACCTGCTGGCTTCAAGTCCGTCGTGCCGGGCATCCACAAGGCTTCCACCGTCATTTTTGACAATACGGGGGCCTTGCGGGCGCGCCAATGGAAGGACAAGACGGGCTACACCTATGGCCTGCACGGCACGCCCAGTACCTTCACGCTGGAAGCGCGCCTGGCCACGCTGGAGGGCGGAGTGCAAACCCTGTTGGCCCCCAGCGGCCTGGCCGCCCTCGCCATGGTGGACATGGCTTTGCTTCACGCTGGCGACGAGGTGCTGATCCCCGACAACGCCTACGGCCCCAACAAGGATCTTGCGCGGGGCGAGTTGGCCCGCTGGGGCATCACCCACCAGCTCTACGATCCCTTGCGTGCCGATCAACTGGCTGGCCTCATCACCCCCCGGACCAAGCTGATCTGGCTGGAAGCCGCCGGATCCGTGACGCTGGAGTTCCCCGACTTGGTCGGCCTGCTGCGCGTGTCGCGCCAGCATCCGCACTTGATCGTGGCGATGGACAACACCTGGGGCGCGGGCCTGGCTTTTGATGCGTTTGCCTTCGACGAAGTGGGCGGGCAAGCGCAAGGCGTCGACATCTCTGTGCACGCCCTGACCAAATACCCGTCGGGCGGCGCCGATGTGCTGATGGGCTCGATCACCACGCGCGACGAGGCCCTGCACATCAAGCTGAAGATGACGCACATGCGCATGGGCCTAGGCGTGGGCGGCAACGATGTCGAAGCCGTGCTGCGTGGCCTGCCAACCTTGCCCTTGCGCTATGCCGCGCACGATGCCGCGACGCGGCAGATCGCACAGTGGTGGCAGACCCGGCCTGAAGTCTCGCAGGTGCTGCACCCGGCCTTGCCGCAGTCACCCGGCCACGCCCATTGGGCCCAGATCTGCAGTGCGGCCGGCGGTTTGGTGTCAGTGGTGTTCGACGAACGCTACAGCCCCGCCCAGGTCGACGCCTTCATCGATGCCTTGGCCTTGTTCAAGATTGGGTACTCATGGGGTGGGCCGGTGAGCCTGGCGGTGCCCTATCACTTGCCGAGCATGCGCACAGTGGGCGATGTGCCGCAGGGCGCCCTGGTGCGCTTGGCCATTGGCCTGGAAGATCCGCAAGACCTGATCAATGACCTGGAGCAGGCCTTGAGGGTGTTGACTGCCTGAGCCTCGTCGGCCCTGCGGGCTCAATCCTTCGGATTGGACGAGACTTTATGTCTCATCATTCGGCCCTTTTCCCGCTCCCACTCGCGGTCCTTGATGGTGTTGCGCTTGTCGTGCTCGGCCTTGCCCTTGGCCAGGGCGATCTCGGCTTTCACGTAGCTGCCCTTGAAGTGCAGGTTCAGTGGCACCAGGGTGTAGCCCTTTTGCTCGGTCTTGCCGACCAGGCGGCGGATCTCGGCTCGGTGCATCAACAGCTTCTTGGTGCGGTCTGCCTCGGGCTGGACGTGCGTTGACGCTGACCGCAGCGCATTGATGCGCAGGCCGATCAGATGCAACTCGCCGTTGCGGATCATGATGTGGCCATCGGTCAACTGCACCTGGCCCGCGCGGATCGCCTTGACTTCCCAGCCTTCCAGGACCACACCCGCCTCGAAACGTTCTTCGATGTGGTAATTGAACAGGGCTTTTCTATTTTCGGCAATCGTCATGGTTAGAAGGATACAGGGTCCTTAAAATGGCGGCATTCTATGAAGCAAGTCAACAAGTCCGTCCTGCTCTGGTATTCGCCCCGCGAAATGTACGCGCTGGTGACCGCCGTCGAGGATTACGCCCAATTCCTGCCCTGGTGTGAGCGCGCTGAAGTCCTGCAGCAGCACGACGATGGCGTCACCGCGCGCCTGCACATCGCGTTCGCCGGCATCAAGCAAGCTTTCACCACGCGCAATACCGACATCGACGCCAGTGAAGTCCACATGCGCCTGGTTGATGGCCCTTTCTCCAAGTTGGAGGGCGCCTGGAGATTCACGCCCTTGCAAAAGCCCGGTTCGCCCTCCCAAGCGCCAGGTGAGGCGCCGCCAGAACCCACCGCCTGCAAAGTTGAGTTTTCGTTGAGCTACGATTTTTCAAGTCGGGCCCTGGCCCTGGTGATCAGCCCCGTGTTCGACCGCATCGCCAACACCTTTGTCGATGCCTTTGTCAAACGGGCCGAGCAGGTCTATGGGCCCCGTTGAACAACCCCCGGCCCCGACGATTCACATCGAGGTGGTGTTCAGTGCTGGGCCCAGGCAAATCGAACTGAAAGCCTTGACCTTGCCTTTGGGCAGCTGCGTCAAGGATGCCTTGCTGGGCAGTGGCTTGCTGGCCCAGGCTCAAGGCCTGAGCGTGGGCATCTGGGGCCGCAAGACCACCCTTGGGCACGCCTTGCAGGACCGCGATCGGGTGGAGGTTTGCCGTGACTTGATCGTCGATCCGAAAGAAGCCCGGCGTGTGAGGTACCGTGCGCACGGCGAAAAGCTGTCAAAGAAGGGTGTCAAACGGCCTCAAACGCGGGCAGTGACCGAGCCGTCAGGCTAGGGCCATCATTTGCAGTTGCTGGCGATGGCTTCTTGCGTGCGGCGCTGCTCATCGGCGCGGCCTTTGTCGTCCAGGATCTCGCGCTCACCCTTGCTGTTGGTGCGGGCAATGCGGATGCCGTCGTTGAGCGTGCGCTGGTAGTTGCGGGCTTGTGTGCAGTTCTCAGCACGGCCTTTGGCGGCTTTTTCTTCTTCGACCTTGCGCTGGGCTTCTTTTTCTTCTTCGGCCTTGCGGCGCTTCACGTCCAACTCGGACTCAGGCGCCTTGGCTGCGGCGGCTGGCTTGGCGGCCGATGCGGCTGCATCCACTTCGGAGGCTGGCTTGGCCAATTGCACGGCCCTTGAAGCATTGGGCCTTTGAAGGATGTTGGCTTCAGGGGTGCCGGCCGGAGGCGGGCGGTCGCTGTATTGAGTGGCACCAGAGGCGTCCTTCCACTTCCACTCGGTTCCTGCCTTGGCAGGCGTGGCCACCAGCGTCACACTGGCCAGAATCAGGGACATGAGCAGGGCGGAAGTGGGGCTGGTGCTTTTCATGACGCGGAGTTTAGTCCGGCTTGGCGGCCTTCATGGCCGCGAAAACGCCCATTCGTCACGGTAAATCCTCGCTTCGACAGCCCATGTTCGCAGCGCGTATAATCTTCTTTTGCGTCTGGAGCCTGTTCATGCGCCTGCTTGGTAAAGCACTCACATTCGACGATGTGCTGCTGGTGCCCGCGTTCTCACAAGTGTTACCCCGTGACACATCGCTGGCCACCCGTCTTTCTCGAAATATCACCCTGAACCTGCCCTTGGTGTCTGCCGCCATGGACACGGTCACGGAAGCCCGCCTGGCGATTGCGATCGCCCAGGAGGGTGGTATCGGGATCATCCACAAAAACCTCACGCCTCAGCAACAAGCTGCGGAAGTCTCGCGCGTCAAGCGTTACGAGTCTGGCGTGCTGCGTGACCCGATCACGATCACCTCCGACGTCCGCGTCCGTGATGTGATCGCGCTGTCACAGCAACATGGCATCTCGGGCTTTCCGGTGGTTGATGATGGTCGCGTCGTGGGCATCGTCACAGGGCGCGATCTGCGTTTTGAGACCCGCCTGGACGTGCCAGTGCGTGACATCATGACCCCGCGCGAGCGTCTGATCACCATCAAGGATGGCGCTTCGAAAGAAGAAGCCAAGGCCTTGATGCACCACCACAAGCTGGAGCGCGTGGTCATCGTCAACGAGGCGTTTGAGCTCAAGGGCTTGTTCACCGTCAAAGACATCACCAAGCAGACCAACTTCCCCAACGCTGCGCGCGATTCGCACGGCAAGCTGCGCGTGGGCGCGGCGGTCGGCGTGGGCGAGGGCACCGAAGAACGCGTCGAGCTGTTGGTTCGTGCCGGCGTCGATGTCCTGGTCGTCGACACGGCCCACGGCCACAGCGCGGGTGTCATCGAGCGCGTGCGCTGGGTCAAGAAAAACTACCCGCAAGTTGACGTGATCGGCGGCAACATCGCCACAGGTGCAGCGGCTTTGGCACTGGTCGAAGCAGGCGCCGATGGCGTCAAGGTCGGCATCGGTCCTGGTTCCATCTGCACCACGCGGATCATTGCCGGTGTGGGCGTGCCCCAGATCATGGCCATCGACAACGTGGCCACGGCTTTGCTGGGCACGGGCGTACCCTTGATCGGCGACGGAGGCATCCGCTATTCGGGTGACATCGCCAAAGCCATCGCGGCTGGTGCCAGCACCGTCATGATGGGTGGCATGTTCGCGGGCACCGAAGAGGCTCCTGGCGAAGTGATCCTGTACCAGGGCCGCAGCTACAAGAGCTACCGCGGCATGGGCTCCATCGGTGCCATGAAGGCCGGTTCGGCCGACCGCTACTTCCAGGAAAACGACGAAACCACCAACCCCAACGCGGACAAGCTGGTCCCCGAGGGCATTGAAGGCCGTGTGCCGTTCAAGGGCTCGATGATCAGCATCGTCACGCAGATGGCGGGCGGGTTGCGCGCCTCCATGGGCTACTGTGGTTGCGCCACCATTGAAGACATGCGCAACAAGGCCGAGTTCGTCGAGATCACGGCCGCGGGCATTCGCGAGAGTCACGTCCACGACGTGCAGATCACGAAAGAAGCGCCCAACTACCGCATGGAGTGATGGGCGCCCAAGGCCGCAGGGCGGCCATGCCCTTCATCATGGTGACGGTGCTGCTCGACATGATGTCGATCGGCATCATTGCCCCCGTGCTGCCCAAGCTCATCGGGTCGTTCATGACCTCGGGGGCCAGTACGTCGGTGGCTTATGGGGCGGCGCAGGCGGCGTTTGCCATTGCGCAGTTTTTCAGCGCGCCAGTGCTGGGCGCGCTGTCTGACCGCTATGGTCGGCGGCCCATCCTGTTGCTGGGCTTGCTGGGCATGGGCATCAATTTCTTCGTGACGGCGCTGGCCTCCGAGTTCTGGATGCTGCTGGCTGTGCGCGTGATGGGTGGGGCCGTGTGCGCCAACATCGCGGTGGCCAATGCTTATGTGGCCGACATCACCGTGCCCGAAGAGCGCGCCAAGAACTACGGCATGTTGGGCGCCATGTTCGGCCTGGGTTTTATCCTGGGGCCGGTGCTGGGTGGCGTGTTGGGCAACTACGATTTGCACTGGCCGTTTTTGTTGGCGGGTAGCTTGTCGCTGCTGAATTGCCTGTACGGCTACTTCGTGCTGCCCGAATCGCTGCCGCTGGACAAGCGCCGCAAGTTCGAGCTGGCCCAGGCCAATCCCTTCACCGCCTTGTCTCGCTTGAGGGACCTCAAGGGCGTCGAAACTTTGATGTGGATCATGGGCCTGTCGATCCTGGCGCAATTCTGTTTGCACACCTGCTGGTTCCTCTACACCGAGTTCAAGTTTGGCTGGACGCCGATGGACAACGGTTTGTCGCTGCTGGCCGTGGGCGGCATGGCGGTGCTGGTGCAGGGCGGTTTGATGCGCGTGGTGCAAAATTACATCCCGCTGCACCGGCTGGTCGCCATCGGCCTCGTTTCGTCCACCATCGCGTTTGCAGGCTATGGCCTGGTGCCGGTGGGTTGGATGCTGTTCGTGATTGTGGCGGCCAATGTATTTGGCTACATGGTTCAGCCTGGTCTGCAAAGCCTGGTGTCCAACGCCGTTGACCCAACCCGCCAGGGCGAAAGCATGGGCGCAGTGTCGTCCATCAACAGCGTGGCGGCCGTGCTCGGCCCCTTGTTGGGCACGCCGCTGCTGGCGGTGGTGTCGCACTATCCCCATGGCGACTGGCGCGTGGGGGCTCCGTTTTACCTTTGTGCGGCCATCCAGGGGGTGGCAGCCATCATCGGCCTGCGCTATTTCAGCCGCACTTACCGTGCGCCGGGCCCTGTGGCGACCGTGGCCTGACCCTTGCCCGATACACCAGAGATTTCACCATGCATGACAAAGTCCTGATCCTTGACTTCGGCTCTCAAGTCACCCAGCTCATCGCGCGCCGTGTTCGCGAAGCCCAGGTCTATTGCGAGATCCACCCCAACGATGTGACGGATGAATTCATCCGCGGCTTTGCGCCCAAAGCCATCATCCTGTCGGGCAGCCACGCCAGCACCTACGAAGACCACCAACTGCGCGCACCGCAGGCCGTGTGGGACTTGGGCGTGCCCGTGCTGGGCATCTGCTACGGCATGCAAACCATGGCCGTGCAATTGGGTGGCAAGGTGGAGTGGAGCGATCACCGCGAGTTCGGCTATGCCGAGGTGCGCGCGCAAGGCCACACCAAACTGCTGAACGGCATCGAAGACTTCACCACGGCCGAAGGCCACGGCATGCTCAAGGTCTGGATGAGCCACGGCGACAAGGTCACGGTCTTGCCCGAGGGCTTCACGCTGATGGCCTCGACGCCCAGCTGCCCCATCGCCGGCATGGCCAACGAAGCCAAGCGCTACTACGCCGTGCAGTTCCACCCCGAAGTGACCCACACCGTGCAAGGCCATGCGATGCTGACGCGCTTCGTGCGCGACATCGCCGGTTGCAAGGGCGACTGGGTCATGGGCGACTACATTGCCGAAGCTGTTGCCAAGATCCGCGAACAGGTGGGTGATGAGGAAGTCATCCTGGGCCTGAGCGGCGGCGTAGATTCCAGCGTGGCGGCGGCCTTGATCCACCGCGCCATTGGCGATCAGCTGACCTGCGTGTTCGTGGACCACGGCCTGCTGCGTTTGAACGAAGGCAAGATGGTGATGGACATGTTCGCCGGGCGCCTGCACGCCAAGGTGATCCAAGTGGAGGCCTCCGACCAGTTCATGGGCCACTTGAAAGGCGTGACTGACCCCGAGGCCAAGCGCAAGATCATTGGGCGCGAGTTTGTCGAGGTCTTCCAGGCCGAGGCCAACAAGCTTAAGGGCGAAGGCAACAAGGGCGCCAACTGGCTGGCCCAAGGCACCATCTACCCCGATGTGGTCGAATCAGGCGGCACGGCCAGTAAGAAGGCCACCATCAAGAGTCACCACAATGTGGGCGGCTTGCCCGAGAAGCTTGGTTTGAAGCTGCTGGAGCCACTGCGCGAGTTGTTCAAGGACGAAGTGCGCGCCCTGGGCGTGGCCCTGGGCTTGCCGGCTGACATGGTCTACCGCCATCCCTTCCCGGGGCCTGGCTTGGGCGTGCGCATTCTGGGTGAGGTTCGCCAGGACTTTGCCGACCTGCTGCGCCGCGCTGACCACATCTTCATTGAAGAGCTGCGCGCTGCGATCGACCCCACCACGGGCAAGTCCTGGTACGACTTGACCAGCCAGGCTTTCACCGTGTTCCTGCCGGTGAAGAGCGTGGGCGTGATGGGCGATGGCCGCACCTATGACTATGTGGTGGCATTGCGCGCGGTGCAGACCAGTGACTTCATGACGGCTGATTGGGCGGAGTTGCCTTACAGCTTGTTGAAGAAGGTGTCGGGGCGCATCATCAATGAGGTGCGTGGTATCAACCGCGTGACTTATGACGTGTCGAGCAAGCCGCCTGCGACGATCGAGTGGGAATGATTCAATAGCGTTTCAGGGCGTCCCAGGACGTCTCAATGATTCACTCAAGCCCTTGATTTTCAAGGGTTTTTTCGTTTTTGACGTCCCATGAGGTTTCAGGGCAGCCCACGATTTTTGTCGGCAGAGTTGACGGTCGATTTTTCTGGACAACCATTCTTTGACCGTTTACCGTCTCTATGCACTGACGGTAAATTGATTCGAAGGGCAGACCTAGCGAGAGGGCGCACATGGCACTGACTGACACCAAGCTCAAGAACCTCAAACCCACCGAGAAGGCCTATAAGGTCGCTGATCGCGATGGGTTGTATGTGGTCGTTTCTTTGAAGGGAACGCTGACGTTCCGCTATGACTACCGCCTGGCGGGCCGACGTGAGACCCTCACCATCGGGCAGTACGACGAGTTCCAAGCCGTGCAGCCGAAACGCGATCCAGATACCCTCAAGTACGGTGATCCACTTTCCCTGGCGGATGCCCGTGATTTGCTAGCCCGAGCGAAGAGCAGCGTCAACCGCGGCGACTCACCAGCACGTGTCAAATCTGAAGCCAGGAAGGAGTTCCAGGAGTCGGGTACTTTCGAATTCTTCGCTGATATCTGGCTGAGTAACGGAGGCTTGGCAGACAGTACAGCTGCCATGCGTAAGAGCATCCTGGACCGCGATGTACTGCCCAAGTTCGGCAAACGCAAGTTGGAGGAGATCACATCCAGTCAGGTGCTGGCGCTGTGCGAGAAGATCAAGGAACGGGGCGCTCCAGCCACAGCAGTTCATGTGCGAGAAGTTATTCAGCAGGTGTATCGCCATGCTATGTCACGGGGCCTGAAGATTGAAAATCCGGCGGAGTCAATAAAGGCCTCGGCTATCGCAACTTTCAAGCCCCGAGAGCGAGCTTTGACGCCAGGTGAGATCCACATGTTCTTTTCTGTGCTGGACTCCCTTGGCACTTTGCCGACGCTCAAACTTGCTGTGAAATTCATCTTGCTCAGCATGTGTCGCAAGGGTGAGTTGCTACTGGCAACGTGGAAAGAAATCGACTTCGATGCAGGCACATGGACAGTTCCGCCTGAGCGTATGAAGGCGAGAAGGGCGCATGTGGTCTATCTCAGTAGTCAAGCGATCGATCTACTGGTTGGGCTCAAGACATGGATAGCGTCAATCATCTTGGCCGGTTAAACGACAATCATCTTGGCCGGTTTGACGGGGATGAATGTCGTTTCTTAGGAAGTCATGGGGCTGGCTCCTCGGTGTGTTTGTCGTTTGGCTTGAGTGATTGACGTCGGCGAC
>NZ_JACMNS010000174.1 GCF_014378415.1 Aquabacterium sp.
ACCCCACCAAACCACCTCAGCCGGTGGCTCGTCGTCTACGGCGGCTACGCCACCTTCGACTCCTCACCACCGGCCATCATGGTTGTCGTTCAACCGGACAAGATGATTGTCGCTAACTAGCAGGTCATCCAACTCCAAGGGGCGGGCACGTTTTTCCTGTGCTGGATGGATGGTTCGAATGCCTTTGAGTACCTGGCGCACCAATGGCGACTTGGTGGGGTCGGCAAAGCCCTGGTCTGCGTGCCATCTGGACAAAGCCGCAAGACGTTGCCGCAAGGTGTTGATCGACAGGTTGTTGGCGTGATCGGCCAGATAGCGCGCCACCGCATCGCTTGTTGAGGGCAGCAGGCCTTTCCACTCCTGCTCAAAGTGTCGCAGCGCCGAGGCGTAGCTGAGCCTCGTATTCGGGCGCTCGGCGGCATCAAGGTATTGGTCCAAAACGCTCATTGGCTTTATCTTGGCTGGGTGTGTGATTTCAATTCTTATACCAGGGTAGCCGCGAAGAAATACACCCCCAACAATGCCCACGCCTCGCCGATCAGCAGTCGGATTCAAGTCGATCAGCTATCATTCGCGCGCCATAGGGTCGTACCCGTGGCCCGGCTTTTCCTCCCTGAGCCGGTGGCGCGCCGTGACAAAAGCGATGCGTCTTCGCTCGCTGGTCACGACCTGGCCAGCGAGCCTTTTTATGCATTGACCCGCTCAGTTGCATCGACCACGAGTGCAACAAACGCAGGGCAATTTTCTGGCTGCGGGCGGACCTGCTGGGCCAAGAGCCCCTTGTCCGAGGGCGCCAACTCGAACTCCACCTCTGAGTTTTCCTTCAAGGTTCTGAAGCCCTCCATGTCGATGGCGGAGAAATGCACGAACACATCGCCTTCAACGGCCGGTGCTGTGATGAACCCGTAGCCCTTCGCATCGTTGAACCATTTGACCCGTCCGATTGCCATGCCCCTCTCCCGATTGATTTGTTTGTCCACCAAGTTTGCCAGCAATTCGGATGGTCTGGTCGGCATTGCAAAAATCTGCCCATGGCATCGGCATCCAGCGAGAACAAAACCAGCCGAGCTGCTACAGGTGCGGATATCCAGCACGGTCTTGATCGATTGACCTGGGCAATCAATGATCGCCCAGCGGTTGGCGGCCAACCTCATTCCTCGGAACAAAAACAAACTGCCTGCACACAAGGTAGTCCGAATCGACTCGCTTGTACTCGATCCCCTGTATGCCACCTTGCGCAGACGGGATGATTTTCCAGTCCGCCGTGTTGGTGAAAGGGTTGGCATACAGCGTCCTGATGTGGCGTTTGATGGAAAGGTACCGCTTGTCCTCCACCAGGTCGTCCAACTTGTCTGGGTAGAAATGGACTGACCCCGTGTTGGCGTAGTAATAGCTTTCAATGGCCTGAACATACTGTTCGCCGATCCAATCGAGTTGGGCCATTTTTTGACGTCGGGCGGTGGTGGTCCATACCTCCGAGATCGCCAGCAATCCGATGCCCATGAGGGCCACGGCTATCAACACACCGATGTAGGTGAAGCCACTTTGGCCACTCAGTTCCTTGGCCCCCATGTGCTCACCATTGATTGAATGGCTTGCCATCACGGCCAACTCCTTCCGCAGAACTGTGGACGTCATAGATGCCTGGCGTAATGCCGTCCGGATGCGGGGCCAACAACCAGCTATTGTCCTGATCGGTGATGGGGTCCACCGGCACCGCCTGGATGTACCTGGCCTCGACCAGCCGGCCCAAAGAGTCCGGTAGCTTGCCGGTGTCAGCGCGGTATTTGTCGATCGACTCGCGCAGTATCCGAAGATTCGTTTTCAAGGTGGCTTCTTTGGCACGCCCAACTGACTGCGAGTAGCGTGGAGCCACGATGGACAAAAGCGTGGCCATGATGGTCAACACCACCAGCAACTCGATCAAGGTGAATCCACCTCGCCGCGAATAGCTTTGCCGGATCGGCATGCTCACCATTTTCTGTAGGGCACACCGTTCATGCCCACCCCACTGGATTTGGAATAGATGTCGTACACATCCTTGCCTGGTTTTGGATCTTCTGCCGTGCTTTCGTAGCTGCGCCAGCCCCATGTTTCGGCTGCATTTCCAAGCTCCTCCGATGCAAAGGGATCTCGCGGCAACCGCCGAAGAAAGAATAACTTGCTTCCTCTGGGAGATTGAGCGTCGGTCACGCCTGCCGTCAAGACATCCAAGTTGGATGGGTAGCCGCTGGCATCGACCTGTCTGACGATGTGGCCCAAATCCGTGGCTTTCTTGTAGGCATCCAGCGCGCTGCGAATTTCGCGCAAGGCCTGACGGAGTTCTTCTTCCTGCGTGCGCTTGTGGGCCAACTCAGCCAGAGGCAAGCCAATGGACGCCAACACCGACACCATGGCGACCACGACCAGCAGCTCAATGAGGCTGAACCCATTGAGGATCAATGGCCCTGGATGGCTACAACACTTCCTCATGATCACATCAGGGCTTGAGCAAGGTCGGCGGTGGAGACGGTGTTCCATTGGGCAGGCGGCGACGAGACGGTGGTCGTACCGGCTCTGGCTCTGGTTGCACCACTGGGTTTTCTGGCGTTGTCGCAGGCGCAACGGCTGTTGTCGGCGGGGTTGTTTGAGGTAAAGGCACCTCTGGCTGAGGTGCCGGTGGTATTGCCGGGGGCGCCATTGCTGGTGGCTGTGGCGTGATGCCGTTTCCATCTACCCGGGGCTTGTCCATCTTTGCCCTGCTCGTTCCGAGCTGAATAGGCGCCGCGCCGATGGCGTTCTCTGTGCCAGAAGGAAACTCCTGCAAGCCCACGCCCGGCACGTCAAGATTGCGGATGATGTGGGGCGTGATCAGCAGGACGATCTCTGTCTTGGAGTCGGAATCTGACGACGCACCAAACAGCTTGCTTAGCACCGGCAATTCGTTCAAAACTGGAATGCCGGTATTGGACCTTCGGTCTTCCTTTTGAATCAGACCCGCCAGGACATTTGTTTCTCCATCATGCACGCGCAAGACTGTCGAAGTATTGCGGGTACCTAGCCTGTAAGTCTGTGTGCCACTGCTTCGGGTGATGGTGTCGACAATGTTGGAAACCTCAAGGCTGACCTTCATGGATACATCATCATCCAGCGATATGGTCGGTTCAATGTCCAGCTTTAAGCCCACGTCCAAGTAACTGACCGATTCGGATGTGCCCACGTTCGCCGTATTGGTCACAGTGATCACTGGCAGCTTGTCGCCGATCAGGATCTTGGCGCTTTGACGGTTGCGCACGCGCACCCGAGGATTGGCCAAAACATTGGAATCACCTTTTTGATTGCGCAACTGTGCAGAGATCACGGGGTTCGAAAAATTGAAGGTAACCAGACCCTTGCGATGACGAGCTTCATCCAATGTGAGTTCTCCTGGCCCACCCGCCCCGCTGATGGACGCTGAAAGGGAATCAGGCCAATGGATGCCAATCTGTTGGAGTCGGTTGACATTGACCTCCATCACCTCCAACTCCAACATGACTTCGGGCTCCACCATGTCGGCCGCAGCGACGAGTTTTTCCGACAACCTGATGATCTCGGCAGAGTCTCTGATCACGATGAGGTTCAGCCGGTCATCCACGAAGACATCCTTGGCCTTGGTAATGCCTCTGATCATGGCCGCGGTCTTGTTGACGTCCGCATTGCTCAGGTAGAAAGACCGCACCACCATCTCGCGATAATCTGCAGACTTACCGGCCGTGTTCGGGTAGATCAGCAAGGTGTCGCCGTCCAGGATCCGGTAGGTCAACTGGTTGGTGGCCAGGATCAGGCGCAGCACATCTTCCACTGGCTTGTCGGTGAACGACATGGTCACACGGCCATCAGTGGGCACGTCCTTGTCGAACAAATAGTTCAGTCCAGAGGCCAGCTTCAAGGACTCAAACACCTGACGCAAGTTGGCGTTGGTGAAACTCATGGACACGGGCGTGCGGTAAGTCGTCTTCAGTTGCGGGTAGATGCCCATCTCCTTGCCCGTGGCCTCTGCCTGCTGCCGCAACAGACGCTTGACCATGGTCGAAGCGCGCCGGTTCGTTGGGCTTTCTGACAGGACTTGACGGACTTTGCCAAGGGCCCCGTCCAGATCGTCGCGTTCAGCCATGGCCGCGGCAGCATCCATCAATTTGGAATACCGTTGAGCGGCTTCGATGTTGTTCAGCCCCGCCAGTGCTCGGCTGTTGTCAGCCTGCATGAGGAGGACCTGGTTGTAGGCGTCTTTCGCCTGGTCAAAATTATTGCTGGCGGCGTTCAGCTCAGCTTGGCGAATCCACCGGTTGACGATGGCGTCACGCTGGGTCAGGTAAGACCGCCGGTATTCGGAGTTCTCAGGGCTGAGTTCAGAGGCCAGCCTGATCTTGTTCAGGCCATCCACTACGTGGCCTTCGTTGATATCTGACTGCCCATCGTGGAAGGTGCGGTAGCTGGCGCAACTGGTCAAATACAGCAATGCCAGGGTTGTCAAACTCGCCTTGGCCATCGGCATGAATGGGCGACCATGCCAGGAAAATGAAAGCATGCTCATGAGTGTCTTGCAGCGTTGTGACGTCGCGGTATTGATGGGTGTCATTTGCCAGGCCAAGTTTGCAAGGTCGAAGGTGCTTCGGGTATGGCCAGATTCCAGCTGCGTTGATTGCTGTTTTGCTGAAGCGTCAATTGCCGTTTGGTGATGCTTTGCACTCGGTAGTCCGACAAGATCACGTCACCTGATCGAGCCAACACCGTGCCTTGTGGTCCGGCCAAGAAGACAGCGAGATTGGCCTCCTCACCCCAAGTGCCAATGATCTGCAGAGGGGGAGGCACTTCTACGGCTGGCGGCGGTGGCGGTGGCACATAAGCCACGGGCGCAGGCGCGACAACAGGCACTTGCTTGATTGGAGGCGCGGTGACTTGTCCACGTGCCAGGAAAGCGTTGCCCGCTTCATCGTCATTCGCAAGGGGACGCACTGGCCAAGCTCCTTCCGTGGCTGCAGACGAAGCCGCTTCGGGAGAACGGTTGCTGGCTAGAACGGGGCTGTTCGTGCGCTCAACGGGGGCTGATGCTGCTTCAGTAGTGGTTTGGTGTCCCATGGGATCCCACCACCGAACGCCCAACACCAGCGCCAGCAAAGCTAACCACAAAACAAGTCGTTGGCGGCTCATGGCTGATCACGGTTCAGATCACCGTGGTTTGCGGGCGGCCAACCATCGGCGAGGAACACAGCCCAACGGATTTTGGCTTCTACTTCCATGGCATCGCCATTGGGGCGAGTGAATGTCAACTCGCGCAAGGCCAAGGCAGGTTGATTGTCCAGCACGCTGGCGATCATTTGACGAAGCTTGGGGTAAGGGCCCTTGAGCGTCGTGCGGATTTCCAGGGCTGCCAACGCCTCATCACTCAACGGTGTGATGCGGTAATCCGCTTGTGGCCACGCCAAGCCATTGGCTTTGGCTTGGCCTTCGACCATGCGCAGGATTTGAACAGCGTCTTCTGAGCGAGGAAGCACAGGTGTCAAGGGGGCAGGGGCGGCCGGCTGATCGGTCAACGTCATGTTCTTGGACGGCATGGCCAATGGCCGCAAGGTTTGATGGGCTTGATGGATCCAACCCAAAGACAAGAATGCCATCGCTGCACATCCGGCTCCGACACAGCCCGGCCAGCCCAGTCTCAGGTATAGACGCGCCACGGCGATGCGAGCAAGCTGCGTCAATGGCCGCCATTGATTAGGTTTGACTGTGGGCATGGCGGCAGGATTCATGGCGTAGTGACCCACCGGGTTTGCAAAGAAAAGCGCGTCAATGGCCGGCCTTGAGGATCAGGGGCATCTTCGTGAGACAAGATTTGGGTTTGAGCCAGTGAGGGTGAGGCTTGCAAAGCAACGACAAAATCCAACGCCGCATCAAAACTGGGCGCCTCAGCGTCCAATTGCAGCCGTCCGGTTGCCGGATCAGACTTGAATCCGACCAGAAAGATTGGAGGCTTGGTGGCGTGCTCCACGGCGCGAAGGGTGCTGATCCAAGGCAAGGCCAACTCTTTCGCAGCATGGCGCCACCGTTTGTCGTCCATGTAGGCTGGCGCAGGTGGTGGCAGCATTGCGAGCCGTTGGCGTTCTTCTTCGGCCTGCGCCTGAACCTGCTGCTGATGCGCTTGAACCAAAGCCGCCTGTCGGTGTTTAAGGTCAAGGTATTGCCTAACCATCATCCCCATCAATACCAGACCGGCGATCAGCATGAGCCAGCCCAGCTTGGGTTGGCTGGGCGGTTTGACAAAGTCAATGCGCATGGCTCTCATGTGGCCGATTCCACGACTTCAAATACTCGCCACTGAAATCCTTCTGGCATGTGTGGTGGCTTCATGGATGGCAGGTCTTCAAACGAGGTGCCCAGCACCGCGCACGTTTCTTCTACAACACCACATCGCAGGGACTCTGTCTTAAGCAACTGGTTTACCTGGGCAGGATTCAGCAGAATCGGCCCGGCCGGTTGCAAAGCACTGGCTTGGCCCTTGGACGCCCAGACCAGAATGCTACGGTCATGTTCGGCCAACACCAGCCAGGAGCCTGCTTGACCGACGTGAGCACGCCATGCCTCGTTCCAGGCCCAAGACAAAGTGGGAGCCAATCCCGTGAAGCAATACTTACCTCGCCCATTTGGCTGCTGAGCCTCCAAGCTTTGACGCAGACAGGCTTGCAGACCAGCCGGACAGCCAAATGCCATGGCTTGCGCATCGCCCGCCACATAGGAGGTCTGGATGGTCCAATGGTTGGCTGACTCGCCAAAGATCTGGGCAAAGCGGTGCTTGGCAAGCACATCAACCTGATTCCTGGACAGCGGGGCCTTGCCGGTATTGAGCAAACTGACCGGCATCCATTTTGAATCGGCAAGCACCTGGACGCTTGCACCCAAGGGCAGTGCCTGGGTAAGGCCGGGCAGCAAGTCAGCAATGGCCTGGTATTGGTCATGTCCCAGGTGGTGTACAGGCAGGCAGCCGATTTGTACCCAGCCATGGCCATTGAATCTCCACAACTGCATAAAAGCCTGTCCCAGTCGCAGTAAATATGGCGACTGTCCAGTCAACTGCTGTTTGAATTGCCGCAAGGACCACACTTCAGGACGCCACACGGTTGACCTCTTCGATCGATGTCATCCCTTGCGCCGCAGCGTTCAGGGCCAGTCCTCGCAAACTGATCCAACCATTCTTCTGTGCTTCCAGTTGCAATTGGTCCAATGGCGTTCGAGCTGCGATCAGGCCTTTCATGGCCGGTGTCATTTCCAAAATCTCACCCAAGGCAAAGCGTCCTGAATAGCCCGAGCCTCGGCAATGTTCGCAACCGCGAGCTTTCAGCCAGCGATGATTGTGAGCAGGCCCCGTCAATTGTTCCTGGTCGTCGGCCGTTGGCAGATCGGATTCATGGTCCGCGATGGCGGCGCAATGCAGGCAGACTTTGCGCAGCAGTCGCTGTGCCACGATGCCATTGATCGCCGATGCAAATGTATAGACGTCGATGTCAAATTGGCTAAAGCGACCCACCACATCAAACACATTGTTGGCATGTACCGTGGTGAACACCAAGTGTCCTGTCAGCGCTGACTGGATCGCGATTTGAGCTGTTTCGGCGTCGCGGATTTCCCCGACGAGAATCTTGTCCGGGTCATGCCGCAGGATGGAACGCAGCCCTCTTGCAAATGTCAGGCCTTTGCGTTCATTCACTGGAATCTGCAATACCCCGGGCAGTTGGTACTCCACGGGGTCTTCGATGGTGATGATCTTGTCCCTGGGGTTGTGGGTCTCTGCAATGGCGGCATACAAGGTGGTGGTCTTGCCCGATCCCGTAGGCCCCGTCACCAGCATCATGCCATGCGACTTGCAACTCCAGCGTTGCAAAGCGGTGATGGCTTCTAGGTTGAAACCCAGCTTGGACAGGGTCAGTCCTTCAAGGCTCTGGGCCAAATGCTGGCGATCCAGAACGCGAAGCACGGCGTCTTCGCCATGGATGCTGGGCATGATGGAGACGCGAATGTCGATACTGCGGCCTTCAAAATTGATCTGCAATCGGCCGTCCTGCGGCACGCGTCTTTCGGCAATGTCCAACTGCGCCATCACTTTGATGCGGCTGATGGACTGAGTGGCCAACTCGATGCTGTCGATGTGCCGCTGCAGGCTGAGGACCCCGTCGATCCGGAACTTGACGCTCAAGCCGTTGGGATCGCACTCCAGGTGCACATCGGAGGATCCAGTGCGCAAGGCGTCGAACAATGTGGAATTGACGAAGCGCACGGCGGGGCTTTCGTCTGCGCCGATCTGCAGCAAGCTCAACTGTTCGGCCTTTGCCGTACCACGGCTGGCTCCATTGGTGCTGGCCACCGTCATTGTGCCCAAAGCACTCATGTGGGCTTCGCAATGAGATAGCCAGGCGTCCAAGGTATCTTTGCTCGCCAAGACCACCGCATGGGGGCCGAAGATGGTGCGGGCCCAGGCCAGGCGATCTTGATCAAAGGGATCGGTGACCACGAACTGCAAAGTGCCGTTCTCATCCAAAGCTAAGGCGCAACGCATGCGCGAGCTGTCCACAAAAGACAGCAGTTCAAACTGGGCGGTCCACTTGGCCAAATCAAGCATCTGCACAACGCGCTGGTTCAGTTCCCTGCCCAGCCAGCCCACCAACTCGGCATTGGTGTAGAAGTCATCTTGCAGACTCGCCAGCAGATCCGTTGGCCGTCCGCCAACAGACACCGTGCGAATCGCGTCTGGCAGGTTTTGATGCAGAAATGAGGCGGGTGCTGTCATGCCGAATACGTCATTGGATGGCCGAGGCCAGTTCAAAAATAGGCAGGTACATCAGCACCACCACGACACCCACCCCCACGCCTATCACGGTCATGACCACGGGCTCGATGACGCGCATGGCTTTGTCCAATGACTTGGCCACCTCGTTCTCATGGAACTCGGCGGCGCGTCTGAGCATGTTTCCTACGTCGCCGGAGCGTTCGCCCGCACGCAGAAGTTGCTCTGCCACTGGGGTGGCCATGTTCACTTGCATGAATGCATTCGATGGCGCCAGTCCTTGGCGCATGGCCTGTTCAACGGCAAGCCCGCTGGGCCTCATGCCCAAAGGCAGCACCTGATTGGCCAGTCCGAGTGACTCAGGCAAGGGCATGCCGCCTTCAACCAGCATGCCGATGGTGCGGTACCAACGCGCCAGAAAGTAGATGCGCAAGTGTCTGGCCAGCGGTCCGACACCCAAAATTCCATTGAGCAACTTGGCGCGGTACTTGGGCACAGCCAGCGCACTGAACAAAGCAGCCGCGACCACCGCCGCCCCAAGCAAAAGGTCAAAGCCGTGGGCTTTGAGCAGGTGCGACCAACTTACCATGGCCTTGGCTGTCCAGGGTAAGTTGTTCATGCTCTCAAAGACTCGGGCAAAGCGGGGCATGACGTACAGCAGTAGAAACAGCATCACGCTGCCCCCCACGCCCATCAGCAAAACAGGGTAAAGCGCGACGGAGGTGATCTGATGCCTGACCTGCTCGGAGCGGCGCTCGTGCTCCAAGTAGCGGGTCAATGCTTGTGGCAGATCGGAGGTCACCTCCGCAGATCGGACCATCGCAATCAGAAGCGGCGGAAAGCACGATGATTGGTGCTCCATCGCTTGGGACAATGCCTGCCCTTGCCGCAGGTGTGTGTCCACCTGGGCAATGATCTCTACCCACGGGCCCATTGCCCCTTTGCGCAGCGTTTCCAACGCTTCAATGAGGCTGAGCCCAGCCTGCAGCAAGGCATGCAGTTGTTCGATGAAGATCACAAGAGCGCGTCGATTGGCTCGGGCATTGGGCCTGACAGCAACGTTGGATTTGATGAATGCGCCGCTTTGCGCTTTGGCCGATAGGATGGTGTAGCCCTGCTGTTGCAGCCGCAGCTTGGCGTCGTCCAGGCTGGTGGCATCCATCACCAGCGTTTGTGGGGCGCCTCGGCCCTGAACCACGTCCAGATGAAAGCGCATGGTTTCAGTTCAACGCCCGGTTTGCCAGGACGCAATGTCGGCGGCTTCGCCATCGCCACCACGCTGACCATCTTTGCCAAACGAGACGATGTCGTAGTCACGCTTGTTGTCGCCTGGGGCCTTGTATTGATACGACTGGCCCCAGGGGTCAGTGGGCACATCCTTCTGCAGGTAAGGGCCGCCCCACTTCGCCTCGTTGGCGGGTTTGTCCATCAAGGCTTTGAGCCCCTGCTCGGTCGTGGGGTGGTGGCCGACATCAAGCCGGTAGGTGTCCAGTGCCTTGCCAAAGGCATCGATCTGGGCGCGTGTTGCTTTGACTTCGCTCTTGCCTACTTGTTCGAAAAAACGGGGGCCCACATAGCTGGCAAGCAGGCCAATGATGACCATGACGACCAGCAACTCCAACAAAGTAAAGCCGCCACTGATTGATGTACCGCGAATGGATTGCATTTGACTCCCTTGCTTCTTTTGCACATTGTGCCAAGACTGCTTGTCGGCCAATCTTTCTCCAATGATCCAAATGGATCATGACAGGCTGATGTCAACTGCACGAATTGACTTCTGTCGGTTGTACATTTCATAAACGATTGAGTTTGATCCTGACAAGAGACGTATAAAAGATTAAGGGAGTGGAAATGAATCCAGCTCGAGGCTATTTGCCCGGTTTGGCGGCTTGTCTTCAAGCAGCATTTGCAGCTTTGACATTGATCGGCTGCATCAGCAGCGGCCATGCACAGATGGCCACCACCGGCCAATTCGCCGTCTCGGATACCGGGGCCGCGAGCTACAGCGTCCCTATCGCGGTGCCGCCTGGCATCGCCAACCTGGAACCCAGGTTGACACTCACCTACAACAGCCAGGGCGGCAACGGCATCGTCGGTGTCGGCTGGAACCTGAGCGGCCTGTCGGCCATCAGCCGCTGCCCTCGCACCAAATCACAGGACGGCGCATTTGGCCGGGTGGGCAATGACCTGAATGACCGGTATTGCCTGGATGGCCAGCGCCTGATGTTGACCGCAGGCAGCCATGGCGCCAACGCCAGCGAATACCGGACTGAGATCGAAAGCTTCTCTCAGATCAAGGCCTATGGCGCGGCAGGGACGGCACCCGACGGCGGCCCTGCCTATTTCATTGTCAAAACCAAGTCCGGCCTGACCATGTGGTACGGCAACTGGGACGGCAATGCCTCCGACGCAGGCTTGGCCGCGCAAGGCAGAAGCGTGATCCGTGTGTGGGCGCTCAAGAAGGTGCAGGACACCAAGGGCAACTACATGAAGGTGACGTACACCAATGACAACGCCAACGGTCAGATCTATCCGGCCCGGATCGACTACACAGCTAACGACACTGTGGGCGCCACGGTTGCAGCGCCGAACACGGTGTACTTCGATTACGAAGCCCGGCCGGACATTGTGCCCATGTACCAGGCCGACAGCCTCATCAAGAGCACTGTGCGCCTGACCAAGATCAGAACGGTCACCGATGCGGGCGACACGGCAACAGCGCAAACCAGTTTTGCGTATGACACTAGCCCTGCCACCTCCCGGTCAAGGCTGACGACGGTGACCCAATGCGGCACCAAGTCGGGTTCCACCTGCGTGAAGCCGCTCAATATCACCTGGCAGGGGGATGTCGCGGGGTTTGACGCCACCAATGGCACCTTGAATTGGAACTTCGGTAATCCGGTGGCCTATCAGTTGGTGGTGGGTGATTTCAACGGCGATGGCAGGACCGATTTCATCGAGCTGTCGGACACCCGGTATTTTGTTTTCTTGGCGAATGGCAATGGTGGGTTCACCAGCACGGCTTATACGTTTCCGTTTGGGTGGAATTTTGGCGCGCCTGTTACCCATCAGTCCATCGTTGGCGACTTTAATGGGGATGGGAAGACCGATTTCATGGAGATTGGTGGGAATAATTACTATCTGATGCTGGCCAATGGAGATGGCACATTTGCTGCGCCTCAGTCGTCATACACATTTCCAATCGGATTGAATTTCGACAGCATCAATGGCAATGGTGACCCCCAATTTTCTATTCTACTTGGGGATTGGAATGGCGATGGTCGTTCCGATTTTTCATTGCTTGGATTGTCTCTTGAAGGCCTATATACCTTCGTCAGCAAAGGTGATGGTACCTTTGCAGGAACTTATGCGAGCAGGGGGGGTCGTATTTATGGGAACAATTTATATCCGTATGCGTTTGACGCAGATTCTGATGGGATTCTTGATATTGCATTTTCAAATACAAGCGGCACCATTTCCTATGTTGCCGGAAGTGATGATGGTTCGTTTAAATTTGCTGGAAGTGGTGCTGGAGTCAGCATAAGACAAACTTGCTCGAGCGCAAATATATGTACAGGCCCGACAATCAGTTATCCGGCTTATCTAAAGCAGTTGGATTTAAATGCAGACGGCTTGCCGGATATATTTAATGCCGAATTTAATTGCCCTCCGCGAATTGCTGGTACCCCTTGTACGAGCACTGGTATTAAATCGACTTTGAATAAAGGAATTGGGCAAATTCCAATTCTCACATGGACCGGATCTATTTCTGGTTATTATGCCGGCCTCAAATTCGAAAATATTTCCAGCCCTCTGATTTTGGACAATGTGCCATATTTGCCAAATATACAGATCAGCGGCGATTTCAATGGCGATCACCTTGGGGACTTCGCCTATATTCACAATACAAATTTATATATTCATTATGGCAAAGGCGACGGCACCTTTACCAAGGTAGTGGCTCCATTCGACAACGCTCTGAATTTCGGCAGCTTCGGAAAGGCGCCATACAATTCGCCAGCACCAACAAATTCCTGGCAAGTCGTCTCCGGTGACTTCAATGGTGATGGCCGTACCGACTTCCTGGTTGTCGGCGGCAACAGCTACTACCTGTTCACAGCCAAAGGCCCCATCCCCGACGTTGCAGCCACCATCACCGATGGCCTGGGCGCCCAGGTCAAGCTGAGCTATTCCACCCCTGCTCAATCGCTGGGCACCAACTACACAGCCGCCTCCGGGCTAGTCTGGCCCAAGAGCAGCGTCACGCCAGCGCAGTCCATCGTGACCCAGGCCCGTATGTCGACCGGCACGGGTGCTTGGCGCGACATGGCCTACAGCTACGGCGGCGCGCTGCTGGAGCAAGGGCAAACAGGCCGTGGCTACATGGGTTTTGCCTGGATGCAAACCAAGGACGTGGGCGCAGGGTTGGTGAGCCGTGCTTACCGGCGGCAAGACTGGCCCTATGTCGGCTTGCCAGACTGGTCGGGCTTGAGCACGAGCGAGGCCAATTGGGACACCCCCAGCGGCAAGACGGACTTCATCAAGCGCACGACCTATCAGCATGTGTGTTCGGCCACCAGTTCATCCGGCAGCGTTGCGCCTTGCTCGGCTTTAACCATTGCAGCCGAAAGCCGGTATGCCATGTACGCCAGCCAGATTGACGAGCAGGCATGGGACTACAGCGGCACGTCGACAGTGGCAGGCACCTTCGTGGCCTTGCCGCGCAGCAGCACCACGCAAGTCCAGGACGCCTGGGGCAACCCCACCAGCATCAAACGGGACGTCTTGAATGCCGATGGCAGCTCCGCCGGTTTCAGCAAGACGACCACCAACACGTTTGCGCCAGCCGATACTGCCAAGTGGCAGTTGGGGCAGCTTCTGCGCAGCAGCGTGGTGAGCACGGCTCCTTGACGCGCCATACAAAAAATCGGGAGAGATGAAAAATGCGCAGGCCTGAGATCAAGAAGAGTCCGTCCGCCGTCAGCGCCTTGCTGAGCCTGGCCCTGGGGGTGGCGGGTATGGCAGGGATGGCAGCTGTCCAAGAGGCCCATGCGGCCACGCTGACACGCACGCTGGTCTACGAATACGATGCCGACAGCGGCCAGCTCAACAAGGAAGTGGTCGAGCCGGACGACAGCAAACTGTGCGTGGTCACCACCTACGAGCTGGACAGCTATGGCAACCGCAAGGGCGCCACCACACGCAATTGCGACGGCAGCGCGGGCAGTGTGCCCGGCACCAACAGCGAAGCGGCACCGCCGCCCGCCGCTGACCTGGCCTTGTTCACCAAACGCACGGTGGGGGCTACCTTCAGCAGCGACGGCCGCTTTGCCACCGGCAGCAGCAATGCCTTGAGCCAAAGCGAGAGCAGAGCCTTCGACGGCCGCTTCGGGCTGCCGACCAGTGTGACCAGCCCCAACAGCTTGACCACGTATTGGGCCTATGACGACCTGGGCCGCAAGATACTGGAAAAGCGCTCAGACGGCAACGGCACGCACTGGGCATACGAATACTGCACCAGCGCCGCAGGCCCCGCCACCTGCCCGACGATCGCCGGGGCCGTGGGCACGTACGTGGTCACGGCCACGCCCGTCAAGGCCCCCATCGACCTCACGGCCAGGACCCATGGCGGCGCCAATGGCGCCTACAGCAAAATCTACTACGACACGCTGGCCCGGCCCATTCGCGTGCAGACCCAGGGCTACGATGGCGGCGGTGCGGCTGCCGACATCTACCAGGACACTGAGTACAACACGCTGAACCAGATCAGCCGCCAAAGCCGGCCCTATTACGCTGGCGCCGCAGCCTACTGGACCAAGAAGGACTACGACCTGATGGGCCGGGTCATCCTGGAAACCCAGCCCGACGCCAGCAAGACCAAGGTCACTTACGCTGGCCTTGTCACCACCGTCACCAACGACAAGAACCAGGACAGCACCGAGACGCGCAATGCGGCGGGGCAGGTGGTCACTGTGAAGGACGCCTACGGCAAGACGCTGAGTAAGACCTGGGACCCGCATGGCAACTTGCTGACGACCACCGATGCCATGGGCAATGTGGTCAAGCTGGAATACGACAACAAAGGCCGTCAAACCAATATGAAGGACCCGGACCTGGGTTCATGGTTCTACGACTACAACGCTCTGGGCGAGTTGGTCAAGCAAAAGGACGCGAAGGCCCAAATCACCACGATGACCTACGACTTGCTGGGCCGCCTGATCACCAAGGTCGAGCCCAGCTTGACCTCCAATTGGTACCACGACAAGTACAAAGATGGGAGCGCTTGCGACAAAGGTATTGGCAGGACATGCGAGGTGGTGAGCAACAACGGCTACGTGCGCAAGCACGGCTATGACCTGTATGGCCGACCTGTCACCACCACCAGCACCATTGGCAGCAACTTCACGGCTGGCCTGAGCTACAACGCTGATGGGCGGGTGGAGACCTTGACCTACCCAGGCAGCAGCCTGAAGCTCAAGAATGTGTACACGCCGTTGGGCTACCTCAAGCAAGTCATCAATGCGGATACGCCCTCCAGCGTGTATTGGAAAGCCGATGCCATGGATGCAGAAGGGCACTTGACCCAGCAGACCACCGGCAACCTGATCACCACGGTCAACACGATTGATCCCAAGACCGGGCGGCTCAAGGCCACCAAGGCTGGCGCCAGTGGCAGCACCACTTACGCGGTGCAAAACGTAGACTATGACTACGATACGCTGGGCAACCTGAAAACCAGCAGCGACACAGCAGCAGGTGCCAGCGCCTCATACACGTACGATAGTTTGAACAGGCTGAAAACGGAGACCCGCCTGGGCACGGCGGTGGCTCCTGCTCAAACCATCACCTGGTACTACAACGACATCGGCAATGTCACCAACCGCTCTGACATCGGCAGCTATGCCTACACCGTCAGCGGCCCATCCAGTGTGCGGCCACATGCCATCAGCAGCCTGGTGGGCACGGTGAATGGCGCCTCAAGCCCAAGTTATCTTTACGACGCCAACGGTAACCTGACAAGGGTATCGACCGGTCGGACGATGGCTTGGACCAGCTTCAACAAGGTGCAAAACATCATCCAGGCAAATGGCAGTTTGGCCTATCTGTATGACGCTGAGGGAGAGCGGGTCAAGGAAACGTACAACCAAAGTGGCGTGCTGCGGACCACGGTGTACTTGAACCCGGGGGCTGGGGCGGGTCTGTTCTACGAAGAAGAAAGCTCCCCAGCCGGTACCAAAAAGAAGCACTACCTCAGCGCGGGCGGCACCACCATTGGTGTGTTGACGCTGAACACGGCCACCAATGCCTGGACCACGCAGTATTGGCACAAGGACCTGTTGGGCTCCACGGTGGTGGTCACCGACGAGGTTGGTGCGGTGACCGAACGGTTGAGCTATGAGCCATTTGGCAAACGGCGCAAAGTGGATGGCGGCACGGACTTGCTGGCCACCTTGAAGGGCACGACCACCCGCCGAGGCTTCACTGGCCACGAGATGATGGAAGACGTGGGCCTGGTCAACATGAATGGGCGGCTGTACGACCCGGCCATTGGCCGCTTCCTGAGCGCCGACCCGATCGTGCAGGCGCCGGGCAATATGCAGAGCTACAACCGCTATGCGTATGTTTGGAATAACCCGCTGGCTGGAACTGATCCGTCAGGCTATCAGCTGGAGACGACGTATGTTTATGGCACTCGCGGAGGTGGCGGGGGCAGCAATGGGTTTGATTATTCTGGTTATCTTACGCAATTGAACCGGGATGCCTCGAAAAACTACGGCCGAGGCGGCTACGGAGGGAGCGGAGCGGGATATAGGCCACCTTCTGGCGTAGCCCTCGTCCCACTCAAGCCTTCATCTCAGGCATTGGGGCCTGACGGATCGACCGCCACCACCACAAGTCCTGTTCTTGGCAAGGGTGGCCTGCTCGGGTTCATCAACGACGCAATGGCCTGCTTCTCTGGAGACTGCTCCGTGTTGTCTCTCCCAGGGGACGCAAGGTCGCTGTCATCTGGTGCCAAGTTCGGCACCTTGCTGGGTGAATACAAGTGGGACCTGCCCACCTTGATCCCGGTGGTTGGTGGCTTGTATGACTACAGCAAGGCGGCATCGCAGGGCGACGGCGCCGGTATGTTGCTGGCCATTGGCACCATTGGGCTAGACTTGGGGACGGCAGGTTCAACAGGCACTGCTGCCCGTATGGAGTTGAGGGCTGCGAAAGCGTTTGATGGTCTCGCAGATTTAGCAAAATTCCGTGCTGGTCTTGGATTGAAGGCTGGAGAAGGAACACTGGCGAGACTTGAGGTTAATGGGCAGGTGTTTTATGGAATTAACGCCCACGGCCAGCCTGTAACAATGGGTGTAAACGCCATTACGCGGACGCATGCTGAAGCCGATGTCTTCCAGCAAGCACTGAATGCTGGTGCCAGAGACGGTAACGCAACACTCCATGTTGACCGAGCTTTGTGTGCAGCATGTGGCCAAAACGGTGGTGTTCGAAGCATGGCTCGTCAGCTCGGATTGAATGAAGTTACCGTAATCACTCCGCAAGGCACAAAAATCATCCGACCTTAGGAGCAATAGATATGATCTCTTACGTTAATCGCATGATTTCTGACAGCTGGACTGGCATATTTTGCGATGAAAACGAAACTTCAATGCCGACCGCCGAAGACATAGAGCGCGCTGTTCAAAAACTCGATGCAAAAACTAGAACCATTGTGTCCTTGTATGGTGTGGATGGCGCGTATTTAACCATCGGAGGTGGGGCAGGACAGTACATCGTGTATGCCTCCGCCTCCGACGAGCAACTTTGGAACCTTGTCGTTGATGTAGACGAAAATCAATCGGGCTTTGTCTTGCTAAATGCCGGAGGTCAAGAAGGAGATTTCCCGGTCAGACAAGTGGTTGCGAAAGCTCATGCGATCCAAGCAGCACGTACGTTTTTTAGGGCAGGTGAGCTTGACTCCTCATTGAATTGGGAAAAAGGGCCCTAAGGATTTCGTGATCCTTTATGGCACGTGGCCAAATCGGGCAGCCGCTTAAGGCAACGCTGATAAAGGCCCGACGTGGCGTATGACTTGCATGCCCGGTAGCCAGTGGTATAGGGTTGGAGCGCATGCTTCGCATGTACTTTGTGCAGCACTGGTTCAATCTTGCCGACGTTGCCTGTGATGATGCACTGCTGGACAGCACGGCGCTGAGGCGGTTCGTAAAGCCCCACTCGATCCTGTGAGCTACCCTTCGTGGCATCGTGACGTGCATCGTCTTCGCTGTGGATGTAGATGCTGGTGCTGCTGATGGTGGCGTGTCCGAAGTTATCCCGCACGGCTTTGACGTCCATCCCGGAATCGGTCATGTGCGTGCCAGCAGTGAGTCCCAACAAGTGCGTGGACGCGGCCTCAATCTGGTCTGCCGCCGACGCCCACTCTGCTCCTTTGGCGCGCAGGCGATGGGACTCCCGCATGACACCCATGACGATTTCGTGGATGGCGCGGCGGGCAATTTCTTTCTGGGCCGATGCTCGGCAAGCAAGATCAACGGCTTGCTTTCGGTGGGCGTCTGGGCGGCTGGAGAAGCGAAACACCCACCGTCAGAGTGGGCGCTTTCTGCTCAATGTTGGCAGGCAGCGTCGCCCCCACAGCTTCTTCAGATCATCATCACCCAGGCCGTCTGCTCCAGAAGTTAAATCGGAAGCAGTTTGGCATCATCAAACTGGATAATCTACCATTATCAATTGTTAGCAATGGTGCATCCATGCCTAACTTGCGCCTCTTGATAGTACGTAATATCATGGTACGTAACGTGGTATGAAATAAGGTGCGGACCATGGCCCGAGCTGGTATCTACAAGTCAGAAGTCCTCCGGGCACGCGACAAATTGCGTGCCCTCGGTCGTTATCCCTCGATTGACGCCATCCGTACTGAACTGGGTAACACCGGCTCCAAAGGCACGATCCACCGGTACCTGAAGGAAATCGAGGAGGATGAAGGTGGCGCCAGTGGTACCAAGGTTGGTGTCAGTGAGGCGCTTCAAGATCTGGTGGCAAGCCTGGCCAGCCGCTTGCAAGAAGAGGCGGATGTCCGTGTCTGTGAGGCGGAAACTAAGCATGCCGCGCAATCGCAGGTGCGCGCGCAGGCCTTGACTGCAATGACTCAGGAGCGCGATGGCTTTCGCGCCCAATTGGAGCGCCACGAACTCACGCTGGCTGATGAACGCTCGAAGAACGACCAGGCTACCGCAACCATTCGCGCGCAGGCCATTGAGTTGGCTCAACTGACCCAGCAGGTGAAAGATCTGCAAGATCGTGTCGCCGCCGAAGAGCGCAACCGGCAGTCTCTTGAAGAGAAGCACCAGCATGCGCGCGATGCGCTGGAGCATTTCCGGTGGATAGCGTCAATCATCTTGGCCGGTTAAACGACAATCATCTTGGCCGGTTTGACGGGGATGAATGTCGTTTCTTAGGAAGTCATGGGGCTGGCTCCTCGGTGTGTTTGTCGTTTGGCTTGAGTGATTGACGTCGGCGAC
>NZ_JACMNS010000175.1 GCF_014378415.1 Aquabacterium sp.
CGGCCCTCGTCGAGGAGAGCGCTGCGGCGTCAGAAAACCTCAAACTCCAGGCTGTTCGCTTGAGTTCGATTGTCAAGCAGTTCGTCCTCGCGCCGATTTGATGTCGGCTGACGCCTCATACAGGTGCCGCTGAAAGCCCACGAACACGCGCCGCACCTGCTCTGGTTTGCCCAACTCTGCAAAGGCATCAGCAATCGCGTTGTTGTACTTGAGCTTGAGCAAGGGCGACAGCTTCTCCTGGTCAAGCTCATCGACGCCCTGCTTCACATACTGGACGAGCACAAAGTCCACAAAGGCTTGCTGCTTGTCGGTGAGGCCATCGGCCAGCATCGCCGCCACTTTGGCCTTGGCTGCCCGAGCTTCTCGGGACACAGGCTCCAAGGCAAAGGCCACATGCGCCAAAACATCGTAAAGATCGCTGTTCTCAGCATCGATGATCTTCTGCATCTCCAGCAAGGGCTCGCGGCCAAAGCCCTTGTCGGCCAAACCCGCCAACAAGGCTTTGCGTGTGTCGGGTGCACTCCAGATCGTTCGCAGCTCGTCCTCGTCCTTGAAGAACTCGGGCAGCGCCCCGTACAGCGCCTCAAGGAACTGCGCGGCAGACATCGGCGTGCCATCGGCACTCCAGAACGTGGTGGCCGTCATGTGCTGGATCTTGCGGGCCTTGCCGTCGGCCAGCTTGACCATGATCTTGGCAGGGCGCGGATCAAGCCCAGCGCCCGGGGGCTCACTGGCCACCAACACCAATGGATCTGGCTCGCGTGGGGACGTGACGCCACCTGTGGGCACAGGCTCAATGGGCTCGCCATCCCACGCCGGATCGCTGAACAGGTGGTGCGCCTTCACGAAGTCATAAATCGTGAAGTAGTCCTTGCCGTCATACAGCCGGGTGCCACGCCCGATGATCTGCTTGAACTCGATCATCGAGTTCACCGGGCGCAGTAGCACGATGTTGCGCACGTTGCGGGCATCCACCCCGGTCGAGAGCTTCTGTGACGTGGTCAGTACCGTCGGGATGGTCTTCTCGTTGTCCTGAAAATCACGCAGGTGCTGATCGCCCAGGGCGCCATCATTGGCGGTCACGCGCACGCAGTAGTTCGGTGCGGTGCTGGTCTTGATCTGGTTGATCAAATCACGCACATGCAGCGCATGAGCTTGCGTGGCGCAAAAGACGATGGTTTTCTCGCGCTGGTCGATCATGCCCATGAGCAGCTTGACCCGGTGCGCCTCGCGCTCTTTGATCTCAATGATGCGGTTGAAGTCTTTCTCTTCGTAGCGCTTGCCCGCCGTGATGTCGCCCTCCACCACCTCGTCGTCGGCGGTGTAGACGTAGTCATCCAGCGTGGTCGCAATCTGCCGAACCTTGAAGGGCGTCAGGAAGCCATCGTTGATGCCCTCTTTGAGGGAGTACTGGTACACCGGCTCGCCAAAGTAGGCGTAGGTGTCCGTATTGATGGTGCGCTTGGGCGTGGCCGTCAGGCCCAACTGCACAGCGGGCGCAAAGTATTCCAAAATAGCCCGCCATGAGCTTTCATCCTTGGCACCGCCACGGTGGCACTCGTCGATCACGATGAAGTCGAAGAAGTCAGGTGGGTACTCGCCAAAATAGGGCAATTCACCCGGGCCACTCATGAAGGTCTGAAAGATGGTGAAGAAGATGCTGCCGTTCTTGGGCACTCGGCCCTTCTTGCGGATGTCCGCGGGGTCGATGCGCACCAGGGCATCGTCAGGGAAGGCCGCGAAGGCGTTGTAGGCCTGATCGGCCAGGATGTTGCGATCGGCCAGGAACAAGATGCGCGGGCGGCGCTTGGGTTCTTCGGCTGATTTCCAGTCGCCCAAGTTCCAGCGGCTTTGAAACAGCTTCCACGCCAGCTGAAAAGCCACGAAGGTCTTGCCCGTGCCGGTGGCCAGCGTGAGCAGGATGCGATCTCGGCCGTGTGCAATCGCATCCAGCACCCGGCTGATGGCGATGTCCTGGTAGTAGCGGCCCTGCCACGTGCCGCCTTTGTCTTCAAAGGGGATGGCGGCAAAGCGGTCGCGCCAGGCGTTGGCCTGGGCAAAGGTCTGGGCCCAAAGCTCATCGGGGCTGGGGTAGGCGGGCACATCGCCTTCGGTGCCCTGCGCCATGTCGATGCCGTAGATGGCCTGGCCATTGGTGGCGTAGGTGTAGCGCACGGCCAATTTGGCGGCATAGCTTTTGGCCTGGCCTACGCCTTCGGTGTGGGGCTTGGCCCAGGCCTTGGCCTCGATCACGGCGAGCTTGGTGTTGCGGTAGACCAGCACGTAATCGGCGATCTCGGCGCGAGCCCGTTTGCCACCACCTTGCAAGCGGCCCTGGGTGATGGCGTGCTCACGCAGGATGCGGCTGCCTTCGACCACGCCCCAGCCAGCGGCTTTCAGGGCGGGGTCGATGTGCTCGGCGCGAGTTTCGGACTCGTTCATAGGGCCAAACCTTGTTTCATGAGCTTGCTGTGTTGCTCGTGGAACCAGTGCGCCACCTCAGTCAGAAAAGGCGCGACCCATTGCAAGGCTTCTTCCACCTCGGATGCGTGCACTGCAAAGCCCGCCCGGTATTTGCGGTTGCGCCAATCGCGCAGGGTGTCGAGTTCATCGTGGCGTGGCTCACTCAGGCCCAAGGCCTGCACGGTGCCTTCAAGCACCACGGCGCGGTGCCCCTTCTCGCTGGTGGCGCGCCAACCTTCAGCACAGGCCACCGCCAGGCAGGCCATCAACACGGCATCCCAGGCAGCATCCATGCGGGTGCCGGCAGAAATGGCCGTTTGCCGGGCATCCTCCAGTTTGGTGTGGGCTTGCTTGAGCCACTGCACCACATCGCGCCCATTGGCCGCCTGCGGCTTGAGGGCCGAATCAGGTTCGGCGGCCAGGGCCTGAAAAGACTTCAACATCGAAATCGCCAATCAAGGGTGTCCGGGGCCCTCGCACAATGTCTTGTGCAAAGCTCTCTCCGCCACGGAGTTGTTCATGGAATGAATCGATGGTACACGCAGTGGCATGGACCTCCCGGCCCAGCGCCCTGCCTGCGGGCTTGAGCGCCACGTTCACCTTGAGTTCGGAGACATCGCCCAGCACGAGCACGTCGATGTCGCTGCCCGCCCCGGTCTGGCCACGCGCCACCGAGCCAAACACCAGGGCTACCTGAATGCCCTTGAGGGGCTGCAAGGCTTCGCGCAGGGTGCGCACAAGGACGCTGTCCTGCTGCATGAGTTGAACCAACGGCGCCAAGGCCGGGTCGGGGCTGGCTTGGTAGCGCGGCAGGCCATCGGCCACGCGGCGGGCCACCAGGCCAGCGGCCACCCAGCGCTTGAGCATGCGCGAAACATTGCCTGAATCGACCCCGGCCTCGGCCGCCAGTTCACGCAGGCCGAAGCCCCGGCTGGGCTCGGCAAACAGGGTGCGCAGAGCGCGGAAACGGTCTGCACTGCCAAAGACTTCGGTGAGTTGGGGCTCGTTCATGGCTCAGGTTGCTGTCAATTTCACCTCGATGGTGTCATATTTACAGCATCGATGTCAAATTGACATCGACCATATGCGCTGCGCAATCCCCTTGTCGATGAGGTCGCTCTTGCCGTCTGCTGTCAGCAATTTCAGTCGGTGACAACTTGCCACCGACTGACCGCCTTCATTTTCCAGCAGCCACCTCAAATGGTGCCAGTGCTTGCGTGCGGTCTGAAACACATCCTAGGCAAAGTCAGCCCGCCACACATGCGCTGCACGGGCAGCCATGCGGCTCTGGCGTTCACCCAAAGTGGCCGGATTCCACTCGGCGACACCTGATTCAGCCAGGTTTTTTGTCAAGCCATAAGCACTGCTTGCGTACAAGGGCAGCTTCTGAGCGAACTCAACGTTCTGGCAGTTGCGGTTGATCGACGACTCCAGCAGCAGGAAATTGCCCAACCGGTACACAAAATCTTTCTGGCGCTCAGGGCTGAACGCTTCATCCCAGCTCCCGGACGGGTTCTCTGGCAACACGTGCTCAATGGTGCCTGGGTCAGTTTCCCAATCGCGTGCCACGCTCGAGGCGTCAGCCTCCAAATGGCACAGCACATACTTCACCAGCTTCTTGCGGCGGCCGTTGGTGTCCATCTCCTTGTTGGAGAAATCACGCACGAACTTGTCGTCGTCCACGTAGATGCTCCGCAAGGCGTTAAAGACTGCGGCTGGCGTTGCCAACTCACCATCCAACACACCCTTGGCCGCCCGGTGGTAGACCGGCTCCAGCTCGTTGGTGTTCAGCCCCCCGATCACCGTGTAGCGGAACGACACCACACACAACAACTTGAGCACACGCACAAAGTCATCCGGGCTCAAGCGCGCCCAAGCGGCAAAAACCAAGGGGGTGTGTTGTCGCACCCCAAACAACTGCAAATCACGGATGTAGGGCCGCGCCGCAGGTCGCTCTTGCCAGAACTCGTGGGCGGTGTCGTCCATGGCCGCAAACAAGTCGGCACGCTGCTCCAGGGCATCCATCAGGGCGAACACATCCGCCGAGGATCGAACCTCGTCACGCACGGTCTTGAACAGCCGCTGTTTGCGCACCTGGGGAAAGCGGCACAACAGGTGGTAGCGCAAGAACTCTGGAAAGCGCTCGTGTTTGACGGTACCGATCATGTGGTGCCACCTGCGCTGCAAGGCCATCAGATCAGATTTGGCGGCCACCCTTGAAAACAGATAGTTCTTCAAGAGATCGGTGGACGACAGCTCCAGGCCTCGGGCGTTGAGCGTCTCAAACACCGTGTAGGCGCTGATGTCGTCTTCCACCGTGATCAAGATGAACAAGAGTTGGCGTGCCACCGTGTCAGACAGCAAGCGGGCCAGGGCTTCACCCTGCGCGCCCATGTCAGACAAGCGCTGGTCAAACCAGCCAAAGCATTGCCACAACAGGCGGTTGGATTTCGGCAAGCCCCGTGGGTTCAAGGGCTGGCGCAGCTGCACCAGGTAATCTTGATAGAAGCCATCGTCGGTGTCGTTGAGGAACAGCTTGCTGCTCTCCAGCAAAGAGGCGGGGTCCTTTTCACCGATGAAGCGATTGCGCAGTTGCGCTGCACGATCGGCGTTGGCCGCCTGCGTGGCCTCATCACCCGGCATGGCTTTGAGGCGGTGAATGACCGCCAAGGCCAGCACGCTCAGCGTGGCCACGCGCTGCTGGCCATCGATGATCTGGAACTCGCGGTCTGACGATGCCTCGACCACCAGCGCGCCCATGTAGTGAAAGCTGCCGGGAACCTCACGCAACTCGATGATGTCGTTCCAGAGGTCTTCCCACTGCTCTTCTTCCCAGGCGTAGTCACGCTGGAACGAGGGCACACGGTATTTCTTGCCGTTGCCGATGAGGTCCAGAAACGTGACGTCCTGGGTTTTCAGCAGATTGCTCTTGGCCATGTTGCGTTTCCTAGCTTGCCCGGTTTCAGGCCCGGCGTTGTTCACCGAACTTTATGCCATTCAGGCGGCTGGCGTCGAGGTGGTTCACAGTTGGCCGGTGAAGGCTTGGTGGAGAAGGGATTTTTTCAGTTCGTCTAGGGCCGCGAGTTTGCGAGCGTAAATGCCTTGCATGCTCTCGACATTGTCAGCCAGGGAATCGAGCTTGCGAGTGATCTGACCCTGAACCTCAACCGGCGGCAAACTCAACTGATAAGCAAACAGGTGATCTCTGTTGACCTTAGGCATACCAGCTCTGGCTGACCCTTTGATGGCGTAATCAGTGAAGGCCGATGAGAGCAATGTGTAGTACAAAAAGTCACGCGAGATCACACCTGGCTTTGGCATCAAAGGATAGATATCGGCACTACAAAGCCCACTGAAATCCGGCCTGACCACCTTCATCAGATATGGCCGAATCTTGCTGTACAGCACCATCGAGTCATCAAACTCGAACTTGCCCGAGATCAACTGCTCTTGGCGGGCCGTCAAGACATCGACCACCTCACCCGTCTTTGAAACAATGTTGCCTGCGCCGACGTGCAGTTGATCCAGGTACGGCGCATCTCGCGGGTCCACCAATTTTGATCGAATCTCGCAAACGTCTGCCATT
Organism: Aquabacterium sp.; assembly: GCF_014378415.1. GTDB lineage: Bacteria > Pseudomonadota > Gammaproteobacteria > Burkholderiales > Burkholderiaceae_C > Aquabacterium. The sequence continues at coordinate 6,050 of NZ_JACMNS010000175.1, forward strand.
GTGAAATGGGTGATGCCCCTCCCCGACTGGTCAACCAGCAGGAGCATGGCGTGTTCGAACAACTCGCTGACTCTTTGTAGGCTCTTCTCGGCGTTGGCCTTGGCGGTGGCGATGGCCTCGAAGGCTTCGTCGAGGATGGCGACGATGCGGTTCTGCTCTTGAACCGAAGACGGGTACCGAACAGCTATTGGGTTGAGGTTTGTACGCGTGATCTGAGGTTGTGCAGCGCCGGTGATTGCAGCGTCAAGGTCCACACCACCGCAGAGCAGGTACTCCAAAAAACGCAAGTCAATGGCTTGATTCTTTGGGCGAATAACCATGGAATTTCCAGTGATCCACGACCTCGGCTCAGAAACATTTATCGATCCGCAGGTTGCCCCCCGACAAGTAATTAAGAGTTGCGACTCCTCATGGTTAAAGCGATCGTAACGACCGATCACCCCGTTTGCACCATAGACCGGATACGGACCATCCGGAACCAACTCCTTAGAAGTGATCGTCTTGGGTTGGTACATATCGCACGTTTCTTGGAGCGTGCTCGTGATCCAACCGCCGCTCACACCAACCCCCGAATCACCGCCAGCACATCCGCACTCTCCGCATCCAGCGCCGCAATCTCATCCAATATCACCTGCGGCGTGCGCAGCACCACCTCATCGCCACCCTTCGGGTTCTTCACCGACAGGTCACAGGTGGCCGCATCCAAGCCCGCCACCTCCACCGACCAACTCTGGTCCGACGCCGCAAAGCTCTTCTGCCGCGCAATGAAATCAACCATGTCGCCATCATTGAGCGGGTTGGTCTTGCCCATGTTGCGGCCCGGGTTCAACTGATAGAACCAAACCTTGCGCGTGGGCTCGCCCTTCTCAAAGAACAGCACCACCGTCTTCACACCCGCGCCCTGAAACGTGCCGCCCGGGCAATCCAGCACCGTGTGCAGATTGCAGCTTTCCAGCAGCAGCTTGCGGAGGCTGGTGCTGGCGTTGTCGGTGTTGCTCAAGAAGGTGTTCTTGATCACGATGGCCGCACGCCCACCGGCCTTGAGCGATTTGATGAAGTGCTGCATGAACAGAAAGGCCGTCTCGCCCGTCTTGATCGGGAAGTTCTGCTGAACCTCCTTGCGCTCTTTGCCGCCAAAGGGCGGGTTGGCCAAGATCACGTCGTAGCGGTCTTTGTCCTGGATGTCGTTGATGTTCTCGCCCAGGGTGTTGGCGTGGACCACGTTGGGCGCCTCAATGCCGTGCAGGATCATGTTCATGATCGCGATCACATAGGCCAGGCTCTTTTTCTCTTTGCCGTAGAAGGTGCGCGTTTGCAGCGTCTTGAGGTCATCGGCCTTGCTGGCCAGAGGCAGCAGGTAATCAAAGGCCTCGCACAAGAAGCCGGCCGAGCCACAGGCGCCATCGTAGATGCGCTCGCCAATTTGGGGCGCCAGCACCTTGATCATGGCGCGGATGAGCGGGCGCGGCGTGTAGTACTCGCCACCGTTGCGCCCGGCGTTGCCCATGTTCTTGATCTTGGCCTCATACAGATGCGAGAGCTCGTGCTTCTCGGCCTGCGAGCCAAAGCGCAACTCGTCGATCAGGTCGATCACGTCGCGCAGGTTGTAGCCGCTCTGGATCTTGTTCTGGATCTCGCCAAAGACCTCACCGATTTTGTATTCGATGGTGTTGGAGCCGCTGGCGCGTTGCTTGAAGCCGGCCAGGTAGACAAACAAGCGCCCGTTGACAAAATCACGCAGGTCATCGCCCGTCATGGCGGCGTTGTGGTCAAGCTTGCCCTCAGGCGTTTTGGGCGCGGCCCAGCTGTTCCAGCGGAAGACTTCGGGCAGGATGAAGCTGTAGGCCTTGCCTTCAAGCTCGGCCTCATTGGCCTTGTCCAGCTCCAGGGCGTCCAGGTATTTCAGGAACAGCAGCCACGATGACTGCTCGGTGTAATCCAGCTCACTGGTGCAGCCGGCGTCCTTGTGCAAGATGTCGTCAATGTTCTTGAAGGTCTGTTCAAACACGTAGGGCGCCTGTCTCTGTCTGATGGAGGGGTATCACAGCTTATTCTGGCTCACACGCCATCATCGTCGTCCGACGGCGCCAGGCGCTTGCCATTCACATGCGCCCAGAATGCCGGTTTTCGGCCATGCCGCAAGCGGACATCGGCTTCGAAAGCCTCATGCAACGGCAGGGGCATTGGACCACCTCCTCCCATGCTTGCAAGCTCGCGCAGGCGCAGCAGGTAGCGGGCCCCATGCCCATACGATGGCGCATAGCCGCGCTCAAGGATCGCCAGAAGGAGTGCACGGTAGACCACCGCCTCGCCCAGCCAGCGCTCTTGCGCACGAAAGGCTTTGGCCATGGGCACGAGTGACGCATAGTGCCGCCCGTCCACGCGGGCAGGCTCGGCCACCAGCAGCGCCTCGGCGGTTGCCACGTCACCAAGCTCCAACAGCAGGGTGCTGGACGTGGTCAGATCCGCATGGCTGAGGGCCGTTTGGTGGGCATGCACCAATGCCGCGGCACGGTCGGCCTGCGGCAGGTGCTCAAGCCATTGCTGCAGGTAGATGACGGCCGGGTTCTGCTCAAAAATCTGCTGCCGGATGGGCAGGCTTTCCTTGAAACGCCCCAGGCGCTCCAGCGCATCGGCCAGCATGCTTTGTCGGGTGCCTTCCATGTGGCCCCACGCGCCTTCAAGCCAAGGCAGCGCTTCGGCTGGAAGGCCGCCGTCCAGGTAGGCCTGTGCAAACGACTGGCGCTGCAAAGGGTTGGGATCAGGGCTGTAACTCAGCACGGCGCGAACCTGCACACCGGGGTCGCGAAGTGCCTCGGACAACAGCGACAGGGCCGGCTCGGCCAGCAGCAAATCGGCGCGCCGCAATAACTCTTCGCGCGCACCATGCTGGTCCGCCGAGGCCAAAGTCATCAGCCGCCCGGGCCAAGCATCTGCTGGCGACTCACAGAGCGCTGCGGCCTGCAGCCAATGTATGCAGGCCGCTCGCATCGCATCGCCAATGGCACCGCCAGAATCATCGGCTTGATCGAACCAGGTGCTGTCGGCCTCAATGAAGCTCTCGAACAGCGCCACGGCGGCGGCCGGATCTTTGGGGACCAGCTCCTTGGCGACTTGGTCTAGCCAAGTTTCGAGCATGCTGCCGTATTCGCGCGATTCGCGGTAGCCTCGGATTTTGGTCGAGCGCCACAAGGCCGCCAAGGTCTTCTTAAATCCAGAGGCCAGCTTGTCAGGACGGTTGGCCAACTGAAGGCGGGTCAGACGCTGCTTGACCTCCTTGTTCGCCTCGGCCAGCTCAAGCAGGACGGCACAAAGGGTGGATGTCTCCTGCTTGAGGAGGAAGGCATCGAGCGTTTCAATGGATGCTTTGGGCATGTCAGGTGGGGGCCTTCACGGCGTTGGGAACAAAGCCGACATGCAAGCCGAAAACTTGAACGACTTTGTTGAGCGTCTCGATGGTCGGATTCCCGGCGTCCGATTCAATCTGACGCAGTGCCGCCGTGCTGATGCCTCGGTGCTTGGCAAACTCTGGTTGCGTCAGTTTGCTCAGCTTGCGCATCCTCTTGACGGCCTCTCCGACCGAGATCCTCCCCAAGGCCAAATCTTGATAGAGCGCCTCGCGATCTGCACGGTCTTTCTCTCGGTCAATCGTCTTGATGCGCTTGTCCATGGCCGCCTCCGGTACAGGTGAAGTCAGGCATGAAGTTTGACGAGCTGATTGGCTTGTTCATCAATCGACATGAGGCATTGGTCAAGGATGTCCTTCTCGACGCCACAGTCATGTGCCAGTGCACGCAAGCCGGCCACGATCTGGCTGAAATCGACCAGCTCGCCAACGATGTTCTTGTGCTCTTCGGCCGTCAATGTCTTGCCTTCAACCAAGGCGTCAAGCGTCGGCTGCCAGTCACGAAGGGTCGCTCCTTTGGCGTCGGCCCATTCAACGCTTCTTGGAACCACGTCCGGGTCTTTGAACATCGGGGCAAAGTCAAAAATCGGCGTGAGCTGGGCCGTGCCATCTGGCAGTAGCTGCATCGCCGTGTTCCGAGCGTGATTGTCGGTGTCCCTCATGGCCCTGGCCATCACGTCACGCTTGATGAACTCGATCGTTTCCGCCTCAACATTCGTGGCCTTGGAGCGCATCGCCACCAGCAACTCGTTGAGGGTTGTGTGCGCGGCGAATCCACGAAGCCCGGTAACGCTGGCCATGCTTTCCTGATGCAGGCGATGCAGCTTTCCGTCAATGATTTGCCTGTCAAATCTTCGAACGAAAAGCATTTCACCCACAAGCATCACGCCATCTTCAGCACCATGGCTGCCAACGGGCGCACGCAGCCCACACCTGGCGGCCAGGCGCAGATAGGCGGCCTCGTTGCGCAACACGGCCCTGTCCTCATTGGTCTTTCCGCGAGGAAGCTTCATGAGCCAATGCGCCACGGCCTTGTCGTCTGCAAGCGCCATGTCCGCATGCCATTGGCCCGCCACGTCTTGCGCCAATAAAAACTTTGGAGCCACGCCTTGAACGCCCGTGGTCCCGCCCGCCAACATGGCGTACAAGCTCACGTGGTCAAGGAACTGATCCGAGCGATTGCGCAGGTCGTCCAGCGTCAGGCCCTGGACTTGCTGGGCATGGGGCTGCTTGGCCGACTCCACTTGAAAGAATTCGACCGCAGACGCCAACCGCATCCTGCCGATTGGGTTGAAGGCGCCGGCCATCAGCAGCGGCATCACCAAGCTGTCATGATCCTGAAGGCCAAGGTGTTTGACCAAGAACCCCCGCCCCTTGCCCTGTGGGACCAAGTCATAGAGACATGGGGGGATTTTTCTCTCGAAGTTGCCAGCCTCATCGGGCACCTCTGGCCGGAACTCCAAGGGAAGGCCAAAGGCAATTGCTTGGGCCTCGTCTGCAAACAGGTACTCGGGCAGGTACTCGAGCCGGCACCGGTCATTTCCGCAGGACTGAAGGTCAGCGGCCGGTCGCCAAGCACCGTTCAAGTGCACCTCTATGGTTGTTTCAACTTTCATGGCAGGCTGATGAGTAGAATCATTTAATTTACTTATCATGATAGCCAAACAAGATGCCACATAGAAATTTATTTCAGCATCAAAATAGCTTAAATGACATCCCCGAAAAATGGCTGACTCCGGCGGTGCGGCAAGCCTCCAACCTGGGTGAGTGCGCCACGGCCCGCCATTCCTATTGCATGATGGGCAGCTGACAAAATCGCCGACTGGCCGAGCGGCTTGAGCAAAAGCTCGACGCTGATTACCTGCTTTGGTATGACGTGCCCATCGGCCCCAAGCAGTCGCAGCCCGACTTCGTGATCATTCACCCCAAGCGCGGCCTGCTGATCCTGGAAACCAAAGACTGGCGCCTTGACACCATCAAGCAAGCCTCGCGGCAAGCGTGGGAGATCGTCCCAGATGGGCACCTGAAAGTTGTCATCAATCCCTTGGCCCAGGCCCGCCACGGCGCCATTCAGGTGGTCAACGCGCTGGAGCGCGACGCGCAACTTGTGCCAGCCGCCGGACCGCACCAAGGCAAGCTGGCTTTTCCGCGGGGCCGCGGCGTCGTGTTCACGCGCATCACGCGCAAGCAGTTTGACGATGCCGGCCTGCACGAGGCCATTGAACCGCACCACGTCATCTGCGCGGACGAGATGCTGGAATCGGTGGATGCCGAAGCCTTCCAGCAACGGCTGTGGCACATGTTCCCGCACTCATTCGGCGGGGCGATGTCATTGCCGCAGCTGGACCGCGTACGCTGGATCATGTTCCCCGAAGTGCGCGTGCCAACCCAGGGCAGCTTTTTTGACGACCAGGATGCCGACGCCGACCTGCCCGACATCATGAGCGTGTGGACCTGCAGCAAGAGCAGTTGGCGCGCAGCTTGGGCGATGGGCACCGCGTGATCCACGGCGTGGCCGGCTCGGGCAAGACCATGATTTTGGGCTACCGGGCCGAATACCTGGCCAAGGCCCACACCCCCACGTCCAAACCGATCCTGGTGCTGTGCTTCAACGAGCCCTTGGCCGTGAAGCTGGATGCCGTGTTTGCCGCCAAGGGGCTGGCCGACCGCGTGCATGTGCGCAACTTCCACAAATGGTGTCGGCAGCAGCTGGTGGCCTTTGGGCAGGATGTGCCGGTGGGCCACCCCTTAAAAATTTTCGACCAAATGGTGAACAACGGGATCCGCGCGGTAGACGGCAAGCACATCCCTTCGGGCCAGTACCAGGCCATCTTGATTGACGAAGGCCATGACTTTCAGCCTGAATGGCTCAAGCTGGTGACGCAGATGGTGGACCCAAGCACTAACAGCCTCTTGCTGCTGTATGACGATGCGCAGAGCATTTACGAACGCAAGCGCAACAAGCAGTTCAGCTTCAAGAGCGTGGGGGTGCAGGCACAAGGGCGCACCACCATCTTGAAGATCAACTACCGCAACACCAAACAGATCTTGCAAACCGCCAGCCTGATCGCGGCCGACCTGCTGACGCCCGAAGACAAGGACGACGACGGCATCCCCCTGATCCGCCCCATCAGCTATGGGCGCGAAGGCCAGGCGCCGATGGTGGTGCGCTTGCCCAGTCTGCGCGATGAGGCCTTCAAGGTGGCCGAACTGCTGCAGGCAGCGCACGAGGAAGGGCACGCCTGGGGCGACATGGCCATCCTGTGCCGGGACTATGCGGTGATGGATGAATGCGCGCTGGCGTTGAAGCACAGGCGGCTGCCTTACCAGGTGCGCAAGGCGTCTGGCGACTACAAGCCCAATGCCGACTCCATCAAGGTGATGACGATGAAGGTGAGCAAGGGGCTGGAGTTTTCAGTCGTGGCGATGCCAGGGGTGGGATTGCGCAGCGGTTGGGGGCGTGAGAGATTCAAATAGCAGTGGCTACTTTCGACCCACGGCAGTCGTAGGCTCACCGAACGGGCCCGCCAGATTGCTGACGGTCGCGCTGGTGCGGAGTCGATGCTGCCTGAGATCCAGCACGGCGCTTGAACACGTAGTGCGGATGCACTACACTAAGGTCATGAAAACCGCCGTCATCCCTCAAGTCCGTGTCGAACCTGAGTTGCGCGCTGATCTTGATTCGGTGCTTCTGCCTGGCGAGACGCTGACTGAATTTGTCGAGGCATCGGTGCGTCGCGCCGTCGAATTTCGTCGCGTTCAAACGGACTTCGCCGCCCGGTGCGAAGCCTCATTGGCAGTGTACGAGCGCACCGGGGTTTCCATACCGTCAGACGTTGTCTTGTCGAAGCTTGAGGCGAAGGTGGCAGCGCGGGTGAAGCAGCTTCGCAAATGACGTTCAGAGTCGAGTTCACGCCTGAGGCCGATGCTGATCTAGATCGCCTGTTCGACTTCCTGCTGGATCGCGCCGAGACTGCCCTAGAAGCCATGCGTGCCTACGAGGCTGTCGAGGCCATTCGCACCGCTGCCAACAGTCATCTCGCGACCACGCCCTACAGCTATCGCAAGGTCGGTCAACGCCCAACATTGCGGGAACTCATCATCCCGTTTGGCTCCACCGGGTACGTCCTTCGCTTCGATATACGCACCCCTGAGTTGGTCCTCGTCATCGGCGCGCGCCACCAGCGCGAGGAGGATTTCCACTGACAGCGGCTCGCTTGGCAGCCGCCGGTCATTGATGTCAGTAACTGGCCGAAAACCGACTTCCCCATCAAGACCCCATCATCTCAACCGACTCCATCCTCGCTGCCCGCCGATCAAACGTCAGTAAAGGCGCATGCCCCAACGCAGCGCATGCGCCAGCATGCAAGCAATCAGCAAAGTCAGCAACACCTTCCCTGTAAAGGTGAAGGGCCTGCTCAAGCAAAGCCTCATTCTCAAACTCAATCTCTTGCGTTTCAAGCAAGGCGTTGAAAGCCTTGATCACCGTCGGCTTGTCAAACCCATAGCGTGATCGCAGCACCCATTCCAACTCCAGGATGACAGTGGTGGGCACCAGCAAAGTTTCCGCACGGGATCGCACCTTTGCCAGCAAGGCATCCACCGCCGCAGATTGACGAGCATCGTCGTCCACCAACCAACGCACCAGCACATTGGTGTCCAGGCCCGCCATCAGTCGCGCCCGATGTTCATGTCATCAATGGCCACCTTGGCCGACCCGCGTGGCCGCTTGAGCAGGCCTTTCAAATCGACCATGGAGCGGGTCTTGGCCCGCATCACCACGGTGCCATCTTGCAATGGCGTGAAGACCACGCGGTCCTGCGTAGTCAAGCCCAAAGCCTTGCGTATGTCAGCAGGAATGGTGATCTGGCCTTTGCTGGTAACGGTTGATTCCGACATGAATATTCCTTACATTTTGAATATTGTAAGGAATTAAATTTCAGAAGGCAACCGACGACCTCTGAGAGGAAGGTCAGGCGTACTGCGCCCGCCAGCAGCAGCTCATGCACGCATTAGGCAATCTCGCCACCAAATTGCATGCTGATGCAATCACCGAGTCCACCGAACCAAGGGAGAAAGTTCAATTGCTTCAGTTCGATGGCATTGCTCCCCGTCGATTCATTGAATTGTTCGAAGGTAGTTCCCGCAAGAAGGCTGGAGTGTTAGGGTTGCCTCAGCGTATCGAGGCGTTGCCCTCAACGCATGTGAGTCTCAAGGCTATCCCACGGTTAGAGCAAGTCGTTGTAGCGGAGATCCAGACAAAGGCTCTCCGCCTTCCCAGCTTGCTACCTACAGAGGACAACAATGACGCAAACCCGACGCCCAAATCGGCAGCTTGAGTTGCCTATGCTGTCTGATATCAATGGCAAATCTGGTGTTGCCCAGAAGTTGGCAACTACAACGAATCGCTCCTTGCCCAAGGCATCGGCTGATCCGATCTCAAGTGCATCCGTCCAAGACCTGTCCGTTTATGAACAGATCTCCAAGAGCTACTTCCACAGCCTGAAAAAAGCTTAAGTGCAATAGCTCGACCTTCGGGCTCACCTCAAACAAAAAAGCCAGGCAATGCCTGGCTTTTTTACAAGTGAACGTGGCGGTTTTTGCCTTGAACTTCGACCGAGTTTCCTCACAAAAAAATCGTCAAAGTCCGACAGACTTTATTACGGACCGACAGACTTTATTATTGGGAATCAGCGAAGAGCATTTCGCTAGCCGATCACTCCACCGTGACCGATTTGGCGAGGTTACGCGGCTTGTCCACATCCGTCCCCTTCGCACAAGCCGTGTGATACGCCAGCAACTGCAACGGCACCGTGTGCAAGATGGGCGACAAGGCGCCGTAGTGCTCCGGTAAGCGAATCACATGCAGCCCAGGCTCTGCCTGAATCTGCGTGTCCGCATCCGCACACACATACAGCTCACCCCCACGCGCCCTCACCTCTTGCATATTGCTCTTCAGCTTCTCCAGCAAGGTGTCGTGCGGCGCCACCACCACCACGGGCATCTCTGAGGTCACCAGCGCCAAGGGCCCGTGCTTCAACTCACCCGCCGGATAAGCCTCGGCATGGATGTAGCTGATCTCTTTCAGCTTCAAGGCACCTTCCAGCGCAATCGGGTAATGCAGCCCACGCCCCAAAAACAAGGCGTTGTCTTTGCGCGCAAACGATTCCGCCCAAGAGATGATCTGCGGCTCCAGCGCCAGCACCGATTGCAAGGCCACGGGCAGGTGGCGCATGTCAGTCAGGTGCTTGGCTTCTTGCTCGGGGCTCAAGTGGCCACGCAGCTTGGCCAGCGTCAAGGTCAGCAAGAACAAGGCGGCCAACTGCGTGGTGAAGGCCTTGGTCGAGGCCACGCCAATTTCCACACCGGCCCGCGTCACGTAGGCCAGCGCGCATTCGCGCACCATGGCGCTGGTGGCCACGTTGCAGATGGTCAGCGTGTGCTTCATGCCCAGGCTTTGCGCGTGCTTCACCGCAGCCAGGGTGTCGGCCGTCTCGCCAGACTGGGTGATGGTGACGACCAGGGTGCGCACATCGGGCACGCTGTCGCGGTAGCGGTACTCGCTGGCCACTTCCACCTGCGTGGGGATCTTGGCGATCGACTCCAGCCAGTACTTGGCGGCCGAGCCAGAGTAGTAGCTGGTGCCGCAGGCCAAAATCAACACGCGGTCGATCTTGCCGAACACCTCCAGCGCCTTGTCGCCAAACAGCTCGGGCGTGATGGCGACCACGCCTTCCAGCGTGTCGGCAATGGCGCGCGGCTGCTCGAAAATTTCCTTTTGCATGTAGTGGCGGTAAGGGCCCAGCTCGACCGCACCGCTGTGCACGGTCACCGTGCGCACGGGGCGCTCGGCGGCGTCCATGCGCTGGTGCTCGGTGGCACCGGCAGCGCGGTTCTCGATCCAGTGGCGGCCGGGTTGCAGGTCGACCACGTCGCCTTCTTCCAGGTACACGATCTGGTCGGTCACGCCGGCCAGGGCCATGGCGTCAGACGCCAAAAAGCGCTCGCTGGCATCGACGCCGCCCACGCCCAAGATGAGGGGCGAGCCTTGGCGGGCACCGACCACGCGCTGGGGTTCGTCGCTGCAAAACACGGCGATGGCGTAGGCGCCGGTCAGGCGCAGCGTGGCGGCTTTGACGGCGGCGAACAAGTCGCCGTCATACAAATGGTCCACCAGGTGGCTGATGACTTCGGTGTCGGTCTGGCTCAAGAACTCGTAGCCCTTGGCTTGCAGTTCGGCGCGCAAGGTTTCGTGGTTCTCGATGATGCCGTTGTGCACCAGGGCGATGTGGCCAGGCTTGGTCTTGGCCGCGTCTTTGCCGGTGCCGTGCGAGAAGTGCGGGTGGGCGTTGTGCACGGCGGGCGCGCCGTGCGTGGCCCAGCGGGTGTGGGCAATGCCCAGGGTGCTGTTGATGCCGTCGGCCTGGATCAGGGCGCCCAGCTCAGAGACGCGCTCGGTGCTGCGCGAGCGGCGCAGTTGCGAGTCTTGCAGCACGGCCACGCCGCAGGAGTCGTAGCCCCGGTATTCAAGCCGCTTGAGGCCCTCGACCAAGACCGGGGTGATGTTGCGCGATCCAACGGCGCCGACGATTCCGCACATGCTGATGCTCCCTGAGGCCACATGGGGCCAATCCAACAGAAGGGATCGATGCTATGGCTTACGTCAAGAAATGTTGTTTTGTTTTAAATCTAATTTTGGAGATTTATTCCACACTCAACACATCAAAAAATCATCATGCAAATATTGGCTTTGATTTGCAATAATCTTTCATGCCCAACCCATCCGCGCCATCAACCATCGATGCCATCGACCTGCAACTGCTCGCCCTGTTGCAGAAAGACGCCACCCCGTCCAACCAGGCCCTGGCCGAGCTGGTGAAGGTGTCACCCGCCACTTGCCACCGCCGCGTCAAGCGCCTGTGGGATGCAGGCCTGATCGAAAAACAAGTGGCGGTGCTGTCGCCCGAGCGCTTGGCCGAGGCGCTGGGCTGGGGCTTGTCGGTGCTGGTCGAGTTGACCCTTGATCAGCAAACGCAAGAAGCGCTGGATGCGTTTGAGGCCAAGGCCGTGGCCGATGACCGCGTGCAGCAATGCTGGCGCGTGTCCCCCGGGCCAGATTTTGTGCTGGTGATCCAGGTGGCCGACATGCCCAGCTACCAAGACCTGGCGCGGCAGCTGTTCACCGAAGACAGCCATGTGCGCAATGTGCGCGCCTTTTTTGCGGTCAAGCGGGCCAAGTTCGGCACCGCCCTGCCCTTGCCGGCCAGCACCTAAAGCGGTCAGCGAACGACGTGTCAGCGCTTGAGGGGTGCCGCGGGGGCCAGGGAGTCCACCAGTTGCCGCTCCTGCCGCAGGTTCAGCGGCTTGCCATCAAGCGGATGGTGCTGTGGTGTGCTGGCCACCTGGCGCGAGAACGAGCCCTTGGCCGGCTGCAACTCACCCAGGCTGGGCAAGATGGCCATCAATTGCTCGTCAGACAGCTTGGACAGCTCGGTCACCGTGGGCTGGCGCTCAAAGCTGGGCGGTGGCGCTTCAGGGCGGCTGAGCGGCATGCCCTGCTCGGCAGCCAAGAGTTCTTCGGGCGTCATGGCCACGGTCGGCTCGGAGGCGCGCGCCGTGACGGACGCTGTTGATGCTGGCGTGGGCGCGGCATCGGCCAACCCCGACATTTGATCGTCATCCAGCGTGCGCTCTGCCGGATGCGCGGCGTATTGATCGGACAAAGCCTTGTCCATTTGGTGGCGGCTAACCACCCCCCAGCCCACCCAGATGGCAGACAAGGCCACCACCACGCCCAAGATGATGGCTGCGTATTTGCGGTTGGGCGTGAGCGGCCACAGTGGGGTGGGCCCGGAGGGCTTGGGCGTCATCCAGTCGATGTCAACGCGGGTTTCTGAAAAACCGTTGTCGCCCTCTGCCATTTCCATGGCCCTGGCCTGGTTGCTGGCGGCTGGCTTGGCCTTGGCCTTGGTCATGGCCTTGGTGGCCAGCAAGGCGTCGTATTCGGCACGCAGCTCTGGGTTGATCAACACCTCGTAGGCGGCGTTGATGGCCACCATCTGCTCGTGCATCTCGTCATCGCGGCCCATGGTGCCACCCTGCCGATCAGGATGGCGCTTGCCTGCGAGTGCCCGATAGGCTGCCCGGATGACCTCGGTGGGCGCATCCGAGGTGACTTTCAAGCAGTCGTAATGGTTCACGGCCAGGCAGTCCTGCTAGTGGAGGGAATGTAAAGTCGTCATGTTAACGACAGGCTCACCCGCCGGGCCCGGTGTAGAGGCGGGAGATTGCACTTTTATTCAGCGTTTGATCTTTTGCGGACGCTGCCAGCCGGCCAGGGACACCTGCTTGGCACGCGCCACCGTGAGCTGGCCTGCCGGCGCGTCCTTGCCCAAGGTGCTGCCGCCGCCAATGGTGGCGCCATCGCCCACGGTGATGGGCGCCACCAACACGCAGTTGGAGCCCACCTGCACATCGTTGCCGATCACGGTGCGGTGCTTGTTGGCCCCGTCGTAGTTGGCGGTGATGCTACCCGCGCCGTAGTTGACACGCTCACCCACCGTGGCATCGCCCAGGTAGGCCAGGTGGTTGGCCTTGGAGCCCCGGCCCAGGGTTGAATTTTTAACTTCGACAAAGTTGCCGATGTGGACCTCGGGGCCCAGTTGCGCGCCAGGGCGCAGCCGCGCGAAGGGCCCGATGACCGAGCCCTCGCCCACCGAGACGCCCAAGGTGTCGCCATCGATGTGCGTGAAGGGCTGGATGACCACGCCCGCGCCAACCGTGGCGTTGCGGATCACGCAATTGGCACCAATCTGAACGCGATCGCCCAAACTCACCGCGCCTTCGAACACGCAGTTGACATCGATGTCCACGTCTTGGCCGCATTGCAGCGTGCCACGCACATCAAAGCGGGCCGGGTCGGCCAGGCGCACGCCTTGTTCCATCAGGCGCTCGGCCTGGGCACGTTGGTGGCGGCGCTCCAGCTCGGCCAGTTGCAGGGGGCTGTTCACGCCCAGCACCTCGACCTCATCGCGCGGCTGCGCCGCCACCACGGTCACGCCATCCAGTTGGGCCAGGGCCACCACATCGGTCAGGTAGTACTCGCCTTGCGCGTTCTGGTTGGTCAGCTTGGACAGCCACTGCTTGAGCTTGGCGGTGGGCGCGGCCATCACGCCGGTGTAGACCTCGGTGATGGCGCGTTGTGCGTCGGTGGCGTCTTTGTGCTCAACGATGGCCAGCACCTTCTGGCCCGAGGCATCGCGCACGATGCGGCCATAGCCGGTGGGGTCAAGCAGGTGGATGGTGAGCAAGGCCAGCTGGTTGCCAGCGCTGGCGTCGATCAACGCACGCGCGGTGGCCGCTTCGATCAAGGGCGTGTCGCCATTCAGGATCAGGGTGGTGCCCGCGTCAGGCAGCACGGGCACCGCCTGCTGCACGGCGTGGCCCGTGCCCAGTTGCGGCTCTTGCCGCACGAAGCTCAAGGGCAGGCTGGGGAAGGCCTGGCGCATGGTGGCCTCGACCTGATCAGCGCCGTGCCCGGTGATCACAATTTGCTGCGCCGCCGACAAGTTTGAGGTGGTGCTGATGACGTGGGACAACATGGGGCGACCAGCGATTTTGTGCAGCACCTTGGGGTGGGCCGACTTCATGCGGGTGCCCTTGCCGGCAGCCATGATGACAATGGAAAGCGACATGGGGATCCTGTGGGACTGTGACGACTACTTGGGGGATTCAGCGTCTTGGGGGTTCAAGGGGATGGAGACAATGCGCGGGCTGATCGCAGGCAGCGGAAAGTCCTTGAGCGCGGCCGCGAACATGGGCGCCATCAGGCGCTCGTCCCAGCCACCATTTTGCTGGCGCACAGCATGGGTTTCGTACAAGACCTTGGTGGTTTTCTTGTCGCGGATCAGCAGGTCAACCTGCATCTCACTCATGGGCGGCTCCAGCGACATGCCCAGGCCAAACCCGAATCGGCTGCCACCACCGTACCAACTGCCAAAGCCCACGCGGCCATAGGGCCCATATGGGCCCCAACGGTCGCGCCAAGGGCTTTGGTACAGGCGCGACTGCATGGCCACCTGCACCATCACATCGGCCGCTTCGGGCGTGGCAGCGAGCGTGAAGCCCGCCGTGGCCAGCGCAGGGGCTGCGGCCGCTTCCACATTGGCCTGCAAGGGCGCATCGACCTGCTGCGAGGGCAGGCGCTCGAAAGCGTAAGTGGTGGCCGAAGGCTTGCGCTCGGTGGGCCAGTTGCCATAGCTGGAGACCTCGCTGGTCACCGAATGCAAAGCCGCGCAACCGCTGAGCGCGGTGGCACCCACCACCAACAGCACGGCGGCCACGCTTCTCATCCAGCGACGCGGGGTGTGGTCAGGCATTTTGCGGCCGAATGCTCACAATGGAGATCTTGGATTCGCCCACCGGGCCGCAGCTTTCTTCTTCGTCAAAGGCGATGTCGCCGTCCAACACAGGCTGGCCGGCGGCCTGGATGGTGGTGAAGGGGTACAGGCTGCGGTCCATCAAGTGCGAGGGCACGATGTTGGACAAGGCCGTGAACATGTTGTCCACGCGCCCCGGGAATTTGCGGTCCCACTCATTGATCATTTCGCGCATTTGCTGGCGTTGCAGACCGTCCTGGCTGCCACACAGGTTGCAGGGGATGATGGGGAACTGACGGTGTTCTGCATAGGTGGCCAAATCCTTCTCGGCACAGTAGGCCATGGGACGAATGACCACATGATCACCGTTGTCTGTGACAAGTTTGGGTGGCATGCCCTTGAGCTTGGAGCCGAAGAACATGTTCATGAACAGTGTTTGCAGGATGTCGTCGCGGTGGTGGCCCAGGGCAATCTTGGTGCAGCCCAACTCGGACGCCACGCGGTACAAGATACCCCGGCGCAGGCGCGAGCACAGGCTGCAGGTGGTTTTGCCCTCGGGGATCACGCGCTTGACGACGCTGTAGGTGTCCTGCTCTTCAATGCGAAACGGCACGCCCACCTTGGCCAGGTACTCGGGCAGCACGTGCTCCGGAAAGCCAGGCTGCTTCTGGTCCAGGTTGACGGCCACCAGCTCGAACGGCACTGGCGCACGCTTTTGCAGGTTCATCAACACGTCGAGCATGGCGTAGCTGTCCTTGCCCCCCGACATGCAGACCATGACCTTGTCGCCGCCTTCGATCATGTTGAAGTCGGTGATGGCCTGGCCCACCTGGCGGTGCAGGCGCTTGGACAGCTTTTGCGCCTCGAACACTTGCTTCTTGGCCTTGGCGTCTGCGGCCTTGGCTTCGTCGGTGCGGTGCAGGAATTCGGGGCGGGTGTCGGTGATTACGGCGTCGTTCATCCCTCTATTTTCGCCGATCTGGCGTGATCTGGCCAATCAGGGCTGAAAGTCGATGGGGAATACCTTGTGAACCTCATTCAACGCAGAAGCTTACGTTGCGCCAACAAGCACACCCCACAGGGAAGATTGTTTTCCTACTCAAGCACATCGCCCACACGACGATCACGTGGGCGCGCATCAACGCCAAGCCTTGACGAGGCCGGGCACCGGGCGGATCACCACTGCCCGGTCTCCATCCTGATCGCCACTTCGCAGTCATCGAAGATCTCCAGCTTGGCAATCTTGACGCGCACGCCCAGCACGCCGGGCAGGTCCATCAGGCGCAGGCACAGCTTGCCGATCATCGACTCCAG
>NZ_JACMNS010000176.1 GCF_014378415.1 Aquabacterium sp.
CCTACGAGTTGCAAGATCAATTCATCAGCGATCTGTTGAGTGCGCTGAGCCCAGAGGGGCGCCGACGCGTCATTGGAAGCGTTGGCACCTGACATGAGCCCTTTGATTCGGCGGGTCGTGGCCGCTTTGGGGGCCAATGCTGTTGGGCAGGCCATCAACATCGTCATCCAATTGGCATCCCTGCCTCTGTTTCTGCACCGATGGGATGTGGCCACCTACGGCACATGGCTGATGTTGTCCGCCATCCCAGCTTACCTGTCGATGGCCGATGTGGGCATGGTAGCCGCAGCTGGAAATCGCATGACCATGGCCATGGGGCGGGGTGACGCCAAGCAGGCCAACACCATCTTCCAGAGCGCCATGGTGTTCATGCTGCTCGTTTGCGGCAGCATCGCTGCATTGTCATTGCCATTGCTGCTTTGGGCCCCCATGCCAGGCCTTGTTCAATGGGATGAACGCCTGGCCTTGGCCGCCTTGGTTTTGACGGTGCTGCTGGCATTGTTTGGTGGATTGGCCGAGGCCATCTTCAAGTCGACCGAGCGTTACGCGCAGGGCACCATGCTGGCCAATGGACTTCGCCTGGCCGAGTGGGTGGGCTGCATGCTTGGCCTGTTCATCGGGGGCACCTTCGCAACAGTGGCGATCGCAGGCCTGATGGTTCGGGCCACGGGTGTCTTGTGGATGATCTGGAGATCCAGCAAAGGGCAGCACCCGTTCACCTGGGGGCTGCGAGAGGCGCACATCACCGAGGTCCGAGCCATGGCCACGCCCGCTATCTCTTTCATGGCTTTTCCTTTGGCCAATGCCATGAGCTTTCAGGGCGTCACCTTGGTGGTGGGCCACCTTTTTGGCCCTGCCGTGGTCGCCGTTTTCAACACCTATCGGACCCTGGCTCGCGTGGCGGTGCAGGTCACCGGCATTTTTGGTCATGCCTTGTGGGCAGAGCTGTCTCGCCTGTATGGCCGGGGCGGCGCTCAAGCCGTGGCGGGTCTCTACCGGCGGTCAGCCTGGACAGGTGCGGCGCTGTCCGTGGGACTGAGTCTGGTTCTTTACCTGGTGGCACCATGGCTATTGCAGGTGTGGACCCATGGCCGCATCGGCGTTCAGCCAACCCTGATGGCGATCTTGCTGGTGTACGCGGCCGCGGGCGGCGTGTGGCACGTCCCAAGGGTGTTGCTCATGGCGACCAATCAGCACGTGGGCCTGGCGCAATGGACCTTGCTGGCAGCGGCCCTGTCACTGGGTTTGTCATGGGTGCTGGGCAACCTGCTTGGCCTGGAAGGCGCAGGGGTGGCCATGCTGCTAACTGAGCTTGGCATTGCCGGTGTGTGCGTGTTTCTGGCTCATCGAATGACCTCGCTTCATCCCCTTAGCCAGCAGTCCGTCGCATCATGAAAATTGCGTTGTCCACCATCGGGACGTTTCACTCCTTTGACTTGGCGCGTGAGCTTCACGTCACTCAATCACTGGCCGCCATCTTCACCGGCTACCCTCAATTCAAGTTGAAGAGCAAGCAACTGCCAGCACATCTGATTCGGACCTTTCCTTGGGTACACACGCCTTACATGGCATTCAAACGAAAGGACATCTTGGGAATCAACGTGGTCCGAGCTTGGGAACAACTGGATCGCACCACGTTCGACCGGCATGTCGTTCGCAACCTGCCCGACTGTGATGTGTTCGTGGGCATGTCCGGCTCCGCGCTTTGCAGCGGCCGCGCAGCCCAACGTCGTGGCGCGCGCTATGTGTGCGACCGCGGCTCTTCACACATCCGCGTTCAGGACCAACTTCTGCGAGAAGAGGCCGATCGCTGGGGTTTGTCTTTCGAGGGCATTGACCTGCGTGCCATGGAGCGCGAAGAAGCTGAATACGCTCAATCCGATTGCATCACCGTGCCCTCGAGCTTCAGCCTCGAATCATTCGTTCAGCAGGGTGTGGCCAGGCAGAAAATGCGGCTGCTGCCCTACGGCGTCAACCTGAACCTGTTCCAACCCAACGGACATCCCGAAGACGGTCGGTTCGATGTGCTGTACGTGGGCGGCATGAACCTGAATAAAGGCATCCCATACCTGCTGCAGGCATATCAAGCGTTCCGCCATCCCCGCAAGTCACTCAGCCTGGCGGGAACGCCCTCTCCTGGCTTCATCGCCAGCATGAAGCGTCATGGTCTGTGGCACGACTCCATTCGCGTCCTGGGCCATGTGCCGCAGGTGGATTTGGCGTCACTGATGAGCCGCAGTCATGTCATGGTGCTGGCCAGCGTGCAGGAAGGACTGGCCCTGGTTCAGGCGCAAGCCCTGGCCAGCGGCTGCGTCGTCATCGGCACCGAGAACACAGGTGCGCGCGATCTCTTTGACGATGGACGGGAAGGCTTCATCGTTCCCATTCGCGATCCCGCCGCGATCACCGAGCGGCTACAACAGCTCGCCGATTCGCCCGAGTTGCGGGCCCAGATGAGCCGCAGCGCATTGATTCGGGTACAGAGCGCAGGCGGATGGCGCGACTATGGGATGAAGGCCCAGACCATCTATCGGGAGTTGATGCAGTGAGCCGTTTGCGCATCCTGTACTTGGGAACGATCAGCGGGACCTGCCTGGACCGAGCCAACGCCTATCGCCGCCTGGGGCATGAAGTCGTCCATTGGGACATGCGTCAATGGTTGCCGCAGACTGGCTGGGTTGACAGGGTCACCTGGCGCATCGGCGGCCATGTGTTTGCACCCTGGCTGGTGCGCCACATGAAGGCCAAACTCCGGCATCAGCACTTCGATCTGTGCCATGTTGACAACGGCGAGTGGGTGACGCCCGCCATCATTGCCTTGCTCAAGGCGCATTGCGGACGCGTGATCAACTACAACATTGATGACCCGACAGGACCCCGTGATCGAAGGCGCTTTTCGGCCTACCGCATGTCGGCACCGCACTATGACTTGCTGGCGGTGGTGCGCCAGGAAAACGTGGCTGAGTGCGCGGCGCTAGGCGCACATCGGGTGATTCGAGTTTGGCGATCCGCCGATGAATTGACGCATGCACCCCGCCCCATCACGCCAGACATTGCCGCGCGGTGGCAATCGAAAGTCCTGTTCCTGGGAACCTGGATGCCTGAAAGAGGCCCCTTCCTGCTGGCGTTGATCCAGCGCGGCGTACCAGTGTCCATCCGGGGGGCTAACTGGCACAAGGCGCCCGAGTGGCACAAGCTTCAACCCCACTGGAAGGGGGGCGCCATTGGAGGCCATGACTATGCCCATGCCATTCAATGTGCAAGCATCAACATCGGCATGCTGTCCAAAGGGAACCGAGACCTGCACACCACCCGTTCTCTTGAAATTCCAGCTTTGGGGGGGTTGTTCTGTGCTGAGCGCACCCAAGAACACCGTGATCTATATCAAGAAGGGACCGAGGCCATCTTCTGGCGAGATGCCCAGGAGTGTGCGGACCAATGCCTGGCCTTGCTCGCACAGCCAGACAAAGCCGCCGCCATTGCCACCGCCGGGCATCACCGGTTCCTGGCCAACCGTCACGGCAATGAAGACATCCTCAGAACGGTGTTGAACACGGCAGCATCGAGCGCGTCATCATGACCAGATTTCAACTTTTTGCACGTGCGATGCAGTTGAGTTGCTTGGTCTGCGGCCTGCTGCAACTGGTCATTGACTCATCCAATGACAACGTACTTTCAGTCCTGCTCATTGTGGGATCCACCCTGCTGGTCTATCAGTACCTGGATCGCAGTCGTGCGACAGTGGACTACCCCGTGTCGTCCCTGGCCATCATCGGTTTCAACGTGACCTCGTCACTGGCCTCACTGGTCGCGCAGACGACTTCCTGGGTCCCAGTAACTCAACTATTGCGGGGGCCTGTTCTCACGTTCTCTGTATTGGCTGCTGCATCCTTGATCGCGGTGGCCGTCCATTGGACATACCGCCATCTGGCAGCGACTGTCAGCCTGCGCGACGTGCTTGCGCTGCATGTTTTCAGACCGCTTGGGGTGCTGGATGCACCACCCATAGGCACCCTGTGGGCGATGGCCATTCTTGGGACCTTGTCCACCCTGCAGGGCGGTGCCGCATTTGGCGACGCCGGTGGAAAGTTGTTTCAAGCGCTGGGCTTTTTACAGTGGCTGCCATTTGCCATCCCCCTGTACTACAAGAAGTATGGGGATCGGTATTGCGACATCAAGAAACAGATCCCTTTGCTGATCGCCTTCACCATCACCTTGATGGGCATCGGCCTGTTGCGCAATGCCCGTCAGCTCATGTTGATCGGCCCCGTTCAAGCAGCTTTGATTTACTTCATCTGGGCCATGCAAGACCCCAGCCCCGTGCGCAAACGCACCTTGGCGAAAGCCGGCGCTGGGTTGGTGGCTGTGCTCATGAGCATCACCCTGTTCACGGATGTGGCCGTGGCCATGGCTTTGGCACGAGACAAGCGAGAAACCTCGACACCGTGGCAAACAGTCCAGGAAACCTATCACCTGCTGAGTGAACGTGACAAGCTGACGGCATACCGCATGAGCGGGACGCTGGCGGCCTCGCTGAACATCTATGACGAGGCCTATCTCAGCAACCCGATTCTGGCGCGATTCTCTGAAACCAAGTTTCATGACAACATGCTTTACTTTGCGTTCAATTTCAACGCGAAGCAGCGGGCTGAAGTACTCGACACCAATGTCGAAAAGCTTCTGATGACCTTGCCACAGCCCGTGCTGGACATGCTGGAGATCAAGCTCGACAAGCAGCGAAACGCTTACTCCATGGGCGACTTCTACCGGTACCAGAACGAGGGATCAGAGTCCCTGGGCGGATTTGCCACGGGATCGATGTGGGCCGATGTCATCGTCATTGGCCAAGATTTCGCCCCATTCTTGGTGGCTGTTTTGTTCCTTGTTTTGTTCCTGTGTTTCGACTCTCTCTCACTGCGAGGTGAGATTTTTGTGGTGTCGCCCATCGTGCTGGGTGGGACCTGGAGCATCTTGCTTTACGGACTGGGCAGCGAGTCGCTGGCTGCCAAGTTGGCCTTCTTGCTGCGGGACATGCCTCAGAAAGTTCTCATTTACGCACTGCTGGCGTTCATGCTGAGAATGATATTCAAGCGCATCCCCACGATCGACTCGGATCAGGCTGACCAGACCACGCCAAAACCAGCCCAGCTTTTCGGAGCAGACCACCCTCTGTGAGTCCCTGCCTCAGTGCCTTTGCGTGGGGATTTTCGTCTGGCAAACGCATGTGCGACAGGCAGGTCATGTTGGCACGGGGGGAGGCACGTGGTGTCATGTCACATTGCCCCAAGACAATCCTGATCACGATGATTATCCAAGGCACAGACTCTTACACAGCGCCCTCGTTCTCGCTCCGGCAGCGCCTGGCCAGGCAGCTGTGGGACATCACCTGGATGTTGCTGTTCCGCCCAACGCCTCGGCCCCTGCACGCATGGCGGCGTTCCCTGTTGCGCGTCTTTGGGGCCCGCATCGGCGAGCATGTGCACGTGCACCCCTCCGTCAAGGTCTGGGCACCCTGGCACCTCACGATCGACAGCTTCGTGGGCATTGGCGAAGGCGCGGTCCTCTACAGCATGGCCCACATCCACATCGAGTCCTACGCCGTGGTCTCGCAAGGCAGCTACCTGTGCGCCGGCACCCACGATTTCAACAGCCCCAACATGCAGCTCACCACGGCGCCCATCAAGCTCAAGCGGCATGTGTGGCTGTGTGCGCAAAGCTTTGTGTGCCCCGGCGTGGTCATTGCAGAAGGCTCGGTGGTGGCCGCACGCGGTGTGGTGTCCAAGTCACTGCAGGAAGGCTGGGGCATCTGGGCCGGCGTGCCCGCGCGCCGGGTGGGCGAGCGTGACCAGCAGGTGGCGCGGCCATGAGCGGCATCTCCATCCTGATCCTGACCAAGAACGAACAGCAGGACTTGCCCGGCTGCCTGGACACCATGACCTGGTCGGACGACGTCCATGTGTTCGACTCCATGAGCACCGACCGGACCCTCGAAGTGGCCGAAAGATACGGCGCCAGGGTCACCCAGCGTGTGTACGACAACGAGTCCACGCACAAAAACTGGGGCCTGGCCCACATCCCGTTCAGGCACGAGTGGGTATACCAAAGCGACGCAGACGAGCGGCTCACGCCCGAGCTGATCGCTGCCATGCAGCACGCGGTACGCCACGCTGGAGACTGCGTGGCCTTCAGGGTGCAAAGGCGAGACTATCTGTTCGGCACTTGGCTAAAGCACGTCACACCCTCACCTTTTAACATCCGTTTGTTCAAGCCCGCCAGCATCCGCTATGAGCGCCTGACGAACCCGGTGACGCAGGTGGATGGGCCGGTGGGCGAATTGAAGGAGCATTTCAACCACCTGCCCTTCAGCAAGGGCATCGGCTTCTGGTTTGAAAAGCACAATTGGTACAGCACCCTGGAGGCACGCCAGATCATGGCGAACCGGCAGGATCAGCCCGGCTTCAGCGTGGTCAGCGCCCTCACGGCCCGCGACCCGAATGTGCGCCGCTTCCATCAGAAGGAGCTTTACTACCGCCTGCCGTTTCGGCCGTTGGTGATGTTCCTGCTACTGTACGTCGGCAAACGCGGCTTCCTGGATGGCCGATCCGGCTTCATCTACGCCGTACTGCGCGCCATTTACGAACACATGATCGCGCTCAAGGTGCGCGAGTACAGCGACAAGCCCTGAGCCCACTCAGGCCTTCATCAGCGCCAACCTGCTGGCCCCAGAGAAATTGGCCAGGTTAGGAAAGATTTCGGGCAATTGACTTGGGCTCAGGCCGAACCATTGACCCAAGGCCGCTCCGTATTGGTCCACCGAGACCTTGGGCAACAAGATGCCATTGCTAATCTGGTCTGGGCTGGCGTCGAATTGGTTGTTGCGCTGGTTCTTCTTGCCCAGCACGGGAAAGTCGCCATGCACATCGCCGCCCTGCACAGCACCACCCATGACCAGGTGATGCGCGCCCCAGCCATGGTCGGAACCATCCCCGTTGCTGGTGAACGAACGCCCAAAATCTGAGGCGGTGAAGGTGGTGACCTGCTGAGCCACACCCATCGCCGACAAGGTGGTGTCGAAATACTGCATGGCATGGTTGAGTTTGGCCATGAGATCGGCATGACCCAGGTTCTGGTTGTTGTGCGTGTCGAAGCCACCCATGCTCACAAAAAACACTTGCCGTTTGACCCCCAGGCTGCCATGAGCCGCGATGGTTCTGGCCACCACTTGCAGCTGCTGGGCCAGAGAGTTATGGGCTCGCCCTCCGGCCAGGGTGGTGTATTGCAAAGCACTGGCAGGCCCATACGGCGCCAGCGCTTCGCTGGGCAAAGCGCCGGACAAAATGCGCTCAGCCTGGATGCTGCGCTGGTTCACGGCGGCCATGTCTGCGGCCATGACGTGTTGATTGCGCGAGCTGGTCACGATGCGCTCTAAGGCCGCCCCGACCACATCTGAGCCATAGACACGGCTGACCCCCGTTGAGTCGGGTTGAGTGCCCATGCGCACTGGTCCGGCCGGGCTGACCTGGTACTGGCGCACGGTTTCCCCGCTCAGCCACACGGACTCGCCGCTGGCGGAGATGGCGGTGAACAGGCTGCTGTTGTTGGCGCTGGCCACAGCATCGGCCAAACGGCCGCCCCAACCCACGGCCGTGCCTTCAGGGGCCATGGCCATCCAGGTGCTTTGCTGGTCGTTGTGCGAGAACAGCTTTTTGGGCTTGCGTTTTTGGCCTTGCAGATAGTCGGTCTTGCTCAAGGGCTCGACCAGCGACCCCACATTGGCCACCACAGCAAGGCGTCGACTGGTGTTGAACATGGCTTGAAGGCCGCCAAGCATGGGGTGCATCGCAAAACTGCGCCCAGATTGCATTGAAGCGGCAGAAATCGGCAACACGCCGCCCAACCATTCAGGTGATCCCAACTTGGCGTTGCGGTTGGGCGCGGCATTGCGCAGCAGCGCAATGGACTCCGGCTGCTGATTGCGCACCGCAGCGTAGTTCGACCACGATGGATCATCGGTCGCCAGCACCGTGTTGAAAGCGTCGTTTCCTCCGTACAAGAACACGCAGACCAGGGCGCGATAGTCGGTGGCGGCGGGTGCGGCCAGCGCACTGGCAGCGGCCAAATTCATCGCCAAAGGTGCAGCCGCGCCCATCATCGAAAACGCGCCAGCTTGTTTCAACATCAAACGGCGAGAAGCATTGAAACCGTGATCACGCATGTTGCCGCTTACCTCTGTACCTGGAACTCTGGAGATGCCACGGCCAGCAGCAAGGCTGACCACAGGCGGTATTTGCGGGTGCCCGCGATCTGATCGGCGGTGGGGGTCGGCTTGGCTTTGAAATCCACCGCCATGATGGCCTGCGTGATCTCCGTTTTCAGCCCCATCGGCATCGTGCCGTACATCAGACGTTGGTTGAGCTCTTCAACCAACGCCGCTGGATCATCCGCCATCGCCAACCAGGGACTGTTGGGGTTGACGTTGAAGTCCAGCTGCACGTCGCCCCGCTTGGCACTGTTGTCGAGACCGGCTCGGCCCGTTCCTGCCCAGATGAAACTGGTCATGAAGTTGACATACGCGGCTGCGCTGGTTTCGGTGGCAATTTGCAGCTCCGGCGTCACCAGGTTCGCTGCGGCAGACAATGAGCCGGGCTTGACATAACCAGGTCGAAAAAAATTGAACACCGAGGGCGACGCCAATGCCGACTGCCCCAGGGAATCCGTGGTTGAGGTGATCAGATACCGCCCACTGTCAGAGCGGGCATCAAAGGCGCGCAGGAGGGCCGAGAAGCGCAACAGGGGCTCGCGCACCTTGCCAAAAGTGCTGCTGCTCAGCGCCGCCTTGTCCCGCGCCTCGCTGTCCAGCAAAATGGCTGACACGGTGACGCGTAAATTGCCCCCTGAGGTCTTGAATGCTGCGGCCACCCGAGCCACATAAGCTGGACTGGGGTTACTGGTCACCAGCCGCTGTATCAATTGCTTGCCAATGAAGGGCCCCACATTGGGGTGGCTGGACAGTGTGTCGAGCGCCACCTTCAAGTCTGCCTCGGGTGTCGAGAGCATGCTGGCGGGCACCACGGCCCCCAGAAAACTTTTGTCGGCCGTGGAGTGGTACAGCGCAAAGCCGCGCATGTCCGCCAGGAACTGTTCGGGCATGCTGGGGTTTGAGAAAAAACAACTGGCTGTGAAGCCAGTCGAGCAATTCAGACCCCAGCCTGTGAAAACTTTGGCCAGGTCGGACACGTCGGCGGCCGTGTAAGTTTCCAGAGGCTGCTGCTTGGCATCGGTTTTGATGCTGCCGTCCGAGTTGAGCTGATACAAGCCGATTGAAAACAGCTGCATGATTTCTCGCGCAAAGTTTTCATCGGGCACCCGTCCGGTGCTCAAATCTTCTTTCTGATTTTGAAAGTACGACAGGTAGCAACCCATGACCGGATGCAATGCCACGGACTCCAACAGGTCGCGGTAGTTGCCAAAGGCCTGACGCCCCAGCATGTCCAGATAGCCTGCGGTTCCTCGGCTGTAGGCGTTGCTGCCACAGCTGTCTGCGGTAGACACCACAAATATTTCGGACAAGGCCAGTGCCACTCGCTGCCTCAATTGGTCAGTACCGGTCACCGCCTGACGCCAAAAGCTGCTGGTGACCTCCCCGCTGCTGGCCCGCTGGCCCGCATCCAACTTCATGATGGCCGCGTTGCTCGCATCCCAAGCCGCCACATGCGATGTGGTAGCCATCGGCGCAGCGAACTGCTCATCAAGCCAAGCCTGATAGCCCACCGCCATCAAGTGATCAACCTCGGCCTGTGTCGGCCCAAAAGTCGCTTGTGTCAAAAACCGGGTGGCCTGTTGCCGCGTGATGGGCGTGCTTGCCGC
>NZ_JACMNS010000177.1 GCF_014378415.1 Aquabacterium sp.
CCCGGAGTCCACTTACTTCAACGTGGGCAAAATCGGTCACGACCAGTTGGAGAAATGGGCCGAGAAAACTGGGCTGTCCCAACGCGACGCCGAACGGGCTTTGTCCCCCAACTTGTGAGCTATTGACGCTTTCAGGCTCTGCGTGGGCCTGGCGTTTCGCACCCTTACAACTGAGGCATCTTGCATCCCCTGCGGACCGGGGCGCATGGCACCTTGTGAGCTCGTGTCAGA
Source organism: Aquabacterium sp. (assembly GCF_014378415.1). Taxonomy (GTDB): domain Bacteria; phylum Pseudomonadota; class Gammaproteobacteria; order Burkholderiales; family Burkholderiaceae_C; genus Aquabacterium. The sequence continues at coordinate 232 of NZ_JACMNS010000177.1, forward strand.
GATCGTCCATTCAGGAGCACGGCTCAAGCCCGGGTTTCAAATGCCGACATCCCTGAGTCAAGTCTCTCAGTGTGAGTGCGTTCATGTTGCGGTCGAAGTCCGAAGGTGTCCTGTCCAAAGCAGGGTGGGTGATGGCGTTCAGCGCGGCCCTGTTGGTGGGCTGCGGTGGCGGCGGTGGAGGCGACAGCCCCTCCAGCAGCGCGGGCAGTGCAGGATCCAGCAACCTGCAGTCGGTCGGCGCCATGCCGGCCAACGACCTTGAAGCGCATCGCTTCCTGACGCAAGCCACGTTTGGCCCCACATCGCCTGACATCACCCGCGTGAAGGCGATCGGCTACGAGCGCTGGATCGACGAACAACTGGCCACGCCGCTGCAGAACAGCCACTTGGCCACGGTCGAGGCGTCTTCCACGGCGCAGGGCACCGATCGGCCCATGGTGAACGACGTGATCTACAGCTGGTGGACACACGCCGTGACCGACCCGGCTCAATTGCGCCAGCGTGTGGCCTTTGCCTTGTCCGAGATCTTCGTCGTATCGACCACCAATGCCGAACTGACCGGCGACGGCCGCATGGTCGCCAGCTACATGGACATGCTGAGCAACAAGATCGACGGCAACTACCGCGACTTGCTGGAAGGCGTGGCCCTGCACCCCGCCATGGGCACCTTCCTGTCGCACAAGGGCAACCGCAAGGAGGACACCAACACCGGCCGCATCGCCGATGAAAACTTCGCACGCGAGGTGATGCAGCTGTTCTCGATCGGCCTGGTTGAGCTGAACGACGATGGCACGAACAAGCTGGTCAACGGCCTGCCCCAGGAAACTTACACCGCCGATGACGTCAAGGGCTTGGCCAAGGTCTTCACGGGTTGGAGCTGGTTCCGCCCGGCGGCCAAGGCCTCGGTGGTGTGGTGGCAGTGCTTCTGGCGCGGCGACCAGTGCACGGACGCCAGCCAAAGCATCACGGCCATGTCCTCGTACACGCAGGAACACTCGATCAGCGAGAAGCGCTTTCTGGGTGTGACGGTGGCGGCACAGACCACGCCCAATCCGCAAGCCAGCCTGGTGGCGGCGCTGGACCGGCTGGCCAATCACCCCAACGCCGCGCCGTTCTTTGCCAAACAGCTGATTCAGCGCCTGGTGACCAGCAACCCCAGCCCCAGCTATGTGCAACGCGTGACGGCTGCCTTCCGCGCGTCCAACGGCAACATCAAGGGCACGGTGAAGGCCGTGCTGCTGGACGCCGAGGCGCGAGACATGACCCTGCAAGGCGCCGCCAGTTTCGGGAAGGTGCGCGAGCCGCTGGTGCGCGTCATTCATTTGATGCGGGCCATACCCCACACCTCGGATGCCTACAACGCTGCACTGACCAGCGGCCGCGTGCCCTACTACCTGGCCTCCAGCACCGACGACACAGTGAGCGAGCTGGGCCAGACGCCCATGCGCGCGCCCTCGGTGTTCAACTTCTTCCGGCCGGGCTACAAGCCGCCGCAAACCGACCTGGGCAACCAGGACCTGGTGGCGCCCGAGATGCAGATCACCAACGAGACCTCGGTGCTGGGCTATGCCAACTACGTGATCCAGATGGTGGATTACGGCTGGGGCCACACCAACAGCCAAACCCAGCGCATCGACATGCGTTTTGACCTGAGCAGCTTCGACTCGCTGGTGGACAAGCCCACCGCCATCGCGCCGCAGCAACTGGTCACGGCCGTGGCGCAAAGGCTGCTGGGCGGCCCCGCGTCCAGCGAGCTCAACGCGCTGATGCTGACCGGCGTGGGCAAGATGCCCAATGTCAATGCGACAGACCGGCGCCGACGCGTGGAATCCGCGATCCTGATGGTGGCCGTGTCGCCGCAGTTCATCGTTCAACAGTGAAGAAAAAGATCTCACCATGAGCAGCTCGACCAGCCGCCGCAGCTTTCTGCGCCAAGCCGCCGCCTTCTCCAGCCTGGGTGCCGCCGGCCCTCTGGGCTTGAGCCTGGCCACCATGGGGCAGGCCTCGGCGCAATCCGCCGGTGGCGGCTACCAGGCCCTGGTGTGCATCTTCCTCAATGGGGGCAATGACTCGTACAACACGGTGCTGGCCACCGACACGGATTCGTGGGGCCACTACGTGAACCACCGCGACCCGCATTCGCGCGATGCCACCGACAGCAGCACCTCGATCGCCTTGTTGCGCCCGGGCACCGCCGCCAACCCGGCAGCCGCAGCAGGATCCCCCGAGCGCCTGGGGGGCGTGCGGCCGATCGCGCATTCAGGCCGATCGGTTCACGCCGGGCGGCAGTTTGCCCTGCATCCCGCGCTGGTGCGCAGTCAGCAGTTGTATGACTCGAATCGGCTGGCCGTGATGGCCAACGTCGGCCCCTTGATGCGGCCCACCACCAAGGCCAACTACGCGCAGGACAGCTTCGCCAAGCCGGCCAAACTGTTCTCGCACAACGACCAGCAATCCACCTGGATGTCCTTCTCACCGGAAGGTGCCAGCGAAGGCTGGGGCGGACGCATCGGTGACTTGCTGATGAGCGGCAACGGCAGTGGTGCCAGTGCCGACATCATCAAGCGCTCGTTCACCTGCATCACGCCTGGCAATGCCAGCACTTGGTTGAGTGGCCGGTCGGTGCGCCAATACCCGGTGGGCCTGGCCAGCATTCCTGGCCTGGGCAACAACCAGCATGTGCTGGGCAACGCCGACCTGTACACGGCGGTCAAGTCGGTGATGAACGCATCGACCAGCAGCAACCTGTTCACGCAGGCCCACCAACAAGTGGTCACGCGGGCCATCCAGGCCAGCAACCTGATGGCGGGCGCCCTGCCCGCCAGCGCACTCGCACCCTGGGGCACTTCGGGCGCATCGTCGGTGTGGAACGACCCAATGCTGAAGTACACCAACACGAGTGGCACGCAAGCCACCAATGGCCTGGCGCTGCAGCTGCAAATGATTGCCCGCATCATCGACGCGAACCGGCAAGGCAGCTTTGGCATCCGGCGGCAGGTGTTCATGGTGAACCTGGGCAGCTTTGACACCCACGCTTCGCAAAACACCGAGCACAACGAGCGCATGCTGCAACTGGACCACGCGCTGGCCTATTTCGACAGCGTGATGGGCGCGATGCCTGGTGGCGACATGCGTTCACAGGTCACCACTTTCACGGCCTCGGACTTTGGCCGCAGCTTCACCAACAACGGCGATGGCACCGACCATGGCTGGGGCGCCCACCACCTGATCATGGGCGGTGCGGTGCAGGGCGGCGAGGTGTATGGCACCTTCCCGCAGTACAGCACCGCCGATGCCAATGGCGTGTTTGCCAGCCTGGACCAGCTCGGCAATGGCGCCCTGCTGCCCACCACCTCGGTGGACCAGTACGCCTACACGCTGGGCAAGTGGATGGGTGTGTCGCCCACTGACCTGGCCAGCATCTTGCCCAACCTGCACAACTTCGACGCCTCGGCCCACAACGTGGGCTTCATGGGCTGACTTCGTCCAGCAGCGCCTTGAGGTAATGGCCAGTGTGGCTGCCGGCGTGCTCGGCCACGGTCTCGGGCGTGCCGGCCACCACCAGGGTGCCGCCGCCTGATCCGCCTTCGGGGCCCATGTCGATCAACCAGTCGGCCGTCTTGATGACGTCCAGGTTGTGCTCGATCACGACGATGGTGTTGCCCGCGTCGCGCAATTGGTGCAACACCTTGAGCAGCAAGGCGATGTCGTGGAAGTGCAGGCCGGTGGTGGGCTCGTCCAGGATGTAGAGCGTGCGGCCGGTGTCACGCTTGGACAGCTCCAGCGCCAGCTTGACGCGTTGGGCTTCGCCGCCGGACAACGTGGTCGCGCTTTGGCCCAGGCGGATGTAGCCCAGGCCCACGTCCATCAAAGTTTGCAGCTTGCGGGCCAGTGTGGGCACGGCGCTGAAAAAGTCCAGCGCGGCCTCGACCGTCAGGTCCAGCACCTGGTGGATGTTCTTGCCCTTGTACTGAACCTCCAGTGTTTCGCGGTTGTAGCGCTTGCCGCGGCAAACGTCGCAAGGCACGTAGACATCGGGCAGAAAGTGCATCTCGACCTTGAGCACACCGTCGCCCTGGCAGGCTTCGCAGCGGCCACCGGCCACATTGAACGAGAAGCGGCCCGCGCCGTAGCCACGCTCACGGGCTGAAGGCACATCGGCCATCAGCTCGCGGATGGGCGTGAACAGGCCGGTGTAGGTGGCCGGGTTGCTGCGCGGCGTGCGGCCAATGGGCGATTGATCGACGTTGATCACCTTGTCGAACAGCTCCAGGCCTTCGATTTCGTCGTGTGCAGCGGGCTCGAGGTGGCTGTGGTACAGCTTGCGGGCCACTGACGCGTACAGCGTTTCATTGACCAGGGTGCTTTTGCCAGAGCCTGACACGCCGGTCACGCAGGTGAGCAAGCCCACGGGGATCTCAGCCGTGACGCCCTGGAGGTTGTGGCCTCTGGCATTGACCACGCGCAGGCGCGGGGTTTCGTCAGTGAACGGCAAACGCTTGGGCGGCACGGCGATGCGCAAGGTGCGCGCCAGGTATTGGCCGGTCAGGCTGTCAGGGTGGTCGGTCACTTCTTGCGCCGTGCCTTGCGCGATGACGTGGCCGCCATGCACGCCGGCGCCCGGGCCCATGTCGATCACGTAGTCGGCAGCGCGGATCATGTCCTCGTCGTGCTCGACCACAATCACGCTGTTGCCCAGGTTTCGCAGGTGTTGCAAGGTGCCGATCAGGCGGTCGTTGTCGCGCTGGTGCAAACCAATGCTGGGCTCATCCAGCACGTACATCACGCCGGTCAGGCCCGAGCCAATCTGGCTGGCCAGGCGGATGCGCTGGGCCTCGCCACCGCTGAGCGTGTCGGCGCTGCGGTCCAGGCTCAGGTAGGTCAGGCCCACGTCGTTGAGGAAGCGCAGGCGCGAGCGGATTTCGGTGACCACCTTGTCCGCGATCTCAGCCTTGGAGCCGATCAGCTTCAGGCCTTCGAAGTAGCGTTGGGCTTCGGCCAGCGTGGCATGGGCCACTTCATAAATCGCACGCTTGTCGTTGCTCACGGCATCGTGAAGGAAGACGTGGCGAGCTTCGCGGCGCAGGCGGGTGCCACCGCAATCAGGGCAGGCCTTGGGCTGCTGGTAGCGCGACAGCTCTTCGCGCACGGCCGATGAATCGGTCTCTTTGAAGCGCCGCTCGAAGTTGCGCAGGATGCCTTCGAAAGGGTGGCTGCGCTTGACGCGGCGCTTCTTGCCTGCGGTGCCATCGGCCTCGTAGACGAACTCGATCTCTTCATCGCCCGAGCCATAGAGCAGCACCTGCTGCACGTTGGCGGGCAGCTCTTCAAAGGGCTGATCGATGTCAACCTTGTAGTGCTTGCCCAGCGTCTCGATCATGGAGTAGGTGTAGGGGTTGCGGCGGTCCCAGCCCTTGATGGCACCGCTGCCCAGGCTCAGGCTGGGAAAGGCCACCACGCGCACGGGATCAAACGCAATGACGTGGCCAAGGCCGTCGCAAGTGGGGCAGGCGCCCACCGGCGAGTTGAAGGAGAACAGGCGCGGCTCCAACTCGGCCAGCGAGTAGCTGCACACCGGGCAGGCGAACTTGGACGAATACACGTGCTCGATGCCCGTGTCCATTTCGCAGGCGATGGCGCGGCCATCGGCCAGGCGCATGGCAGCCTCAAAGCTTTCGGCCAGGCGCTGCGTCATGTCCGAGCGCACCTTCAGGCGGTCGACCACCACGTCCACGTCGTGCTTCTCGTTCTTCTTCAGCTCGGGCAGGTCGGCGGCTTCGATCACCTTGCCGTCGATGCGAAAGCGCACATAGCCTTCGGACTGCATTTGCGCGAACAGGTCGGCGTGCTCGCCTTTGCGATCGCGCATGACCGGCGCCAGGATCATCAGCTTGGTGTCATCAGGCATGGCCAGCACGGCATCGACCATCTGGCTGACGCTTTGGGCGCGCAAGGGCAGGTCGTGGTCGGGGCAGAAGGGGGTGCCGGCGCGTGCGTAGAGCAGGCGCAGGTAGTCGTGGATCTCGGTGACCGTGCCGACGGTGGAACGCGGGTTGTGGCTGGTGGCTTTTTGCTCGATGCTGATGGCGGGCGACAGGCCCTCGATCACGTCGACATCGGGCTTGTCCATCAGTTGCAGAAACTGACGGGCGTAGGCGCTCAGGCTTTCCACGTAGCGGCGCTGGCCTTCGGCGTACAGGGTGTCAAACGCGAGGCTGGACTTGCCGGAGCCCGACAGGCCGGTGATCACCACCAGCTGGTGGCGTGGGATGTCCAGGTCGATGTTCTTGAGGTTGTGCGTTCGCGCGCCCCGCACCTGGATCAGCGGGACATTGGGACGGACGGGCAAATCAGGACGGGAAGACATCGGACGCGGTGGCGAGGCTGGGCAACCGAACATCATACGGCGCCCGGGCCGCCGCGGTCTAGCGCGCCAGGTTCTTCAGGAAGAAAGCTGTCTGGCGGCTGACCACTTGCTCAAACAGCGGCTGGGTGTAAGGCGAAAAATGATCCGCGCCTTTCAGCTCCAGGTATTCACCATGCGGTAATTCCTTGACCATGTCGCGCACGCCCTGGACCGGAATCAACCCGTCTTTCTCGGCCGCGATCACCAACACCGGTGCACTGATGTGGGGCGCGCTGGAGGCTGGTTTGAACCAAGGCAAGGTCATCAGGATGCGGGCCGCCACCTTGTTCTCGGTGCTCTCCTGGCCAGGAGTGATCAGCTTGCCGTAGCCTTCCACGCACTCGGGGCAGACCAGGGCCGCGAAGCCATCCTTGGCCACAATGGGGATGTAGATGGGCTCTTGCTGGTCGCTGCGCAGCAGGTCACGCAGGCCATCCCAGGCGGCCCGGGGTTGGTACTTCAAGGGATAGGTCAAGGCACTTTGCAAGCCGTTGACAAAGGGCACCTGGGCGCTGACTGCCCTGACGACGCCACGGCTTTGCGAGGCCACCACCAACACTTGGCCGCCACTGAAAGACGAGCCCCACAGGCCGATGCGGCTGCCATCGACATCGCCGCGCAAACGCAAGGCGTCGATCGCGGACAACCAATCCTTCACGTGCTCCTGGCCATCAACCACGCGGCGCGGCTGTCCGCCGCTTTTGCCAAAGCCCCGGTAGTCAAAGCGCACCACGGCAAAGCCGGCCTTCACGAAACGCTCGGCGTAAGGCTGCAAGCCCCAATCCTTCAAGGCGCCAAAGCCATGGGCCATCACGATGACAGCCGGTTTGCTCACGCCTTTGGGCAGCCACAGCTCAGCGTCGCAGGTGGCCGTCTGACAGGCAAAGCTGGCGTTGACCACGGTGTAAGGCGTGCCGGGTGGGGCTGGCGCGGCCACCACGCTAGACACCAATGCCATGGCACCGACCAGCAGGGTCACGCCCCGACGTTTGATCACAGACAACATGATTGACAAGTCTTCCTAGGTCTCGAAACCGTGGTTATACAGGAGGTGCGTGAGCGGCCACTCATCAGGCCGTGTCGGCGATGCAGAGCGCTTCAATGACGCCCAACTGGTCGATCTCGATGCGGACATGGTCGCCCGGTTTCAAAAAAGTGGGCGGCGTCATGCCGGCGCCCACGCCGCTGCAGGTGCCGGTGTAGATCACATCACCGGGCTCCAGTGTCATGGCTTGGCTCAGCACCGAGATCTGGTCCCAGATCTTGAAGATCATCAAGCTGGTGTTACTGCTTTGGCGCTGCTCGCCATTGACCAGGCCGCGCAGATTCAATGCATGCGGGTCGGGCACCTCGTCAAACGTGGTGATCCAGGGGCCAAAAGGCGCGTGCGTGTCGAAGCCCTTGCCCAAAGTCCATTGCGAAGTGCGCTTCTGCCAATCGCGCACCGACACGTCGTTGCCCACGCAATAGCCGAAGACGAAAGCGGGTGCCTGCTCGGGCGTGACGCGTTTGCAGCGCCGCCCGATGACGACGACCAGCTCGGCCTCGTAGTCGGTCATGGTGGACACCGATTCAGGTGGTAGCACGATGGGATCGAAGGGCCCATTCACCGCCGTGGTCGCCTTGCTGAACCACACTTGGTGCTCAGGCGCCGTGCGCACCTCGCCGATGATCTTTTCGTTGATGTGGTCGAGGTAGTTCAGGCCGATGCCCAGCACCTTGCCGGGGCGCGGCACCGGGGCCAGCAGGCGCACATGCTCGCGGCGCAGCTTGTCAGCCGCGGCCACGTTGTTCAACAGGCCTTGCAAAGCCGGTTTGACGCTGTCCCAACGCGTGATCAGGTCCAGCATCGGCTCATGGGGCCGCAGCAAATCAGGCAGTGCGCGCTGCACCGGCAGGATCCACTCTTCGTGGACCAGGCCCACCTCCGGCTCACCGCCGGCCTTGAACGTACAAACTTGCATCTTGGTTTCCTTATGAACAAGCGCGGGCCTTGGGTCAAGCCTCGCGCAGACAATCCACGATCTTCAGCCGCGCCGCCCGCCAGGCCGGGATGAAGCCGCCCAGCAGCCCCATCGCCAAGGCAAACAACAGGCTGTGCAAGGCAATCATCGGCGTCAGTCTGAACTGAAACGCCAGCTCTGAAAAGGTCTTGAAGTTGACGGTGGAAATGCTCACCGCCTGCATCAGCGAGGCCGCGCCCAGGCCCATCACGCCGCCCACCAACGACAGCAGCAAGGATTCGGCCAGAAAGCTCAACAAAACCGCGTTGCGCCTGAAGCCCAAGGCCCGCAAGGTGCCGATCTCACCCACGCGCGAGGCCACGGTGGCGAACATGGTGATCATGGCGCCCACGATGGCCCCGATCGAAAAGATGACCGACAGCGACAGGCCCAACAGGCGGATGAAGGTGGACAGCATCTCCGATTGCTCGGCGTAAAACTGCACCTCGGGCTTGGCCTCCAGGGTCAGGCGCGGATCGTCTTCCAGGGCGGCGCGGGCGGTCTCGAACGTGCTGGGATCATTCAACCGGAAGATCACGCTGGAATAGTTGGACCGGCGAAAGGCTTGCATCATCTGCTCGGTGTCGCCCCAGATTTCCGAGTCAAAACCGCTGCGGCTGGCGTCGAAGATGCCCACCACCAACCACTCGCGGCCCGCGAACTTCAAGGTCTCGCCCAGGCCCGCACCCACGAAACCCCGCGCCACCGACTGCCCGGCCACGATCTCGCTGGTGCCCGGCCGGAACATGCGCCCTTTGATGAAACGCACCTGCGGACGCAGGGCCAGGCCGGTGGCCGAGGTGCCGCGCACCGTGATGTTGCTGGGCTTGCCCGAGCCGCGCTTGGGCAAGGTGTTCAGCACCACCGGCTCTTTGGACACCAGCTTGCCGCCCTGCCCGTTGTTCGCCACGCCCGCCAGCGATTCGATGATGGCGGCCTGCCCGCGCGACACGCTGGAGTTGATCTCGGCCCCGGCCCCCTTGCGCAGCACCATGACGTTGTCCGGCTGCCCCGTGGCCACCAGTGTGGCCCGGATGCCCTCGCCCATCATCAGCACCGTGGCGAACACGTAGACCACCAGGGCCATGCCGCCTGCGGTCAGCATCGTCGTCACCCGCCGCACCCACAGGTTGCGCGCGATGTAGGACAGCGGCAACAGCTCAGGCCACATGGTTCAAACCCTGCACGATGTCGATGTGCGACATCTTCCAAGCCGGCCAGGCTGCGGCCACGGCACCGACCATCACACTGGCCAGCATCTGCCAAACCATGGTCGTGCCCGAGACTTGAAACACCGGGAAAAAGGTGCCGACCGCGCTCCCAAAGGCCTTGGCCAACGGATAAGTCAGCGCCATGCCAATGCCGCCACCGATCACGGCGATCAACAGGCTTTCGCCCAGCAACAGCTTGCTGATGAAGCCGGGCGTGAAGCCCAGCGCTTTGAGCGTGGCGTACTCGGCCAGGCGTTCGCGCGCGGTCATCGTCATCGTGTTGGCCATCACCGCCATGATGATCACGATGATGATGAAACTGACCGCCTGCACCGCCACCAAAATGGCCTCGCTCATGGACACGAAGCTGAGCTGGAAGGCTTTCTCGGTCTCGCTCAAAGTTTCGGCCAGCGAGTTCTTGAACAGCGCGTCGATGTGCTGCGCCACCACCGGCGCCTGGTCTGCATCGCGCAGGCCCACGATGTACACGCCCACAAAGTCGGCGTTGCGGCCCGCCCGGGCGCGGATGCTCTCGGCCAGGCGCTTCCAGTGGAAGAGCATCTGCTGCTCATCCGTCGTGGCATCGATGCCGGCGTAGATGCCCCGGATGGTGAAGCGCCAGTTGCCTGGGTAGATGGTGCCGCGCATGGCGATGGTGTCGCCCAGCTTCCAGCCGTATTTGCGCGCCAATTTGCGGCCCACGATGCAGCCCTGTCGATCGCGGAAGAAGGCCTGCCGCTCGTCCTCGCTGAGCACGAACTCGGGGTACAGCGCCAGGTAGGTGGGCGGGTCCACCGCGAACTGCGGGAAGAAGTTGCGCTCGGCGATGTAGATCCCGCCAAACCAGTTGGCCCAGGAGACGCCCTTGACGCCCTCCACCGCCTTGATGCGGTCGGCGTAATTCAGTGGCAGCGGAAAGGTCAGTGAGATCGAACTGCGCGTGACCAGGCGCGCGCTTGAAGAGGCATCAACACCCGCATACCAGGCATCGACAATCGTGCGCAGCAGGCCAAAAGCGCCGATGGCCACCACCAGGCCCACCATCGTCAAGGCGGTGCGCAAGCGATGCCGGAAAGCATTCTTGAGCAACAGCCTGAAGATGAACATCAGCGTGCGGCGTTCAGCGCCTGCCTGGTGTCTTGCGCGACACGCCGCGCCGCGCTGGCAAAGTCATCGCCCGCGCTGGCGTACAGCACCGCCCTTGAACTGTTGACGATGATGGCGCCGGTGACCGTGCCATCGCCGGCCACGCGCCGCCCGGCTTTCACCGTGGCGGCAGCATCACCGCCTTGCGCGCCCACGCCGGGGATCAGCAAAGGCAGGGTCGGCGCCAACTCACGGACCCGGGCGATCTCTTCAGGGAAGGTGGCGCCCACCACCAGGCCGACCTGGCCATTGGTGTTCCACGGCCCTTGGGCCAACGCAGCCAGGTGTTCGTACAAACGCGGCTGGCCCGGCACATCGGCCAGGCGCTGGTTCTGCAGATCAGAGCCACCGGGGTTGGACGTGCGGCACAGCAAGATCACGCCCTTGCCCGGATAGCGCAGGTAAGGCTCGACCGAATCAAAACCCATGAAGGGCGACAAGGTGACGGCATCGGCCTGGTAGCGCTCGAAGGCCTCGCGGGCGTACTGCTCGGCGGTGCTACCGATGTCACCGCGCTTGGCGTCCAGGATGATCGGCACTTGCGGTGCGACACGCTTGATGTGCGCCATCAGGCGCTCCAACTGGTCCTCGGCGCGGTGCGCGGCAAAGTACGCGATCTGCGGCTTGAAGGCGCAGACCAAGTCCTTGGTGGCATCGACGATGGCGGCGCAGAAATCATAGATGCGCGCGGGCTGGTCTTTCCACGCGCCCGGAAAGCGCGCAGGCTCCGGGTCCAGCCCCACGCAGAGCATGGAGTCGTTGTGGCGCTGGGCGTGCTGGAGCTGGTCGGTGAAGTTCATGAAAAAACTCAAACGCGCTTGGCCAGCTCGATCGCCTTGCCGATGTAGTTGCCCGGCGTCATGTCCAGCAAACGCTGCTTGTCGGCATCAGGAATCTCCAGGGTCTGCACGAACTGCTGGATGGCTTCACGCGTGATCGTCTTGCCACGCGTCAGCTCTTTCAGGCGCTCATAGGGGTTGGGCAAGGCATAGCGGCGCATCACCGTCTGGATGGGCTCGGCCAGCACTTCCCAGGCGCTGTCCAGGTCATCGGCCAGGGCTTGCGGATTCACTTCCAGCTTGCCCAGGCCACGCGCCAGGCTGTCATACGCCAACACGGCATAGCCCAAGGCCACACCCATGTTGCGCAGCACGGTGCTGTCGGTCAAATCACGCTGCCAGCGGCTGATGGGCAGCTTCTGGCTCAGGTGCGTCAGCATGGCGTTGGCCAGGCCCAGGTTGCCTTCGGCGTTCTCAAAATCAATCGGGTTGACCTTGTGCGGCATGGTGCTGGAGCCGATCTCGCCTTCCTTGGTCCGCTGCTTGAAGTAGCCCAAGCTGATGTAGCCCCACACATCGCGCGACCAGTCGATCAGGATGGTATTGGTGCGCGTGACCGCGTCGAACAGCTCGGCCATGTAGTCGTGTGGCTCGATCTGGATGGTGTAGGGGTTGAAGCTCAAGCCCAGCGGGCCTTCGATCACTTTCTGGCTGAAGCCTTCCCAGTCGATCTCGGGGTAGGCCGACAGGTGGGCGTTGTAGTTGCCCACGGCGCCGTTCATCTTGGCCAGCAGCTTGACACTGGCGATGCGCTCGCGGGCGTTGACCAAACGGGCCACCACATTGGCCACTTCCTTGCCGACCGTGGTGGGCGACGCGGTCTGGCCGTGCGTGCGGCTCAGCATGGGCATGTCGGCCAGCGTCACCGAGAGATTGCGCAAAGTGGAGATCAGCCCATCGATGGTGGGCAGCAGCACCTGGTCGCGCGCGGCCTTCAGCATCAGGCCATGGCTGGTGTTGTTGATGTCTTCGCTGGTGCAGGCAAAGTGCACGAACTCACTGGCCCGCTCCAGCTCGGGGTGGCCGGCAAAGCGCGACTTGATCCAGTACTCCACGGCTTTCACATCGTGGTTGGTGGTTTTTTCGATGTCTTTGATGGCCTGGGCATCGGCCTCAGAGAAGCGCACCGCCAAGCCACGCAGGTAACCGCGCGCCGCCTCGGTCATGGGCTTGAGCTCGGGCAGGCCGGCGTCTGACAGGGCGATGAACCATTCAACCTCCACCTGCACACGGCGGTGCATCAGGCCGAATTCAGACAGCAGGGGGCGCAGGGCGGCCACTTTGGGGGCGTAGCGGCCATCCAGGGGCGACAGGGCTGTGAGGGCAGAAAGGTTCATGGAGTTTTTTGCAACTAGGCACCAGAAGAACCAGTGATTTTAGGCGCTTGCGCGGCGTTTGGGCGCCTCCCCGGTCTGCGCTTTGGCAAACGGCGTCCAATGCGACTTCAGTACCTCGGTGTCAACGCGGGCCCACACTGTCAAGGCCTCGGTGCGCATGCGCCGCGATGCCACCACCGCCCAGGGCCAGTAAAAGCCCAAAGTGAGTACCAGCAGCAAGGCATGCCGCACCTGCAGCAGCACATAACCATGCACCGACAAGTGACTGCGAAACCGCAGTGCCCGGTTGCCCGTGTTGTTCCAAACCAGGTTCTGCAAACGCGCCTGCAAATAGGGCACGACCGCCGCCAGCACCGCCGCAGACACGAGGGCCAACATGCCCAGCAACCAGGCGCCATGCGTCGGCCCTCGCCACCACAGCAGCGCGCCCAAGCAAACGGCCCCCAAGCCCATCACCAGGCCGCAGACCAGCACCGACCACGCTGCCGTGCGGGCCCACAGCATCACCATGGCCACGAGCGAGGCCTGCCACAACAGGCGCAAAGGCCCCAGCTCCAGGCGCCCCTGCCGGAAATGGAAGTAGGCCCACAAAAACAGCGGTACCCCCAGCAGCCACAGCGCGATGACAAAGCCCAGCGCCACCCACCACAACGGGTGATGAAACGTGGCCCCCGCCAGCGTCAACCAGGCCGCGGCCAACACCCCCATCAAAGGCACCAGCAAAGCACCATAGACCGCCGCGAACTGCCCCCTGAAGCTCAAGCGGCGCCCCGCCCAACTGGTGTGGGCCATGCGGTGGGTCAGGCTGGTGTGCACCGCCAAAGGGGTCACCGCCAGGGCCATTGAAAACGCCAGCAAGCCTGCCAGCGGCGATCCTAGACAGGCTCCCACCACGCCAAGCACCAAGGCGCACACCAAGCCATACCGGGGCAAGTGACTGGCAGGCGGCGCGTGGTAATCCAGCACGTGGCCAGCCACCAGGGTGCGCCTCAAAAAATAACGTTGCGATTTAACCCGCGCCCAAGGCAAGTACAGGCCGAGCGTCAACACGGTCAACAACAGGTTAACGATCCAGATGCGGGCGTAGTCGGAGGCCCTGGCGTTCAACACCACGGGCAGCTTGACCACCGTGCCGCGCGGCAAGCGGGGCACCTCGCCGGGCGGCACGGCGGCGGCTTTGGGCGCGCAGGCCATGGCGCCCATGTAGGCGACCCGCATCTCGGACATCAGGTCCTCGGCCGAATCAGAGCCAATCGGCGGCGGCCAGACCAGGCTGACATGTGCATTGCGCGCCGCAGACGGCCCCGTCTGTGATGCAAACACCACATGGAGGGGCTCAAGGTCCGCCAGCCGGACCGTGCGCGCAGATGAACGTGCAGCAGAGTTGTTCATTTTCGTCGCAAATGTAACAGTCTTATACAAATTCGCCCAAGAAAGGTGCCCCTCTGAATGGGTGATGCCCTGAAAGCCAGAGCACCAACAGCGCCCGCAGCCCAAGCCTTCGTTAAAATCAACAAGCATCCACACATCACGACACAGAATGAAACTGATTGGTTCACTGACTAGCCCGTTTGTCCGCAAGGTGCGCATCGTGCTGGCCGAGAAAAAGCTCGACTACAAATTCGACGTGGAAGATGTGTGGGCCGAAGGCACCCGCATTTCCGATTCCAACCCCTTGGGCAAGGTGCCTTGCCTGGTGATGGAAGGCGGCGAAGCCGTGTTCGACTCGCGCGTTATCGTGGAGTACGTGGACACCTTGTCGCCCGTGGGCAAACTGATCCCCCTGAGCGGGCGTGAGCGCGTGGAAGTGCGCACCTGGGAAGCCCTGGCCGATGGCGTGATGGACGCCGCCATCCTGGCCCGCCTTGAACAGACCTGGCCCGGCCGCACCGAAGCCCAACGCTCACAGCTGTGGATTGACCGCCAGATGGCCAAGGTGCACGGCGGCCTCAAATCCATGAGCCAAGGATTGGGCGACCGCCCCTGGTGCACTGGCAACCACCACAGCCTGGCCGACATCTCGGCCGGCTGCGCCTTGGGCTACGTTGATTTCCGCTTTGCGCAGATTGACTGGCGCGACGACTACCCCAACCTGGGCAAGTTGTTCGACAAGCTCTCGCAGCGCCCCAGTTTCATCGACACCGCACCGCCCAAGGCCTGATCTGATCAGACCGCTTTGTTGAACGAGTCAGCCCGGGCCTGGCGCCAGTAATCTTCAAACACCGGTTGCGGCCAGGGTGCCTCGCCCCGTTCCGCCGCCAGCAACTCGCCGGGTTTGGCAAAGGCCAGCAGATTGGACAGGCGACGCACCTCCGAGCTCGACACCCGCCGCACAATGTGGTCGGCGGTGATGTCGTTGGGATGTTGCAAGCCAGCGGCCTGCACCAACTCCTTCAGCGCATACAAGGTGTTCATGTGCAGGTAGTAAACCCGCTCGGCTTTGTCGGCCACCACCAAGGCGCGCTGGCGCAAAGGATCTTGCGTGGTCACGCCCGTGGGACATTCGCCCGTGTGGCAGGTTTGCGCCTGGATGCACCCCAACGCGAACATGAAGCCCCGCGCCGAGTTGCACCAATCTGCGCCCAGCGCCATCATGCGGGCGATGTCAAAGGCGCTGATGACCTTGCCCGCGCAACCGATCTTGACGCGGTGCCGCTCGCCCATGCCCACCAGGGTGTTGTGCACCAGCAGCAGCCCTTCTTGCAACGGTGCGCCCACGTGGTCAGTGAACTCCAGAGGCGCCGCCCCCGTGCCACCCTCGGCGCCATCCACCACGATGAAATCGGGCCAGATGCCGGTTTCGCGCATGGCCTTGGCCAAGGCAAACCACTCCCAGGGGTGGCCAATGCAAAACTTGAAACCCACCGGCTTGCCACCCGACAACTGCCGCAGTCGCTCGATGAACTGCATCATCTCGATCGGCGTGGAGAACGCGCTGTGGCTGGCCGGTGACACACAATCCAACCCCATCGTCACGCCGCGCGCTGTCGCGATCTCGATCGTGACCTTCGGGCCAGGCAGCACGCCGCCGTGGCCTGGCTTGGCGCCCTGGCTCAGCTTCAATTCGATCAGCTTGACCTGGGGATCGTGCGCGCTGGCGGCGAACTTGTCGGCGTCAAAGTGACCATCGTTCGTGCGGCAGCCAAAGTAGCCTGAGCCGATCTCCCAGATCAGGTCGCCACCCGCCTGGCGGTGGTACTGGCTGATCGAGCCCTCGCCCGTGTCGTGCGCAAAACCGCCCTTGCGGGCCCCCGCGTTCAGGGCCAGGATGGCGTGGGCGCTCAAGGCCCCAAAGCTCATCGCCGAGATGTTGAAAACGCTGGCCTGGTAAGGCTGCGTGCAAGACGACCCGCCCTGCCCGATCGTGATCCGAAAATCCTGCGAGGCCACGTCACTCGGCTGCAGCGAATGGCTCAGCCACTCATAGCCCGCAGCTCCCACGTCTTTTTGCGTGCCGAAAGGCCGCTTGTCCGGCTCGCCCTTGGCGCGCTGGTACACCAGTGAACGCTGTTGGCGCGAAAACGGCGCGGCTTCGCTGTCGCTCTCGATGAAGTACTGCCGGATCTCCGGGCGGATGAACTCCAGCAGGTAGCGCAAGTGGCCCATGACTGGGTAGTTGCGCAACAAGGAGCGTTTGCTCTGGCGCACATCTTTGAAACCCAGCAGCACCAGCGCCAAGCCCAGCACCACCATCCAGGCGCCCTGTCGGGTCTCAAGCCACCACAGGCCACCGGCCAAGGCCAGCAAGGCCGACATCACCCAGACCCCATAGCGGATGGGCACATGCTTGTTCAAACGAATCAACCACACGGGCATTGCGAGCTCCTCGTCCCCAGACGGACTTTCCTCCATGGTAAAGAATGACCAGGCCGTCGGTTGCATCATCAAGGCCACGAACGGCCGTCTGATCAGACCATTTGGCGCCCCCGCCGCCCCCGCCGTTTGGCGCTACACTGTGCGCCAAAGCGCCGATTTGTCCGGCTTGCGGGCGCTCAAGAAATACCGCTAAAGAGGGCGCTGGAACCCGGCCCCTGCTTCAATGCGCGGCCGGTTTTTTATTGACTGATTCACGTAGCGCCATGTCTTCCCTCGGGGTTGTGACCCCTGTCTCCCTGCATTTCGAAGCCCCCCTGCCCTTGCGCAGCGGCGCCGCCCTGCGCGACTACACCCTCATGGTCGAGACCTACGGGCAGCTCAACGCCGACCGCAGCAACGCCGTGCTGGTGTGCCACGCCCTCAATGCCTCGCACCACGTGGCCGGCCTGCAGGCCGACGAGCACGGCAAGCCCATCCCCAAAAGCCAGGGCTGGTGGGACAACCTGATCGGGCCCGGCAAGCCGCTGGACACCCACAAGTTCTTCGTCATCTGCGTGAACAACCCGGGCTCGTGTTTCGGCTCGACCGGCCCCACGCACCTCAACCCCGACACGGGCCACGTCTATGGCGCGGACTTCCCCGTGGTGACGGTGGAAGACTGGGTCGATGCGCAAGCCCGTGTGCTTGATCGCCTGGGCATCACACAGCTGGCCGCCGTGTTGGGCGGCAGCCTGGGCGGCATGCAGGCCATGAGCTGGACGCTGCAATACCCGCAACGCGTGCGCCACTGCATCGCCGTGGCCACCGCGCCCAACCTGTCGGCGCAGAACATTGCCTTCAACGAAGTGGCCCGCCGCGCCATCATCACCGACCCTGATTTCCATGGTGGCCATTTCTACGAGCATGGCGTGGTGCCCCGGCGCGGCCTGCGCGTGGCCCGCATGATTGGTCACATCACCTATTTGTCTGACGACGTGATGGACCAGAAATTTGGCCGCAGCCTGGTGGGCCGAGAGCTTGGCGAAGAGCCCCGCTACAGCACGCAAGAGATCGAGTTCCAGATTGAAAGCTACCTTCGCTACCA
Organism: Aquabacterium sp.; assembly: GCF_014378415.1. Lineage (GTDB taxonomy): Bacteria > Pseudomonadota > Gammaproteobacteria > Burkholderiales > Burkholderiaceae_C > Aquabacterium. The sequence continues at coordinate 18,074 of NZ_JACMNS010000177.1, forward strand.
AGGCGACAAGTTCAGCGACTACTTCGACGCCAACACCTACCTGTTGATCACCCGCGCCCTGGATTACTTTGACCCCGCCCGTGCCTTTGGCGGCAACCTGGCCGCCGCCCTGTCGCAAGCCGTGGCCAAGTTTTTGGTCATCAGCTTCACCACCGACTGGCGTTTTGCCCCGGCCCGCTCACGCGAGATCGTCAAAGCTTTGGTCGACAACAACCATGACGTGAGCTACGCCGAGATCGACGCGCCGCACGGCCACGACGCCTTCTTGCTGGACGACGCCCGCTACCACAACGTGGTCTGGGCCTACTTTGACCGCATTTACCGCGAGATCAGCGGCCCTGCCTTGAACATCGCGGCGGGAGGCCAGCCATGAGCGATCGAAGCATCCACGACGTCGTTGCCCAACTGGTGCCCCCAGGCTCGCGCGTGCTGGACCTGGGCTGCGGCAACGGCGCCCTGCTGGCCCACCTGCGGGACAGCCGCCAATGCACCGGCTACGGCATTGAACTGGACGACACCAAGGTGCACGAATGCGTGCAGCGCGGCGTCAACGTCATCCAGCGCAACCTGGAAGAAGGCCTGAGCCTGTTCGACGACAACAGCTTTGACATGGTTTTGCAACTGGACACGCTGCAAAATCTGCGCAACACCGAAGCCATGCTGAGCGAAACCGCGCGGGTTGGGCGGCAAGGCATCGTCGCCTTCCCCAACTTTGCGCACTGGCCGCACCGCCTGAGCGTGCTGCGCGGGCGCATGCCGGTGACCAAATCGCTGCCCTACCAGTGGTACGACACCCCGAACATCCGGGTGGCCACCTTTGCCGACTTCGAAGTGCTGGCCCGCAAGAATGGCCTGCGCATCATTGAATCATTTGGGCTGACCGATGGCAAAGTGGTCAAAAGCTGGCCCAACCTGCGGGCCAGCACGGCGGTCTTCAAGTTCGACCGCGCTTGAGCTTGGGCTGAGCCGGCTTAGAAGCGGTGGCGGATGCCCACTGCAAAGGTGTTGCCCTTCTTCCAGCCAGCCTGGTCTTCGTCGTCCAGCATGTACGCGGCGTAAACGTCGGTGCGCTTGGACAAAAAGTGGTCATGGGCCAGCGTGAAAATGCTGTGGTCCACATCGGGCGTGGTGCCGCCTTCAACTGCCGACTCTTTGCTTTGGCCGGAAGCCAGGTCAGCCTTGGGCGCTTCAGCTGCCTTGACCGACTGGAAACCGGCGCCAATCGAGAATCCGCCATTCGTGTAGGTGCCGCTCAACCCCACACTGTTGCCTTCGCCGGTGGTGGCCGAGGTTTCGCCGGCTTGCCATTGCACGGCGCCAGTGAAACCACCCAGATTGGGCATGGTTTACATCACCGAGCCGAAAGAGATGTCGAACATGCCGTACATCGGCACGCTGCTTTGAGCTTGCGCGCCAAATGACGCGCGCAGAGGCAAGAGGATGCCGGGGGGATTTTTTGCGCAAATGCCGTGAGTACTCCGAAAATTGACCCAAAGAAGTGCCGCGTCAAATGTGCGGACCCTTTGATTTCGCAGATTCCACGCCCGAAATACCGTGAAAATCACCAGAAAACCACCTTTAGCATCAGATGGGTGCAATTGAGCACCAAAAACGCTCAAATTAAAAAAGCGCCCCGGAGGGCGCTTTGCGTTCAAATCGAAAAAGATCGATCAGAAAGCGTGCTTGATGCC
>NZ_JACMNS010000178.1 GCF_014378415.1 Aquabacterium sp.
AGCATTGGCCCCCAAAGCGGCCACGACCCGCCGAATCAAAGGGCTCATGTCAGGTGCCAACGCTTCCAATGACGCGTCGGCGCCCCTCTGGGCTCAGCGCACTCAACAGATCGCTGATGAATTGATCTTGCAACTCGTAGGCGCCATCCCGTTTGGTCACCTCAGACACGCGAAACAACATGCCATCCACACGGTAGCCCTTGAAGGCCATCTTGATGCGAGCCAGATTGCGGTCCCGCGAGCCTCGGGCCACCTCGTCGCCGACGCGAACGAAGAAGGTCAACGGTTCGGTGCGTCGTGTGCCCATGGTGGTCATCAAGCGAACTGATTCAAGCGGGCCAAATTTGGAGGCCACGGTGTGCTCGGTCCGGCTTTCAACCCTGAACCCTTGCGATGGGTAACAGGCTTCAGGCGTGTGCAGTTGGGTGTCGTTGGACTGGTCTCGTCCGTACGCGATCGACAGCATGATGATGCGCTTGGTTCGTGTATTCACATAGGATCGTGCAAAGGTCTCGCTGTACAGGCGCATGAGGTTTTCCTCCTGCACTGGATTGACCATGGCCTTGCCGCCATTGGGGATGGCTTGCCAGTCGCCAAACTGATGCGGAATCAGGGTGCTGTAGTGGGGCTCGCCGATGACATCAGCCCAGTACTTTCGGGGCTTGACCATCTCAGCCAAGGCCACCGATCCCAACATTAAAATCAGGGCGAAGACCAGCAGGTTTGTCCTGATCTGAGACTGTTTGAACAACATCTGATCACTCCTGAGGTTTTGCAAAGGGGGACGAGATCCAGCGAAGCAAAGCATCCAGCGAAGTGATCAGTCCCAGTCCCACCAGGAACAAGACGGCGCCCGCGAAGCCGTGCAAAAAGCCTTGACCAACTTCATCACCAAAGTGGTAGGTCAGCAGCGCCAGGAAGATCACCCTCATCATGTTTGAGGTGAACGAGATGGGCACGATCAGCAAGCCCAGCGTGACATTGCGCATGGCCGACGAATGCCGTGCCACATTCAGGTAGAAGATGCCCATGGCTTCAAGCATGAACAAAGTGCGCATGCCAGCGCAGGCATCGGCCACCAGCAGTTGATAGGGGCCAATGTTGATGACCACGCCTGTGTGCGAGATGGGGTACCCGAAGAACCAAAGAATGTTGGTGACGGCCGTGGAGATGTACAGCTTGATGAATTGGCTGAACGGGTCAAGCACAAAGCCCGGAATGGGCACCATGAAGATCAGAAAAAATAGCGGAAATTTGAGCTTGCTGAGCAGTGGTGTGCCCCCTGACAGCAGCACCATGCCAGCCATCATGGGGATGAAGGCGAACACCTCGAAGTAGATGATGCCCAGTGCGCGACCCAGCACATAAAAAGCGCTGCCGATGGCAAACACAGGCCATGCCAGCATGCTGCCGGTGGCGGGGCCTGTCGTCCCTTTGAACTCACGCCAGCGGGTGGTCAGCAGCCACATGGCCACTGCCAGCATGATCGGGCCGTGGCTGTGGGCATCTTTGGCCCACAAGCCAGCTTCGTTGTCTCGAAACAGGTCTTGCAAAGTCAATGAAAACATGGCCAGCAGGCCAATGCTTAAAACCACGATGTCGGTGGGCAGCGGCAACCAGGGTTTGGATGACGATGGCTCTGCCGCGCCAGCGACCATGGAATTACTCGTGGTAGTCATAAGCCTGGTATCCCGCTGACTTGACGAGGTTGTCACGCTTGGCCGAGGTGTAGTCGCTGATCACCATTTCGCGCACCAGTTGCTCAAACGTGGTCACCGGTGTCCAGCCCAGTTTTTGCTGAGCTTTGCTTGGATCGCCCAGCAGTGTTTCAACCTCGGTGGGCCGGTAGTAGCGTGGGTCCACCTTGACGATCACATCGCCCACCTTGCAGCAAGCCAGTTGTTCGCCGTTGACCGGTTCAACCGCAACCACATAGCCCACCTCTTGGTCGCCTTGGCCTTCAAAGGCCAGGCGCACGCCCAGTTCAGCGGCCGATTGCTCCACGAACTGCCGCACGCTGTACTGCACGCCAGTGGCGATGACAAAGTCCTCGGCCACCTCTTGCTGCAACATCAGCCATTGCATCTCGACGTAGTCACGGGCGTGGCCCCAGTCGCGCAGCGCGCTCATGTTGCCCAGGTAAACGCAGCTTTGCAACCCCAGCGCGATGCGGCTGATGGCCCGCGTGATCTTGCGCGTCACGAAGGTCTCGCCGCGCACCGGGCTTTCGTGGTTGAACAAGATGCCGTTGCAGGCATACATGCCATAGGCCTCGCGGTAGTTCACCGTGATCCAGTAGGCATACAGCTTGGCCACGGCGTAAGGGCTGCGTGGGTAGAAAGGCGTGGTTTCTTTCTGCGGAGTTTCTTGCACCAGGCCATACAGCTCGGAGGTCGAGGCCTGGTAAAAGCGCGTCTTCTTCTCCAAGCCCAAAATTCGAATCGCCTCCAGCAAGCGCAAGGCGCCGATGCCATCGGCATTGGCCGTGTACTCGGGCTCTTCAAAGCTCACGGCCACGTGGCTCTGAGCGGCCAGGTTGTAAACCTCGTCAGGCTGCACCTTTTGCATGATGCGGACCAGGCTGGTGCTGTCGGTCAGGTCACCGTAGTGCAGGATGAAGTTGCGGTTGTCAACGTGCGGATCCTGGTACAGGTGATCGATCCGATCGGTGTTGAACAGGCTGGAGCGGCGCTTGATGCCGTGGACCTCATAGCCTTTCTTCAACAAGAATTCGGCGAGGTAAGCGCCGTCCTGGCCGGTCACTCCGGTGATCAATGCAACTCGTTTTTGGGGCATGGTGTACATCAGTTAAAACTCATTCATCAAAACGCCAGCGAGCTTGACCGAGCCCTTGGTCAGCTGCTTCACCAGTTTTTGCAAATGGGGTGCAGAGCTTCGGTTCTTGCGCCCGATCACCAGCGCTGATCCGCAGTGCGTGGCAATGATTCGCGCGTCAGACCCATGCGAGGCTGCGGGGGTGTCGACCAGCACGTAGTCAAACTTCTCTTGCAGATCGCACAGCAAGAGGCTAAACGCCGATTGTTGCAACAGTTCGACAGGGTTGGGCGCATCCACGCCGGCGGGCAGCAAGTACAGATTGGGCAGGTGGCCCACAGGCTTGATGACGTTGGCTTCAGCGCGACCCGCAAGGATGCTGGTCAACCCAGATCCGGCCTCTACCCCGAACAGCTTGTGAAGGCGGGCAGCGCGCAAGTCGGCGTCGATCAACAAGGTGCGGCCAGGCAGTTGGCTGAACGCCACCGCCAGGTTGGCCGCGATGAAGGACTTGCCATCACCCACGTCGGGGCTGACCAATGCCAGGGCGCTGCGGGTGGTCTGGCCACTCATCACCGACATCAAAAGTTGTGATCGCAAATCACGGAAGGCCTCAACCTCTTCGCTGAAGGGGTCGTTGGCCACCACCAACTCTTCGTTGAGGGCTTGCTCTTTGGTCGGGGTGTAGGGATAGTGAAATTGCTGTGACAAGGCCCAGACAATGTCTTCCGGCCGCGCCAAGCCCAGGGCCACAATGGCATCGCCAAAGCGGACCTTGTGCTCATGTTGGTAATCCAGGGCTTGTTTGACCTGGTTGGCCGTGAGCCCTTTGGTGGTGCGCAGGATGTCGCCAAGTGAGGCGTCCACTTTGACGTCGCGTTCAGGTGCATTCATGGTGTGCACTCCTTATCGGCCCAAGGCCTTGAGGCCGGCGTGGGGCAGGTGCAGTCGGCGAGGCAACTCCGTGGCCTTCTTTCGGCTCTTGAAGGCGGGGATCAATCCCACGGCCGGTAGATTCGTGAGCGTTTCAATCTCGTTGAACGTGCGCAGACGCCTGTCCTTGCGCTCCATCAGAAGCGCGGCCATCAAGGCCAGCACGGTGCCCGCCAGCGCGCCCAGGCCAATGTTGTTGACAACCCGTGGGCCTGAAGGAACGGAGGGTGCCGTCGCGTATTCAAGGGCGGCCACATTGTCCAGAAAGGCTTGGCTTTCCAGGTTGGTGGTGTTCTGGCGAAGCACCACGTTTTCATAAACACGTTGGGCGTTGTCGACATCGCGCTGCAGCATGGCGGCCTGGTCGCGCACGGCTTTCATCTGCAGCACTTTTTGGCGTTGTGCTTCCAGCGCAATGCGGACCTGGCTTTCTCTGGAGACGTTGACCGAGTTGCTGATGCCAAAGCTTTTGCTGACGCGTTGCACTTCAGTCTCAAGCTTCTTGCGCATGTCGGCAATGCTGTTGCTCAACTCTTTCACTTGGGGGTGTTCATCGCCGAGCTTGGTGGTGAGCAGTTGCAACTGGTTTTCTTGCTGAGTCAGATTGCTTTTAAGCGTGCTGACAAGCGGGTTCATCATCACGTCTTGTGTTTTATCACCTTGCGCATTGACGGCGGCTTGCCGGCTGCCTGAATCGGCCACGGCCGCTTGCATCTGCACTTGTTGGCTGGACAGCTCATTCAGTCGGGCCATTTCAACGTCCAGGCGTTCGTCCGTGACCACCAGCCCCTGGTCTTGCTGGAACTTCGACAGTTTGCCCTGCGCGATTTCAAAGTCTTCGCGCAAGTGCTTGCCGTTGTTGTTGAAGAAGCGGGTGTATTGCTTGGCGGGCTCGGTGCGCAGCTGCTGGTTGACATCAAGGTAGGCCTTGATGAAAGCGTTGGTGATGGTGGCCGCGAACAGAGGGTCAGCGCCGGTGAAGGCCACGTTGATCACGTTGGAGCCGCGCGATGGATGCACTTCCAGTGAATGGCGAAACAGATCCGCCAGCCAGCCTTTGAAGTCCCCCACGCCTTGGGTTGATTGCATCCACTTCTCACGCAGAGAAGAGATTTCATAGAGCTTCAAATCTGACACCACTTTCAACGCCACCCGTTGACTGGTCATCACATCGATTTGCGTCATCAGATAGCTTGGTGAAGCGGCGCCCGACAGCACCATGCCGGCAATCGGATCGGGTGACTTGATGTCAACGATCACTGAGCCTTCAGCGGTGTAATCCTTGGCCTTGAGCAAGGTCTTGGCCGTGACGGCACCCAACACCACCAGGAAGACGCTCAAGGCGATGATCCAGCGGGCTTTCAGGATGGCAAAAATTTGCTCAAATGTCATTGCTTGCTCCAATGAGCACAAGAGAGATGGCATGCGGCATGTTGGTCATTCAGAGTGGTCCGAGCGCAGTGTAGAAATTTTTTGTGACAGTTCTTCCAGTACTAGTCACTGAGGATGTTTGCCGCATCACCGTGTTGTCACAGTCAATGCGTACGCTCGGCTTCCATGGCAATTAGACCCACCTCGTTTGCTCCTGATCACTCATTCCGCGGAGGTGCGCTTGTGGTGGTTTTTGTCGCCATCGCGCTGTGTGGTTGGGTTGATTACCTCACTGGCTACGAGCTGTCGGTATTCGCCCTGTATGCCATCCCCCTTGTGTTGAGCGTGCTTTTTTTTGGCGTGAAGGGTGGTTGCATGTCGGCCCTTCTGTGCACGCTGGTGTGGATTGCGGCTGATGTGGGCGCTGGGCATCACTACGCAAGGTGGTGGGTTGTCTACTGGAATGCCTTGCATCGACTTATTTTTTTCGGGTGTGTGGTGGTGGGCTTTCACTACGCGCGAGCGGCGCTTGGGGCCAACGCTCGACCTCCGAACGCATTTGCAGGCCCCTTGCCCGTCTGTACCCAGTGCCACCGCATTGGGGCGCAGGATGGACATTGGCTGAAGTTTGAAAGCTACCTTTGCGAGCACGCTGGCACGCAACCCGTGGCCAAGGTCTGCCCTGACTGTGCCCGGGAAAGCTACGCCAAGGCCGGCTTCATTGAGCGCGTTTCACATCGCTAACAACAGGCCTTTGCTTCATGTCATTTCGCATCCTCCATTGCATTTCATCGGTCAATCCTGTTGGCGGGGGGCCCATTGAAGGTGTCAAGCAACTGTCGGCGGTCAACCAACAGCAGGGCCACACGGTGGAGGTGGTCTCGCTTGACGATCCGGGCAGCCCCTGGGTAAAGAACTGCCCGATCAAATGCCACGCCATGGGGCCCTCAAAGGGCGGTTACCGCTACTCGGCCAAGTTGGTGCCCTGGTTGCGCCAGAACCGCAGCAACTACGATGTCGTCATCGTCAACGGCATCTGGGAGTACCACTCTTTTGCGGTCTGGCGTGCGCTGCAAAGCACGCCCACGCCGTACTTCGTCTACACGCACGGCATGCTGGACCCCTGGTTCAAACGAACCTACCCGCTCAAGCACTTGAAGAAATGGTTGTACTGGCCCTGGGCCGAATACCGGGTGTTGCGCGATGCCACGGCCGTGTTGTTCACTTGCGAAGATGAGCGGCGCCTGGCCCGTCAATCCTTCTGGCTCTACAAGTGCGACGAGTACGTGGTGAACTACGGCACCAGTGCGCCCGTGGGTGATCCCGAGTTTCAACGCCGGGTGTTCCTTGAACAATTTCCACATTTGGAGGGCAAGCGTTGCTTGCTGTTCCTGGGCCGTGTCCACGTCAAGAAGGGGCCAGACCTGTTGCTGAAAGCCTTTGCGGCTTTGCTCAAGCGCTTGCCCGTTGATCAGGCCAGAGACTTGCACATCGTCATGGCCGGTCCCGCCAATGACGCCTATGGCGTGGAGATGAAAGCCTTGGCCAGCTCGCTGGGGCTGGGTCGCCACATCACCTGGACCGGCATGGTGTCGGGCGACCTCAAGTGGGGTGCGTTTCACAGTGCCGAGGCCTTCATCCTGCCCTCGCACCAAGAGAACTTTGGCATTGCCGTGGCCGAGGCGCTGGCTTGTTCAGTGCCGGTGCTGATCTCCAACCAGGTCAACATCTGGCGAGAGGTACAGCAAGCCGGTGCCGGGCTGGTGGACTCCGACGACCTGCCCGGCACCCAGCGCCTGCTGGACCGTTGGGTGCAATCCGATCCGGCGGTCTGGGCTCAGATGAAGCGTGATGCGCTGGCCTGTTTTAAGCAACGTTTTGTGATCGAGCGCAGCGCAGAGTCTTTCATCCAGGCCATGGAGATCTACGGCTTGCGTCGGAATGAGCCCGTCAGGGGTTTTGTCATTGGGGCGCACAATGAAGTTGGAGGTAGTCCATGACATTCAAATTCAAATCTCAAGCCACCGGTGATCTGTTGATGCTGTCTGCGCACGCGCAGGCCTTGTTGAAACACATCGGCAAATCGGCCGACCCAAAAGGCATCCTGACGCCGCAAGAGATGCCGGCCGCACTGACCGCGCTCAAGTCTTTGCCTGGCGACGAGCCTTTAGACGAGTCCGCGGCCGCGAAGAAGGACGATGACGATGAGCCGCCGGATGCCACTGCGGTGGACCTGCGCCTCCGCGCCTGGCCCCTCATCCAGATGATTGAAGCCGCGCAGGCGGCCCAGCAGCCCATCGTCTGGGGTGTTTGAGCAGCCAACTCGGGCATCATGGGTGGCATGAGCGATCACATCACCCGCCTGCTGGTCATTCGCCATGGCGAAACCGCGTGGAACCTGGAGTCGCGCATCCAGGGCCACACCGACATCCCCTTGAACGAGCATGGCCGCTGGCAGGCCGAGCGTCTGGCGCTGGCTTTGTCCGATGAAGGCTTGGATGCCATCTATGCGAGCGACCTGCAGCGTGCGCGCGACACCGGCCAAGCCGTGGCGCGGGCCACCGGCCTTGAGCTGCAGTTGGACCAGGGCTTGCGTGAGCGCAACTTTGGCCGCCTGGAGGGCATGACCCAGAACCAGGTCGCCTTGCAGTGGCCCGACGAAGGCCGGCGCTGGCGCGAGCGCGATCCCACCTACGGCCCTGAAGCGGGCGAGACCTTGCAGGTTTTTTACCAACGCTGCATCGACACCGCCGAGCGACTGGCCCGCTCGCACCCCGGGCAGGCCGTGGCCTTGGTGGCCCATGGTGGCGTGCTGGATTGTTTTTACCGCGCCGCCAACCACATCCCTTTGCAGGCCCCGCGCACCTGGACCATCGGCAACGTCAGCATCAACCGCCTGCTTTACAGCCCCGAAGGTTTCAGCCTGCTGGGCTGGGCCGACACCCGGCACCTGGACGGCGAAGCAGGCTTGGACGAGACCAGCGATGGCGACGCGGCCTTGAGCCCGGACAAATAAAGGTCGATGGCCTGCGCCCCGGTGCGGGTCAGGTGAAAGAGTGTGTCGTCCAGCATCCAGGTGTTGATCAGGCCGCCCACCAGTGCCTGCAAGCCCACGGTCATCACCCGGGCGCTGGGTTGGGGGGCCACAAGCCCCAGCTTCTGTGCGCGCTTCAGGGCCTTTTCAAGGTGAGCCTGGCAGTTAAGGTGCACCCTCACATGGCGGGCGCGCACATCACTCAGTTCGTCCACGTACTCGACTTTGTTGACCGCGATGCCGATCACTCGGCGCGTGCGGGGTTCGGTGGCGATGCGGGTCAAGGCATCCATCATGGCCGCGCGGACCTGGGTCAGCGGGTCGTGGGTGGCTTCTTGTCCTACTCTGCCGATGGTCTCTTCGATGGGCGAGGTGCTCCTGTCCATCATCGCGTTAAAAAGAGCGGCCTTGTCCTTGAAGTGCCAGTAAATGGCGCCACGGGTCATGCCAGCGGCTTGGGCAATGTCTTGCAGGGATGTCCGCGACACACCTTTGTCTGAAAAGACAAGCTCCGCGGCATCGAGGAGTTGTTCGCGCGTCTGCAGGGCGTCTTCTTTGGTGCGGCGCATGGGCGGTGTCCGGTTTCATCAAGTCAGTCAAACCAATGTGTTTGATTGTGATCGATTTCACTTTATACATACAAGAATGTATGTATAGTTACCAAATTGATTGACCAGGCAAGTATTTTTTTGAAGAGGTGATCCATGGCGAGCCATGACAAGGGAATGATTCAGCGCGCAAGCGCGTGGGCCGTGCTGGCCTTGGCCGCCTCATTGCTGGCCGCTTGCGGGCCCAAGGCGGCGGCGCCCGCCGCTGCACCTGTTGGTGGCATGCCGCCGGCCCAAGTGGGTGTGGTCACGGTGCAAGCGCAAACCGTGCCCATCATCACCGAGTTGCCCGGTCGCCTGGAGTCCTCGCGCATTGCCCAGGTCCGTGCCCGCGTGGCCGGCATCGTGCAGCAGCGCAACTTCGTAGAAGGCTCTGACGTGAAGGCGGGGCAAGTGCTGTTCCAGATCGAGCCCAGCAGTTTCAAGGCGGTGCTTGACAGCGCCATGGCGTCTCAGGCCAAGGCGCAAGCCAACTTGGATCAAACGTCGGCCTTGGTGGGGCGCTATCAACCGCTGCAGGCCGCCAAGGCCATCAGCCCGCAAGAATTTTTGAACGCGCAAGTGGCGCAAAGCCAGGCGCAAGCCGACGTGGCCGCCGCGAAGGCCGCCGTGCAAACCGCGCGCATCAACCTGGGTTACGCCACGGTCACCGCGCCCATCTCGGGCCGCATTGGCCGGGCACTGGTCACCGAAGGGGCACTGGTCGGGCAGGGCGATGCCACGCAACTGGCGCTGATCCAGCAAACCAATCTGCTGTACGTTAACTTCACGCAATCGGCGGCCGAGGTGCTCAAGCTCAAGCAGGCCATGGCGCAAGGCAAGCTCAAGCGCGCCGGTGGGCAAGCCGCCAGCGTGCGCGTGCTGTTGGACGATGGCACCGAGTACCCGCTGCCAGGCAAGTTGCTGTTCTCCGACTTGAGCGTGGACAGCACCTCGGGCCAGGTCGCACTGCGTGCCGAGCTGCCCAACCCCGAAGGCGCCTTGATGCCCGGCCTGTATGTGCGTGTGCGGCTTGAGCAAGCCCAGGTCGATGGCGGTATCTTGCTGCCCCAGCAGGCCGTGACCCGCTCCACACAGGGCGACACGGTGATGGTGGTGGGCGCCGATGGCATGGTCAAACCCCGCCCGGTCAAGTTGGGTGGCGCCAAGGGTAACCAGTGGGTGGTGCTGGGCGGGCTGAAGTCGGGCGAGCAAGTCATGGTCGATGGCTTCCAGAAGATGATGAACCCCAAGGCAAAGGTCAAGGCCGTGCCCTGGCAGCCCGCGGCAGTGTCGGTGTCTGCGTCTGGACCGGCGGCCACGGCCTCCGCCGCCGCGCCTGATGCAGCCGCTTCGCGCTGAAGGAGCCTGACATGTCTCGCTTCTTCATCGACCGGCCCATCTTCGCGTGGGTGATCGCCTTGTTCATCCTGGTGTTTGGTGGCGTGGCCATCACCCAGTTGCCCATCGCCCAATACCCCACGGTGGCGCCGCCGTCCATCGTGATCAGCGCCACGTATCCCGGTGCCTCGGCCAAGACGCTGGACGACAGCGTGGTCAGCGTCATCGAGCAAGAGCTCAATGGCGCGCCCGGCCTGGCCTACATGGAATCGGTGAGCCAGGCCAATGGCACGGGCTCCATCACCGTGACTTTCGAGCCCGGCACGAACATCGATCTGGCCCAGGTTGAGCTGCAGAACCGCCTCGCGCGCGCTTCGCCGCGCTTGCCGGCGGCCGTGACGCAACAGGGCGTGAAAGTCGACAAATCGCGCAGCAACTTTTTGATGTTCGTGATGCTGTCGTCGACCAACCCGGAGCTGGACCCGGTCTTCCTGGGTGACTACGCTTCGCGCAACGTCATCCCTGAGCTGCAACGCGTGCCCGGCATCGGCCAGGCGCAACTGTTTGGCACCGAGCGTGCCATGCGCATCTGGTTAGACCCGGCCAAGCTGGTGTCCTTCGGCCTGACCGCCGCCGACGTCAACGCCGCCATCAGGGCGCAGAACGCCTTGGTGCCCGCCGGCGGCATTGGCGATCGGCCCAACATCGTGGAGCAGACGGTGGCCGCCACCGTGGTGGTCAGCGGCCAGTTGGCCAACGTTGAGCAGTTTGGCAACATCGTGCTGCGCGCCAAGACCAATGGCTCCGCGGTGCGCATGCGCGACGTGGCCCGCATCGAGCTGGGGGCGCAAACCTACGGCACCTATGCCCGCCTGAACGGCAAGCCCGCCAGCGGGATCGGCCTGCAACTGTCGCCCACCGGCAATGCCTTGCAAACGGCCGAAGCCGTGCGCAAGCGCATGAACGAGCTCAAGCAGTACTTCCCCAAGGGCGTGGATTTCTCCATCCCTTACGACACCTCGGCCTTCGTCAAGATCTCCATCAGCCAGGTGGTTGAAACGCTGGTCGAGGCCGTGGCGCTGGTGTTCGTGGTGATGTACATCTTCCTGCAGAACTTCCGCTACACGCTGATCCCGACCCTGGTGGTGCCGGTGGCGCTGCTGGGCACCTTCGGTGTCATGGCGGTGGCAGGGTTCTCGATCAACGTGCTGACCATGTTCGGCATGGTGCTGGCCATCGGCATCCTGGTGGACGATGCCATCGTAGTCGTCGAGAACGTCGAACGCCTGATGGCGCAAGAGGGGCTGTCGCCACTGGAGGCCACGCGCAAGGCCATGGGCCAGATCAGTGGCGCCATCGTCGGTATCACGGTGGTGCTGGTGGCGGTCTTTATCCCCATGGCTTTCTTCAGCGGCTCGGTTGGCAACACCTACCGCCAGTTCTCGCTGTCGATGGTCTCGTCGATGCTGTTCTCGGCCTTCCTGGCCTTGTCGCTGACGCCGGCCTTGTGCGCTACCTTGCTCAAGCCCATCCCTGAGGGGCACCATGAAAAGCGCGGTTTCTTCGGCTGGTTCAACCGCCGCTTCACCGAGACGACGCACGGCTACGAAAGCTCGATCGCCAAGCTGGTCAAGCGGGGTGGCCGGATGCTGATCGTGTACGCGGTGCTCGTCGGCGTGGTGGGTTGGTTGTATGTGCGCATGCCCACGTCCTTCCTGCCCAGCGAAGATCAGGGCAACCTGATTGTCAACGTGCAGTTGCCGCCGGGGGCCACCTCCAACCGCACCGAGACCGTGATTGCCCAGGTTGAGAGCTACTTCCTCAAGCAGCCGGAAGTGCAGTCGGTGGTCGGTGTGGTGGGCTTCAGCTTCTCGGGCTCGGGCCAGAACGCCGCCTTGGCTTTCGTGACCCTGAAGGATTGGGACGAGCGCAAGGGCGCTGGGCAATCGGCGCAAGACCTGGCGGGCAAGGGCTTCGGCGCGCTGATGGGCATCCGCGATGCCTTCATCTTCCCGCTCAATCCGCCGCCGATCCGCGAACTGGGCAATGCCACGGGCTTCTCGCTGCGCCTGCAAGACCGCGCGGGCCTGGGCCCCGCCGCCTTGCTGGCCGCGCGCAACCAGATGTTGGGCATGCTGGCGCAGAACGCCAAGGTCACTGGGGCTCGCCCCGATGGCCTGGAAGACGCGCCCCAGTTGCAGGTCGACATCGACCGCGACAAGGCCAATGCCCTGGGCATCGGCTTCGACGCGATCAGCGCCACCTTGTCAACGGCCTTGGGTTCCAGCTACATCAACGACTTCCCCAACCAGGGTCGTCTGCAACGTGTGGTGGTGCAGGCCGAGGCCAAGGACCGCATGCAGGCCGACCAGATCCTGCAGCTCAGTGTGACCAACTCGCAAGGCCAGAACGTGCCCCTGTCGTCGTTCGCGACCACGCGCTGGATCACCGGCCAGATGCAGGCGCTGCGCTACAACGGCTACCCCGCCATGCGCATCTCGGGCGATGCGGGCAAGGGCTTCAGCACCGGCCAGGCCATGGAAGAGATTGAAACCTTGGCCAAGCAATTGCCCGAAGGCATCGGCATCGAGTGGACCGGCCTGTCTCGTGAAGAAAAGCTGTCAGGCTCGCAAGCGACCCTGCTGCTGGGCTTCTCGCTGCTGGCGGTGTTCCTGTGCCTGGCGGCCTTGTATGAAAGCTGGACCATCCCGCTGGCCGTGCTGCTGGTGGTGCCACTGGGCTTGCTGGGCTCCTTGTTGGGCGCGTCGTTCCGCGACCTGCCCAACGACGTGTACTTCAAGGTCGGCTTGATCACCATCATGGGCCTGTCGGCCAAGAACGCGATCCTGATCATCGAGTTCGCCAAAGAGCTTCACGACCAGGGTGTGGGCCTGATCGAGGCCACCTTGCAAGCCTGTCACCTGCGTTTCCGCCCCATCATCATGACTTCGCTGGCCTTCATCCTGGGCGTGCTGCCCCTGGTGCTGGCCAACGGCGCCGGTTCGGCCGCGCAGCGCGCCATCGGCACCGGCGTGATGAGTGGCATGATCGCGGCCACGGTGCTGGCGGTATTTTTCGTGCCGGTGTTTTTCGTGGTGGTGATGACGTGGCTCAACAAGGGCCCCAAACACCCCAAGGCCCCCAACGCCTCTGAGGCAGAGGTCGTCGCTCATGATTAAATTCACTGCTGTCAAATCCACCCTGGCCGTGGCGGCCATGCTGGCCCTGGGCGCCTGCTCGCTGACACCCGACTACAAGCGCCCCGATGCCCCCGTGGCCACCGACTGGCCCCAGGTGCCCGGCTTGGCGGCGTCTTCGGCATTGGCGGCTGATGCCGCGGCGGCCCATGCGACCGAGCTGCCTTGGAGCACCTACTTTCCGGATGCCCGCTTGCAAGGCCTGATCCGAAAGTCGCTGGACAACAACCGCGACCTGCGCGTGGCCGTGCTCAACATCGAGCAGGTGCGGGCCCAGTACCAAGTGACGCGTGCTGACCAGTTGCCCACGCTGAACGCCTCGATCACGGGCACGCGCCAGCCTTCGACCCTCGCGCCTTACCCGGTCACCACGGTGGCCCAGGGCGGCGTCACCATCACCGCCTTCGAGTTGGACCTGTTCGGCCGCTTGCGCGCGCTCAGCGCCGCGGCCAGTGCGCAACTGTTCGCCACGGAAGAAGCCCGCAAATCTGCGCACATCAGCCTGGTGGCTTCGGTGGCCAGCACCTATTACGCCATCTGGGCCGACCGTTGGCAACTCGCCTTGGCCGAGCAAACCTTGCAGGCGCGCCAAGGCTCCCTGAAGCTGCAGCAGCTCAAGTTCGACAACGGGGTGCTCAACGAGCTGGATTTGCGTTCGACGCAATCGGTGCTGGAAGCGGCGCGCATCAGCCGTGCGCAGGCGCAGCGTCAGCTGGCCCAAGACACCAACGCCCTCGACCTGCTGTTGGGTGAGACCGCGCCAACCGACCTGCTGCCACCCGCCCCTGTGCTGCCCAGCGCCAGCGCCATGGAAGACCCGCAAGCCGTGTCCGCCCTGGTGCGCGACGCCTTGTGGCCGGGTTTGAGCGAGCTGCCCGTGGGCCTGCCGTCCGAGGCCTTGCTCAAGCGGCCCGACATCGCGCAAGCCGAGCAACAGCTCATCTCGGCCAACGCCAACATTGGCGCAGCCCGTGCCAACCTGTTCCCGCGAATCAGCCTGACGGCCAGCGCAGGGGTGGTCAGCGATTCACTGTCGGGCCTGTTCAGCGATGGCCGCGGTGCCTGGAGCTTCTCGCCTGGCGTGGTGCTGCCCATCTTTGACACTGGCCGAAACATCGCCTTGGTTGAAAGCTCCAAGGTGAAGCGTGACATCGCCGTGGCCCAGTACGAAAAAGCGCTGCAAAGCGCCTTCCGTGAAGTGGCCGATGCCCTGGTAGCGCGCAGCAGTTTTGCCGACCAGGCCCAGGCCCAGCAAAACCAGACCGATGCCGAGGCGGCCCGCTTGCGCCTGGCCACCTTGCGCTACAGCAGTGGCGTGGCCAGCCAGCTGGATTTGCTGGACGCACAGCGCAGCCTGTTCGCCTCGCAGCAGGCCTTGATCTCGGCGCAACTGGCGCGCCAGCAGGCGCACATCACGCTGTACAAGGCGCTGGGGGGCGGCTGGACGCCACCCGAGCCAACCTCAGTTCGTTAACTTTCGGATCAGGCGTGCGCCCAGCTTGTTGACGTTGTTCAATGACAGCAAGTGCGCGTGGATCCAGCCCAGGGCGCCGTTGTTGAACAACTCCTGCACGGTGTCCGGAGGCAGCTTGTGCAGCTTGTCTTCGTCAACCACCTTGAAACCGTTCAGCGTGATGTGCTGCTCGGCTAGCTTGAAGTCGATGTTGCGGTCCACAAGCAGGTCGAGCTCGACCAGGCGCTTGGCAAACGCTGTGGTGCGCTGCATGTCGTTGTGAAAGTCCAGCAAGAACTTCTGCAGTTGCTGCAGGTAGGCCGTGTCCTGGCCGTCGGCATCGAACAGGGCCTCGCCGTCGGTGGCATTCAGGCCGTCAAAGGCCTCGTCCACGCACACCGTCAGTTGCGTGCTGCCGGGTTGCTCGGCCAGCACAAAGGGGTAGCGGCGGATGAAGGCAGGCACGTAGCAGTGCGTGTCCCAGGCGCCGTGGTCATCGACCAGCAGGTTTTCCTTGTCACGCAGGCCCACCACGGACACCAGGGTGTGCTGGTCGCCTGTGGCCACGAACACACAGGGAAAATCCAACGCGGCCAGCGGCAGCTCGGTCGCGGCCAGCAACACGGAATTGGTTTCGCGCGCAAAGTTCAGCTTCTTGTCGCTGGCCTTGACGCGCAACTGGCGGTGTTGTTCGCGGTTGACCGGCACAAGCTTGTCGTACATCAACAAAGTTTTCACAGCACGTCCCTTTGGGTGGGGTAAAAATCATCCAATGATGGATTATGTTCAGTTTCAATGACGGCCCAGTGTCGCGACAATCCCCCACCCGTGAACATCCCTAGCCTGCCCCTGCCCAGATCGCGACTGTCGCTTTACCTGGACCTGATCCGTTGGAGTCGTCCGCAGGGCTGGTTGCTGCTCTTGTGGCCAACGCTGGCGGCGCTGTGGCTGGCCGCAGGTGGTTTTCCGGGGTGGCACCTGCTGCTGGTGTTCACCCTGGGCACCATCCTGATGCGCAGCGCAGGCTGTGCCGTCAACGACGTGGCCGACCAGGATTTCGACCGCCACGTGCAACGCACCGCCCAGCGGCCCGTGACCAGCGGGCAACTGTCGGTGAAAGAAGCTTTGGCCGTGGGTGCGGTGCTGGCCCTGGTCTCGTTCGCCCTGGTGCTGACCACCAACGCGCTGACCATCGCGATGTCTTTCGCGGCGCTGGCCGTCACGGCGATCTACCCCTTCACCAAGCGTTTCGTGTCCATGCCCCAGGCCGTGCTGGGCGTGGCCTTCAGCTTTGGCATCCCCATGGCCTACGCGGCGGTGGGCAATCACATCCCGGCGCAGGCCTGGTGGTGGGTGGTGGGCAACCTGGGCTGGGTTCTCGCCTACGACACCGAGTACGCCATGGTTGATCGCAACGATGACCTCAAGATCGGCATCCGCACCTCGGCCATCACGCTGGGCCGCTTCGATGTCATCGGGGTGATGGGTTTTTATGCGCTGTGCATCGTTTGCTGGGCCGTGGTGGGCCATGAGGCTGGGCGCGGCGTCTGGTATTTCGCGGGCTTGGCGGCGGCGGGGCTGCAGGCCTTGTTGCATGGCTGGTTGATCCGCCACCGCGAGCGCGAGGGCTGCTTCAAGGCTTTTCGCCTGAACCACTGGCTGGGTTTGACGGTGTTCGTCGGATTGCTGCTGGACGGTGTGTTGGCGGGTTGAGTGGGTGGGCTTTGGCTGGGAGCGCGAGGCGGGGATGAGTCGGTGGCGTGGCACCATGAAGAGCCGTGCTGCGCCACCAGCGGGGCGCCAAGCTGAAGCCCCGACGGATGCTGACCCAGCCCGCGCCCCGCGCTGAACCGATCAAACGCTCACAACCTGGTGAGTCCGCCCAACCCTAGCGCCCGAACTCATCCCCCAACTCACCCGCCCGCTGCTGGGCAGCACGCATGGCCGCGATGAACGCCTCCTTGACGCCACTCGCCTCCAGGCTGCTCAGCGCCGCGTAGGTGGTCCCGCCCTTGGACGTGACCCGCTCGCGCAATACCGAAGGCGCGTCGGATGACTGCGACGCCAAAGTCGTGGCGCCCGCAAAAGTGGCCAGTGCCAAGGCGCGACCCTGCTCGTCGTCCAAACCCATGTCCGCCGCCGCCTGCACCATGGCCTCGATGAAATAAAACACATAGGCCGGGCCCGAGCCCGACAGCGCCGTCACCGCGTCCAGGTCGCTTTCCTGTTTCACCCACAGCCACTGGCCCGTGGTCGCCACCATGTCCTGCACGGCCTGCTTTTCAAGGTCGCTGACTTCTGGCCGGGCAAACAACCCGGTCATGCCTTGCCCGACCAAGGCCGGGGTGTTGGGCATGGCGCGCACCACGCGCGGAGTGCCCAGCAGGCGCGCCATGTCGCCAGTGCGCAGGCCCGCCATCACGCTGTAGTGCAAGGCTTGGGCCGTGTGCGCACCGCAGGCGGCGGCCGCGTCCTTGAACTGTTGCGGCTTCACCGCCCACACCACCGTGGACACGTTGGACAGGGCCACGTCAGGCGAAGGCAGGGCGCTCACGCCCAATGTTTGCTGAAGGCGCAGCCGCTGGTCCTCGCTGGGGTCGATGACCAGGATGCTGCTGGCCGCGCGGCCTTGCCGCAACAGGCCTCCGATGATGGCGGTGGCCATGTTGCCGCCGCCGATGAATGCGATGTCAAATGATGAAGTGCTCATGAGGTGTGATCATGCCGCATCCAGGATGCGGATCAGCTCGCTGGGGTTCAGTGGTTTGCGCAGCAGCGTGACGCCCACATTGGCTGCCTGCGAGCCCAGATCGGCGGTCGCGTCGGCGGTCAGCAGGAAGGCGGGTAGGTCTTCGCCAAACTCGTAGCGCAACTGGGCAATGGCCTGCAGTCCAGTGATGCTCAGGCCCAGGCGGTAGTCGCTGATCACGGCCACGGGCAGGTCGCCCAGGGGCATCTCGCCAGAGGTCTGAAGCGCGGCCACGGCTTCCACCGCGAGGTCGGGCGTGTGTCCGGTGGCGGCTTGCCAGCCGTTCTGGCGCAGGACCAGTGCCATGCTGTCCAGCACCTGGGGCTCGTCGTCGATCACCACCACCACGCCGCGTCGCTGGGCGTCTTTGGGTTCGTCTTGACTGGTGCCCGTCGAGTTTGGCGTTGGCGCGGCGATGGCTTCGCGCAGCGGCAGCCGCAAGGAAAAACAGGAGCCACGTCCCAACTTGGACCGCACCGTCACCTGCACGCGCCCCAGCCGGGCCAAGCGCCGCACCACTGCCAGCCCCAGCCCGAGGCCTTCGCCTGACCGGCGCGCCGTGGTGTGCGCTTGAAAATAGTCGTCAAAAATGCGTTCGCGGTGCTCGGGGGCCACGCCCACGCCGCTGTCCCACACCTGGCAAAGCACCCAACGCCCACGCACCCGGGCACGCAAGCGCACCTGCCCCTGCTGGGTGTAGCGCACGGCGTTGTTGAGCAGGTTGCGCAGGATGCGCTCGGTGAGGTGCGGATCGGCCTGCACCCACGCGTCGGTGGCGTCCACCTGCCAGCTCAGGCCTTTGTGTTGGCACAGCACCGCGAACTCGTGGTCCAGGCGCCGGTACAGGGTCGACAAGGCCAGGGCCTGGGGTTGGTGCTCGACCCGCTCGGCATCGATGCTGGCCACGTCGAAC
Source organism: Aquabacterium sp. (assembly GCF_014378415.1). Lineage (GTDB taxonomy): Bacteria > Pseudomonadota > Gammaproteobacteria > Burkholderiales > Burkholderiaceae_C > Aquabacterium. The sequence continues at coordinate 18,354 of NZ_JACMNS010000178.1, forward strand.
ATGCGCTCGAACAAGGTGCTCAGCGAGCGCAACGAGGTGCTGATCTTGGACAGCAGATCCTGCCCTTCGGCCTTGGGCACCCAGGGGGTGAGGGCGTTGGTCAGCAGCATCATCACGTGCAGGGGTTGGCGCAGGTCGTGGCTGGCGGCGGCGAAGAAATCGCTCTTTTGCCGGTCGGCGCCTTCGGCCAGCGCCTTGGCCAGCGTGACCTGGTTGATCTCGTGGCGCAACTGCAGCACCAGCGCGGCGTTTTCGTGGCGCAGCAGGGCACCTTCACGCAAGCGCCGGCTGATGCCCGAGGAGATGAACATGCAGGTGATCATGGACAGCATCAGCACCGCGGCCAGGTAGACGGAACTGTCCTCTTGGTCCGCCAGCAGGCGTGCGCAGACCAGCAACAGCAGGGGGAAGCTGCCGACAAAGCCGACGATCCAGTCGTGCACCAGCACCAGCATCAGCGTGTAGCCATACACCACCACGGCCGCCACCAGGCTCATCTTCCAGCTGGGGGTGGCCACGCTCAGCAAGGCCACCCCCATCAAACCCCAGAACACGCTTTGCAGCAGATGCCAGCCCACCAGGGCGGCGCGCCAGGTGCGGTAGCCTGAGGCGGCGATGCCAAAGCGTTGAAACTGACGGGCCATCAGGCCCACGGTGGCCCAAACGATCAACAGGCCGACGGCGGGGGCGCCCCAATGCCAACGCGACAGGGGCGAGTCCTTCACCATCCAGACCAGCAACAGCAAGGCGGGGATCTGCGGCAAGACCGAGCCGGGCGTGATGCGCCAGCTGTCTTGAAGCAATTGCAGGTCAATGCGGGATTCGATGGGCGCGAGCCCCTGGATGGAGCCGCGCCACCAACTCACGGTAGCTGCTCCTCAACAGGTGCCTGGCGTGAGCACAGAAGCACCAGCTGCGTGCGGCTGTGCACCTTGTAGGCCCGGAAGATCGCGCTCACGTGCAGTTTGACGGTCTCGGGGCTGATGCCCAGGGCCGTGGCGATCACCGGGTTGGAGCAACCACGTGTGATCCAGGTCAGCACGTCTTTCTGACGTGGCGTGAGCTTGATGCTGGGCAGCATGTCTGGCGCATCGGGCAGGGTGGCCGCCGGGCTGGACAACAGGTCGGCGGGGAAGTGCAGCCGCCCTTCGACCAGGGCCTGCAGCGCCGTCATGAAACCATCCAGCTCACCCAGCTTGGGGATGAAGCACGAGGCGCCATGGTGGATGCACTCCAGCGCCAGCTGCGCGTCGGTGCTGCCGGTGATGATGCCGATGCGCTGGGTGGTGGCCACCTGGCGCACGTGCTTGAGGGTGTCTACCCCACTGCTGTCGGGCAGGCCCAGGTCCAGCAGCACGGCGTCGATCGGATCGGCGGCCGAGTTGGCCAGGTGCGACAGCGCGCTGCGGCAGGTGTTGGCCTGAGAGAAGCGCGCCAGCGGTTGCAGGCCGCGAATGGCGTGCATCATCCCTTCACGGATGAGGCTGTGATCATCAACTAACAGGTAATGCGGAGATTGGTGATCCATGGCGCCTTCTTCAAGGCGTGATCTTATCTGGGGCGTCATCTTTGTCCAAAGATAGCGGCCCCAATTCGTACCATGGTTGACCCTTGTTCCACGGCCATTTCGAGGTCGGCGCTCATGCCCATCGACAAAGTATCCAGTGTTAACCCGTGATTACGCAGATCATCAAACACCCCACGTATTTTTTTCAGCGCCTGGTGTTGGGTGGATGCATCGTTGCTGGGCGCTGGCAGGGCCATCACCCCCCTCAAGTGAAGGTGAGGCAGTTGGGCCACGGCCTGGGCCAGGGCCAGGGCCTCGGCCAGGTCGACACCGCTCTTGCTGGCTTCGCCGCTAGTGTTGACCTGGATGCACACCTGCAGCGGGGGCAGGTGCGCGGGCCGCTGTTCGCTCAAGCGCTGGGCAATCTTCAGTCGGTCCACGGTGTGCACCCAGTCGAAGTTTTCGGCCACCACGCGGGTCTTGTTGCTCTGCAGCGGGCCGATCAGGTGCCATTCAATTTGAGCGCGCAGGTCGGCCAGCTCGGCCATCTTGTCCACGGCCTCTTGCACGTAGTTTTCACCAAAGCGGTGCTGTCCGGCCTGGTAGGCCTCGCGCACATCGGCTGCGGAGAAGGTCTTGCTGACGGCCAGCAATGTGACACCATCGGCCGGACGGTTCACTTTTGAACAAGCCTGCTTTATCCGGCTTTGCACGAGTTGTAGCTTGTTGGTGATCGTCGCCATAATGGTCTGTCAAAGAAATCCCGGCCCCAATCATCCATGGATATCACCCAACTTCTCGCCTTCTCGGTCAAGAACAAAGCGTCTGACTTGCACTTGTCGGCGGGTTTGCCCCCCATGATCCGGGTGCACGGCGATGTGCGGCGCATCAACGTCGATGCGCTGGACCACAAGCAAGTCCACGAGATGGTGTACGACATCATGAACGATGCCCAGCGCAAGATGTACGAAGAAACGCTGGAGTGCGATTTCTCGTTCGAGATCCAGGGCCTGGCGCGTTTTCGGGTCAACGCCTTCAACCAGAACCGGGGCGCCGGCGCCGTGTTCCGGACCATCCCATCCAAGATCCTATCCCTGGAGCAGCTCAACGCGCCCAAGATTTTTGCCGACTTGTCGCTCAAGCCACGCGGCCTGGTGCTGGTCACCGGCCCCACCGGTTCGGGCAAATCAACCACGCTGGCCGGCATGGTCAACCACCTGAACGAATCCGAATACGGCCACATCCTGACGGTCGAAGACCCGATCGAATTCGTGCACGAATCCAAAAAGTGCCTGATCAACCAGCGCGAAGTCGGGCCGCACACCATGAGCTTCTCGAACGCGCTGCGCTCCGCGCTTCGTGAAGATCCGGACTGCATCCTCGTGGGCGAAATGCGCGACCTGGAAACCATCCGCCTGGCCCTGACCGCCGCTGAAACCGGCCACTTGGTGTTCGGCACCCTGCACACCTCCAGCGCCGCCAAAACCATCGACCGCGTGGTTGACGTCTTCCCGGCGGCTGAAAAAGACATGGTCCGCGCCATGTTGTCTGAATCGTTGGTGGCGGTGATCTCGCAATCGCTGTGCAAGCTCAAAGACGGCTCCGGCCGCGTGGCCGCCCACGAAATCATGGTGGCCAACGCCGCCATCCGCAACCTGATCCGCGAGAACAAGATCGCCCAGATGTACTCGGCCATCCAGACCGGCAACAACGCCGGCATGCAGACCCTGGATCAGAACCTGACTGACCTCGTGCGCCGCAACCTCATCTCGCCCGCTGAAGCCCGCTCCAGGGCCAAGTCGCCCGAGAATTTTCCGGGCTGACATGAGACGTTTGCTGGATCGATTCAAAAGCACGAGCCCTGGCGACACCCTCGTAGAGCGCGAAGCCGACGACGAAGGTTTCTTCTCCACCCAGTTCATGGAGCGCCCTGAAATCTCCCGGGCGGCTTCCGCCTGGACCTCGCGCGCCCTGGCCGTCGGGGCCCATGCGCTGGACCCGCAGGCTGGCGTGGCCTTGCTGCTCAAGGCCTGGTCCGACGACACCTTCACCAGCCTGATGGGCGAGGCCGAGTGCGAAAAACTGCGCACTCATCTCGAATTCGTCACGGTTCCGGCCGGCCGTGAGTTGATTGCTCAGGACGAAAAGGGCGACTATGCCCTGGTGATACTCGAAGGCCTGGTGGCGGTTGACCGCGTGCAACCCACCGGCGAGCGAGCCCGCCTGGCCGAACTGCGCGAAGGAGATGTCTTGGGTGAAATGTCCTTGCTCGATGCCGGGGCGCGTTTCGCGTCCTGCCAAACCCTCAGCCGCTGCTCCCTGGCCGTCATCACGCGCAGCGCGCTCGACGAGTTCGCCATCGAAGAGCCTCGCCTGGGCTTTGCGTTGATGGCCGGCGTGGCCCGCCGCCTGTCGTTGCGCATGCGTCAGCTCAGTGCCCGCTTGGGCGCCCTGCTGACTGCCGGTTGATCTACAGTCCACCCACAGTCCAAAACATTCAACGGGATTCACGCCATGGAACGCGATCAGGCCTCCAAATTCATCAACGATCTGCTCAGGCTGATGATCGCGCGTGGGGGCTCTGACTTGTTCCTCACGGCCGAATTCCCGCCCGCCATCAAGGTCGATGGCAAGGTCACCAAGGTGTCGCCCCAGCCCCTGACGGCGCAGCACACCATGGCCTTGGCCCGTTCCATCATGAACGACAAGCAGGCCGCCGAATTCGAGCGCACCAAGGAGTGCAATTTCGCCATCTCGCCAGGCGGGGTGGGGCGCTTTCGGGTCAATGTGTTCGTGCAGCAGAGTTACGTTGGCATGGTGCTGCGGACCATTCCCCAGCAACTGCCCACGATCGACGCGATGGGCTTGCCGCAGATCCTGAAAGAAGTGGCCCTGAACAAGCGCGGCCTGGTCATCCTGGTGGGTGGCACGGGCTCGGGCAAATCGACCTCGCTGGCAGCGATGGTGGACCACCGCAACGAGAACACCTACGGCCACATCATCACGATTGAAGACCCGGTGGAATTCGTGCACCCGCACAAGAACTGCATCGTCACCCAGCGCGAGGTCGGCATCGACACCGACGGCTGGGAAATGGCGCTCAAGAACACCCTGCGCCAGGCCCCCGACGTGATCCTGATGGGCGAAATCCGCGACCGCGAGACCATGGAGCACGCCGTGGCCTTTGCCGAAACCGGGCACCTGTGCATGGCCACCCTGCACGCCAACAGCGCCAACCAGGCGCTGGACCGCATCATCAACTTCTTCCCCGAAGAGCGCCGCACGCAACTGCTGATGGACCTGTCCCTCAACCTGAAAGCGCTGGTCTCGCAACGCTTGTTGCCCCGCCAGGAAGGCAAGGGCCGCGCTGCAGCGGTTGAGATCCTGCTCAACACGCCATTGATCGGCGACCTGATCTTCAAGGGCGAGGTCGGCGAGATCAAGGAGATCATGAAGAAGTCGCGCGAACTGGGCATGCAAACCTTCGACCAGGCGCTGTTCGACCTGTTTGAGAACAACGACATCACCTTTGAGGATGCCCTGCGCAACGCCGATTCGGTCAATGACCTGCGCTTGCAAATCAAGCTCAACAGCCAGCGTGCGCGCAGCACCGACCTGTCGTCCGGCACCGAGCACTTCAAGATCGTCTGATGACCGTGAGCAAAATCTACGAGGCCGTGGCGCCGCACAAAGTGGCCTTCCTGGGCCTGGGCACCATGGGCGCGCCGATGGCGGCGCACCTGCTCAAGGCCGGGCACCAAGTCACCGTCTACAACCGCACGCAGGCCAAGGCCCTGGCCTGGGTGGCCGAGCACGGCGGCGCCTGGGCGGTGTCACCGCGCGAAGCGGTGCGCGAGGCGCAGATCGTGTTCACCTGCGTGGGCAATGACGACGATTTGCGCAGCGTCACCGTGGGCCCTGAGGGCGCCTTCGGGGCCATGCCCGATGGCAGTGTGTTGGTGGACCACACCACCACCTCGGCCGAAGTGGCCCGCGAACTGGCGCAAGTTGCGCAAGACCAGGGCCTGCATTTCATCGATGCCCCCGTCTCGGGCGGCAACCTGGGCGCCATCAATGGCGTGCTGACCATCATGTGCGGTGGCGATGCCGACGCGTTCGGCCGCGTTCAGCCCGTGCTGCAGGCCTATGCCCGCGCGGTCACCCACCTTGGCGCCAGCGGCTCGGGACAACTGGCCAAAATGGTCAACCAGATCTGCGTGGCAGGGGTGTTGCAAGGGCTGTCGGAAGCCCTGGCGTTCGGCCAGACGGCGGGCCTGGACATGCAAGCCGTGCTCGGCGTCATCACCCAAGGCGCGGCCGGCAGCTGGCAAATGCAGAACCGTGGCCCCACCATGGTCAACGACGTGTTCGACTTCGGTTTTGCGGTCGATCTGATGCGCAAAGACCTGGGCCTTTGCCTGGACGAGGCCAAGCACTTGGGTGCCCGTTTGCCTGCCACGGCCCTGATCGACCAGTTCTACGCCGACGTGCAGGGCATGGGCGGCGGCCGCTGGGACACCTCCAGTCTGATCCGCCGTTTGCGCTGACCTGTCGTTCAGGTCAGGGGTTGGATGCCGCCGGATCGGCAGGCCGGGGTGGTGGCAGCTTGCGCGCCAGCTCATCCTCGGTGATCAGCTGGAACACCTTGACCACCTTGGTCACGCCGCTCACGCCGGAGGCCAATTCGGCCGCCCGGGTGGCTTCACGCTCGGTCACCAGGCCCATCATGTAGACATCGCCCCGCTCGACCACGATCTTGAAGGCGTTGGTGAACAAGTCGCGTGCGTCCACGAAGCTCGCCTTGAGCTTGCCCTTGATCAGCACGTCACTGGAGCGTGAGCCCAGCGAGCTGGTGCCCATCACGGCCAGTTCATTGACCACGGATTGCACGTTCTCCACCCGCGCCACGGCCTGTTCGACGGCGGTGCGATCCGCCTCGGACGCCACTTCACCCGTCAGCAAAACCAGTCGGTTGTAGGACGTCGCGTTGACGTGGCCGCTCTCGCCCACCGTTTCGCGGACGCGCGATGAGGCCTTGATCTCGATGCCCTGGTCTTCAAGCTGCGTGCCGGAAGTGCGGCGGTCCGAGGCCATGAAGGCACCGCCGATGGCCGAGCCCAGCACCAGTGGTGCGCAACCAGCCGTCAGGTTCAAGGCCAGGGCCAGGGCCGTCCATCGGCCAATGCGCCCAATATTCAATGTGTTGATTTTCTTCAAGCCACGTCTCCTAGCAAATGGGTGTCCACGGCCTCGCACAGGCTGTGCAAGGCCAGCCAGGCCACGGCAAAAAGCCGGGCCGCCTGGTGTCCGGGCAAAGGCACCCAGACGTCGGTGTCCCTCAGCAGTGGGCCCAGCACCGAAGCGGCCTCACCGGTGAAGAGCACCAAAGTCAAATCTTGCGCGCGCGCCGCCTCGGTGGCCGCCACCAGCGCGGGCTCGTTGCGCTCCAGCGAGAACGCCAGCCAGATGTCGCCCGGGTGGCCCAGTGCGCGAACCTGCGCGACCAGGTTGTCGTCCTTGCCTGGCACGGCCAGGGCCGCCAGCGGCGGGCGTTCGCGATTCACGCCCTTCACCAGCAGCGAGGCGGTCTGTTGCGCCAGCCATTCGGCCTCGGCCACGCCCGCGCACAGCACCTTGCCGCCCGCCGTCAGCGTGTGCGTGATGGCCTGGGCGGCGTAGTGCAGGTGCAGCGCCAAACGATCCGCCGATTGGTAAAGCACATCGGCGGTCTCAAGGAAGGGCTGCTGCGAGAAAGGTTGCTGAAATGGTGTGTCCGACATGAAGGTCGATGATAAGGGCTATGCCGAGGTATCAAAGGCCGCCACGATCCATTCCAGGGCATCGCCATCAATCACCACCACATCGAAGCGGCAAGGTGGCCAGGGGTTCAACTGCATCAGGTAGTGCCGTGCGCCGTGAATGCAGCGCTGCTGCTTGCCGCGTCCGATGCTGGCCGCCGCGCCACCATGGTCGGCACTGCTGCGTTGCCGCACTTCCACGAACACCAAAGTGCTGTCGCGATCGCGCATGATCAGGTCCACCTCCGCGCCGCGAGCCGACGGGCCGCGCGCGACCCGATAATTGCGTTCAACCAGCTCCAGACCCTGCGCCTGCAAATAGGCCAGGGCGCGGCCCTCCGCCTCATCTCCTCGGGATTTCGTTGTGACCTTCGATGCCAATGTGCTGCTCCAGGCCGCTTCTCACGCAGCCGCCGGTCAGCAGTATCCCAAAGGGGCGCTCTACTTGGTCGCCACCCCCATCGGCAACCTCGCCGACATCACCTTGCGCGCCATCCAGGTGTTGGTCCTGGCTGACATCGTGGCTTGCGAAGACACCCGCGTCACTGGGGGGCTGCTGCGACATTTTGGCCTGGACAAGAAGATGATGGCCGTGCACCAGCACAACGAGGCCAGCGCGGCGCATCAGGTCATCGACGCCCTGCAGCAAGGCCTGCGCGTGGCCTATGTCAGCGATGCTGGCACACCCGCTGTGTCCGACCCCGGCGCGCAATTGGTGGCGCGGGTCCAGGCTGCGGGCCTGCGCGCTGTGCCCATCCCAGGGGTGAGCAGCGTCACCACGGCGCTCAGCGTGGCGGGTGACACCGCCAGCACAGGCTTTCATTTCATGGGCTTCCTGCCCTCCAAAGGCGCCGCGCGCGCCACCGCCCTGGACGAAGCCTTGGCCTGGCCCGGCAGCCTGGTCCTGTTCGAAGCGCCCCACCGCATCGACGACCTGGCCCGTGATCTGCAGACGCACGCCGCCCACCGCCAAGTCACGCTGTGCCGCGAGTTGACCAAGCAATTCGAAGAAATCGCCACCCTGAGCGTGCCCCAACTGCCCGAGTGGATCAAAGCCCAGCCGCACCGCGACCGGGGCGAGTTCGTCGTCGTGGTCCATGCCGCCGGTGCAGTCGCCGCCTCTGACGAGTTCTCTGACGAAGTGCTGGCCTTGCTCCAGGCCCTGTCGTCGCATCTGCCCATCAAGCAGGCGGCTGGCCTGGTGGCCGATGTCACCCGCCTGCCCCGCAAGGCGCTCTACGAGAAAGCCCTGAGTTGGCGCCAGGCCGACGAGCAGTCCTGACAGCATTTCTTCCCTGAGCACTGGTTTTGCGGGGTCGGACAAACCCCGGGCTCAAGGGCTAACCCGAGCGCCTTGCCAATTATTTAACGGAATACTCGCTCCATCGTTCATATAACGATTTGCGTCAAAACCTGACTGCACCGCAAAACGGTGCGAGTGACTTCCCTAGGAGATTTGCAATGAAATTCGGATTCACCATGCGCGCCGTGTGCGCTGCCGTTGCCCTGGCGGGTGCTGCCATGGTCCCTGCCGCCCACGCTGGCACCGCCTCCAAGACCAAGTACCCATTGGTGCTGGTCCACGGCTTCATCGGCTTCGACAACATCGTGGGCATCCAGTACTTTTACACCATCCCTGATGCCCTGCGCGACGACGGCGCCACCGTTTACATCGCCTCGGTCAACCCTTCGCAAACCACGGAATTCCGCGGTGAAGAGCTGATCCAGCAGATGAAGCAATGGGCCGCCAAAGACGGCGTCACCAAGTTCAACCTGATCGGTCACAGCCATGGCGGCCCCACCGTTCGTTACGCTGCTGGCACCGTGCCGACCATGGTGGCCAGCGTGTCCACAGTCGCTGGTACCCACTTCGGCAGCAAAGTCGCCGATGAAATCCTGGCTGGCACCACCCCCGGTGGCGCCTTTGACCAAACGGCCACGGCTGGCTTGCAGCTGATCTCCTGGCTGACGGGCAACAAGACCACCAGCGATGCCAACCTGCTGGTCGCCCTGAACGCCCTGAGCACGCCCGGCTCGGTGGCCTTCAACGCCAAGTACCCCGCTGGCGCGCCCACCACCACCTGCGGTCAAGGCCCCAGCAGTGCCAAGGTTGCTGGCAACAACATCCTTTTCTATTCTTTCTCCGGCACATCGCTCAAGACCAACTCAAGCGACATCTCTGACGCTTTGTTGGCCTACACCGGTGACTACTTCAAGGGCGAGGCCAACGACGGCCTGGTCTCGCGGTGCTCCAGCCACTGGGGCAAGGTCATCAAAGACAACTACCCCTGGAATCACCTGGACGAAATCAACCAAGTCCTGGGCGGCATCGGCCAGGGCGCGCCTGAACCTGCAGCGTTCTACAAGCAACACGCCAACCGCCTGAAGTGGGCTTTCCTGTGATGGGTTGATACTCCGGGTTGAGTATTTCAGCCCTCGAGCTTGACAAGGGTCGCCTCCACAAGAGGTTGGCCCTTGTTGTCGTTTGGCGTCATAGGTTTCCCTGGTACGGTGTGCGCGACTTGCCCGAATAATGCGGGCAGCCGGGAAATCCCCTTGGCTTTGACAGGACGTGTGTGATGCAAGTGCGTGGAATGTGGACGACGGGGCTGTTGGCCGTTGTCATTGGGGTGGGCAGCGTCGTGCTTTGGCAGCGCTCGTCCACCGAGGTCTCGGGGTCTGGGCCGCAGGGCGGCAGCCCTGAAACCAAGGGCTGGGGCTTCATTGGGGGCGCCAAGGACACGGCAGCCAGCAGTGCGGCCGCCGCCGCCCAGGTGCGCTCGCCCGACCAAGTGCGCGTGCGCCTGTTCAAGGAAGGCTCCTTCGCCGGCACCGAGCCAGCGGGCAGTTGGTGCGTGAGCGACCAAAACCTGAAGCCCTGCCCGCAGCTGCGCAGTCGCTTTGAATACTACGTCCTGGGCTTGGGCGAAGTCACCATCGAAGAAATCCGAGGCCTCATCCAGGACGAGGCCAAGCGTGCCAACGGCGATGCCATGGCCGCCCAGATCATGGTCATCTGGGGCAAATACTGGCAAGTTCGCACCTACGCTTGGCGCAACAAATTCATCCAGGCCGACCGCAGCACCTGGATGCCCGTGTTTGAAGAGCAACGCTCCGTGCGCCGCCAGATCCTCGGTCAGCCCTGGGCCGAAGCCTTCTTCAAGGAAGACGAGCAGCACTTCCAGGAGTACTACGCCCAGCTCGAATCCGGTCTGCCGCCCCCACCCGACCCCGGCGAGCCCGTGCCCCAGATGGCCCCGGGCAAAGACCCTGCCGCCGTCCGCGCCGAGCGCGTGGCCCGTTATGGTGAAGCCGCCGCCGACCGCCTGGACAAGGCCGACGCCGACTGGGCCGACTGGGAGCGCCGCCTCAACGCGGCCAAGGCCGAGTGGGATCGCCTGCAAAAGTCCACCAACCTGTCCGATGCCCAGCGCAAGGGCGAGATGAGCGCTTACATCAAGTCCAGCTTCCCGGCCGACGAACAACTTCGCGTGCAGGCCCTTTTACATCTGTGATTGCCCCTGCGATCACCCGTCTTCGGGCAAGACTCCTACAATGACCCCATGATTGCTGTTGACGCCACCATCGAACGACTCCACACCGCCCGCGAACTCCTGCTCGCGCCTTACGGTCTGGACGAATCCACCCTCCTCAAGGCCCTCAAGCTCATCACGGAGCACCGCGTTGACGACGCGGACCTGTACTTCCAGTACACCCGCTCCGAGGGCTGGAGCCTGGAAGAGGGCATCGTCAAATCCGGCAGCTTCGGCATCGACCAGGGCGTGGGCGTTCGCGCCGTGTCCGGCGAAAAAACCGCGTTTGCCTACTCCGACGACATCTCCGAAGCCGCCTTGCTGGACGCTGCCCGCACCGTGCGCACCATCGCCTCGGCCGGCCAGAGTCGCCGCGTCAAGGTCGGGGCCCACACCGTGGCCGGTGGCCGTCGCCTGTATCCTGCCTTCGACCCGATCGCCTCGCTCGACAGCGCCGCCAAGGTCGCTTTGCTTGAGAACATCGAAAAGCGTGCCCGTGCCAAAGACCCCCGCGTGGTACAGGTCATGGCGGGTTTGGGTTGTGAATACGACGTCGTCATGGTCGCCCGCGCCGATGGCACCCTGGCCGCCGACGTGCGCCCACTGGTGCGTTTGTCGCTCACCGTGATCGCCGAGCAAAACGGTCGCCGCGAAGTGGGCTCCTCCGGTGGGGGCGGCCGCTTTGGCCTGGCCTATTTCACCGACGACATGCTGCAGCGCTACGTTGACCAAGCCGTTCACGCGGCTTCCGTCAACCTGGAGGCCCGTCCCGCCCCCGCTGGCGAGATGACCGTCGTGCTGGGCAATGGCTGGCCCGGCATTCTGTTGCACGAAGCCGTCGGCCATGGACTGGAAGGCGACTTCAACCGCAAGGGCTCCAGCGTGTTCTCCGGTCGCATCGGTCAACGCGTGGCCGCCAAGGGCGTCACCGTGCTGGACGATGGCACCATCCCCGATCGACGCGGCTCGCTGAATGTCGACGACGAAGGCTGCGCCACCCAGCGCACTGTGCTCATCGAAGATGGCATCCTGCGTGGCTACATCCAGGACGCCACAAACGCTCGCCTCATGAAGACCAAACCCACGGGCAATGGACGCCGCGAAAGCTACGCCCACGTCCCCATGCCCCGCATGACCAACACCTACATGCTGGCTGGCGACAAAGATCCGCAAGAAATCGTCTCCTCCATCAAGCGTGGCCTCTACGCCGTCAACTTCGGCGGTGGTCAGGTCGACATCACCAGCGGCAAGTTCGTCTTCTCGGCGAGTGAAGCCTACTGGGTCGAAAACGGCAAAATCCAGTACCCGGTCAAAGGCGCGACCCTGATCGGCAATGGTCCTGACGCGCTCACCCGCATCAGCATGATTGGCAACGATCTCGAGTTGGACAGCGGCGTGGGCACCTGCGGCAAAGAGGGGCAAAGCGTGCCTGTTGGTGTCGGTCAACCCACTTTGCGCATCGATGGATTAACTGTTGGCGGAACTGCTTGACACTCTTTCCAAAAGTAGTGCATAATCGAACTCTTCGCTGAAACAAGATTTGAGTTCCAGCCCAAGTCCCTCGATCTGCTTGATGAAAACTCAAGTCGGTTGCTGCGGCGGGTGATCAAGGGCTCAGATTTTATTTCAGATCCGCCCGTTCTACGGGCCCAAGACTGACCGTTCGTTGTTGCGCGAGTTTTTCGTGCAGCCGAAAGGCCAAGTTGGGGTAAGTACACCATGATTCAAATGCAATCGCGACTTGACGTCGCTGACAACACAGGTGCCAAGAGCGTCATGTGCATCAAGGTGCTCGGTGGCTCCAAGCGTCGTTACGCCGGTATTGGCGACATCATCAAGGTCAGCATCAAAGAAGCTGCTCCTCGTGGTCGCGTCAAAAAAGGCGAAGTCTACAGCGCTGTGGTCGTTCGCACCGCCAAGGGTGTTCGTCGTCAAGACGGTTCGCTCATCAAGTTCGATGGCAATGCAGCTGTGCTGTTGAACGCCAAGCTGGAGCCCATCGGCACCCGCATCTTCGGCCCCGTGACGCGTGAATTGCGTACCGAGCGCTTCATGAAGATCGTGTCGCTGGCTCCTGAAGTCCTCTGATCCTCTGGCGTAGCTGCAAAGGACACACAGCCCATGAACAAGATTCGTACAGGCGACCAGGTCATCGTGTTGACAGGTCGCGACAAAGGTAAGCGCGGTACCGTTTCGGTCCGCGTGGATGAAGACCATCTGGTGGTCGACGGCGTGAACATGGTTAAAAAGCATGTTCGCCCCAACCCCATGAAGGGCACCACCGGCGGCATCGTTGACAAGACGATGCCCATTCACCAGTCCAATATCGCCATCTTCAATGCCGTCACCGGCAAAGCTGATCGTGTTGGCATCAAGCTCCTGGCTGACGGCAAGAAAGTTCGCGTCTTCAAGTCCAGCGGCGAAGAAATCAAGGCTTGAGGTTCAAGATGACTCAACAAACTGCACGCCTGCAGAGCTTTTACCGCGAGACTGTCGTTCCGGCGCTCGTTGAAAAGTTCGGCTACAAGTCCGTGATGCAAGTGCCCCGCCTGACCAAGATTACCCTGAACATGGGTGTCTCGGAAGCGGTGTCCGACAAGAAGGTCATGGAGCACGCTGTGAGCGACCTGACCAAGATCGCCGGCCAAAAGCCTGTGGTTACCATGTCGCGCAAGGCCATCGCCGGCTTCAAGATCCGCGAAAACATGCCCATCGGCTGCATGGTCACCCTGCGTGGTGTCCGCATGTACGAATTCCTGGACCGTTTCGTCACCGTTTCGCTGCCCCGCGTTCGTGACTTCCGCGGTATCTCGGGTCGTTCATTCGATGGTCGTGGCAACTACAACGTCGGTGTGAAAGAACAGATCATTTTCCCGGAAATCGAGTACGACAAAATCGACGCGATCCGTGGTCTGAACATCAGCATCACCACCAGCGCGAATACCGACGACGAGGCCAAGGCCCTGTTGGCGGCATTCAAGTTCCCTTTCAAGAACTGAGGTAGAGAACGTGGCAAAACTGTCTCTGATCCAACGCGAAGAAAAGCGCGAAAAGCTGGTGGCTCAATACGCAAAGAAGTACGCTGAACTGAAGGGCATCATCAATGATGCCAAGAAGTCGGACGAAGAGCGTTACGCCGCTCGTCTTGAGCTGCAAAAGTTGCCTCGCAATGCAAACCCGACCCGTCTGCGCAATCGTTGCGGTCTGACAGGTCGTCCGCGCGGTACGTTCCGCCAATTTGGCTTGGGTCGTTCCAAGATCCGTGAATTGGCTTTCGCTGGCGACATCCCCGGTGTCACCAAGGCAAGCTGGTAATCGGCTAGGGCACGAACAGGAGTTATTCCATGAGCATGAGTGATCCCATCGCCGACATGCTGACTCGCATCCGCAACGCACAAATGGTCCAAAAAACCAGCGTCACGATGCCGTCATCAAAGTTAAAAGTCGCGATCGCCCAGGTCCTGAAGGACGAAGGTTACATCGACTCTTACGTCGTTGCAGGCGAGGCTACGAAGCCTGCGCTTGAAATTTCGCTGAAGTATTACGCCGGTCGCCCGGTCATCGAGCGAATCGAGCGAGTCAGCCGTCCCGGCCTTCGCATCTACAAGGGTCGCCACGACATCCCTCAGGTCCAAAACGGCCTGGGTGTTGCCATCGTGACGACGCCCAAGGGTGTGATGACCGATCGCAAAGCACGTGCTGCCGGTATCGGTGGCGAAGTGCTCTGCTACGTCGCCTAACCCTTAGGAGCATCGCAATGTCCCGCGTAGGAAAAATGCCGATCGCCGTCCCTCAGGGTGTGGACGTGCAGATCTCTGCAGAACAAATCACCATCAAGGGCGCCCTGGGCACCTTGAGTCGCCCTCAGCACCGCCTGGTCGCCGTTCAAAACGACGCTGGTGTGTTGAAAGTGTCCCCGGCTGACAACAGCACTGAAGCTGATGCCATGTCGGGCACGATCCGCGCCTTGTTGAACAACATGGTCAACGGCGTGAGCAAGGGCTTCGAGAAAAAGCTGACCCTGGTTGGCGTGGGCTTCCGTGCCCAAGCCCAAGGCCAGAAGCTGAACCTGCAAATCGGGTTCTCTCACCCAGTCGTCAAGGACATGCCCGATGGCATAAAGGTCGAGACTCCGTCTCAGACCGAAGTGCTGATCAAGGGTGTGGATCGTCAGGTCGTCGGCCAGATCGCCGCAGAAGTGCGTGCTTTCCGTCCTCCCGAGCCCTACAAAGGCAAGGGCATTCGTTATGCCGACGAGCGCGTGGTCTTGAAAGAGACCAAGAAGAAGTAAGGAGCTGATTCATCATGTCTACCAACAAGAAAGAACAGCGCCTGCGCCGCTCGCGTCAAACCCGTGCACGCATCGCGCTCCAGGGCGCGGCCCGTCTCTCGGTGTTCCGCACCAACCTGCATATCTACGCCAGCGTAATTTCTGGCGATGGCAACACTGTCATCGCCTCGGCCTCAACCGCCGAAAAAGAAATTCGCACTCAACTGGGCGCGGCTGGCAAGGGTGGCAATGTGGACGCCGCTACGCTGATTGGCAAGCGCATCGCCGAACGGGCGAAAGCTGCTGGCGTCGAGAAGGTGGCTTTCGACCGTGCGGGCTTCGCCTATCACGGCCGTGTCAAGGCATTGGCTGAAGCGGCTCGCGAAGCCGGTCTTCAGTTCTAAGCCGCGTCTGGCAACCGGAAGGAATTCAAATGGCTAAGTTTCAACCCAAGGTCGCTGACGAAGGTCGTGACGACGGTTTAAAAGAAAAGATGATCCAGGTAAACCGCGTGACCAAAGTGGTCAAGGGCGGTCGGATCATGGGTTTCGCCGCGTTGACCGTGGTCGGTGATGGCGATGGCAAGGTCGGCATGGGCAAGGGCAAGGCGCGTGAAGTGCCTCTGGCCGTGTCCAAGGCGATGGAGCAGGCTCGTCGCAACATGGTCAAGGTCAACCTGAAAAATGGTTCGGTCTACCACACGGTGTTCGGCGAACACGGCGCGGCTCGCGTCATGTTGGCCCCCGCACCTGCTGGTACCGGCATCATTGCTGGTGGCCCAATGCGTGCGGTGTTCGAGATGATGGGCGTGACCGACATCGTGGCCAAAAGCTTCGGTTCGAGCAACCCCTACAACATGGTTCGCGCCACGTTTGACGCCTTGAACAAGTCGACCACCCCGGCCAATGTCGCTGCAAAGCGTGGCCTGTCGGTTGAAGCCATCTTCAACTGATCGTCGGAGAACCGTCATGAGCGAAAAGAAAACAGTCACAGTCAAGCTGGTTCGCAGCGTCATCGGTACCCGTCAGGACCACCGAGACACCGTGCGCGGCTTGGGTCTGCGCCGTTTGAACAGCACCGCTGTCCTTGAAGACACCGCTGCCGTTCGCGGCATGATCAACAAGGTCAGTTATCTGATTCAGGTGATCTAATGGAACTCAATACCATCAAGCCCGCCTCGGGTTCGAAGCATTCTAAGCGCCGTGTCGGCCGCGGGATCGGTTCGGGTCTGGGCAAGACCGCAGGTCGCGGTCACAAAGGTCAGAAATCGCGTTCGGGTGGCTACCACAAAGTCGGTTTCGAAGGCGGTCAAATGCCTTTGCAACGTCGCTTGCCCAAGCGCGGCTTTAAGTCGCATCTGCTGAAGTACAACGCCGAGATCACTTTGACTGATCTGGAAGTGTTGAGCGTCGCCGAAGTCGATATCCTCACCCTGAAGCAAGCCGGTCTGGTGCCGCAAATTGCCAAGGTCGTGAAGGTCATCAAGACTGGCGAACTCACCAAGAAGGTGTCTCTCAAGGGCATCGGCGCGACTGCAGCTGCAAAGGTGGCCATCGAGGCTGCTGGCGGCGCGATCGCTGAGTGATGTTTGACTGAACGGACTTAAGCGTGGCGACTTCTCCCAATCAACTGGCTCAAAGCGGAAAATTCGGCGACCTTCAACGGCGTCTGATTTTCCTGCTGCTGGCGCTGGTCGTTTACCGCATCGGGGCGCACATCCCCGTGCCTGGTATCGATCCTGCCCAGTTGCAACAGTTGTTCAAGGGCCAGCAAGGCGGCATCTTGAGTCTGTTCAACATGTTTTCGGGCGGTGCGTTGTCGCGCTTCACCGTCTTTGCGCTGGGCATCATGCCGTACATTTCGGCGTCCATCATCATGCAGATGATGGGTTACGTGGTACCCACCCTCGAGGCCCTGAAAAAGGAAGGCGAGGCTGGTCGGCGCAAGACGACGCAGTACACACGCTACGCCACTTTGGGTTTGGCCCTGTTCCAGTCCTTCGGCATTGCCGTGGCTTTGGAAGGAACCGCCGGCTTGGTCATCAGTCCAGGCATGGGTTTCCGTTTCACCACGATGATGAGCCTGACGGCGGGCACGATGTTCTTAATGTGGCTGGGTGAACAAATCACCGAGCGCGGTTTGGGCAACGGTATCTCGATCTTGATTTTTGGTGGTATCGCGGCTGGCTTGCCAGGTGCCATCGCTGGTTTGTTCGGCTTGGTTGGCAACGGTGCGATGAGCATCCCTGCTGCGATCTTCATCGTGCTGCTGATCGTTCTGGTGACTTATTTCGTGGTCTTCGTTGAGCGTGGTCAGCGCAAGATTTTGGTGAATTACGCCAAGCGCCAGGTGGGCAATCGCGTATACGGTGGGCAATCGTCCCACCTGCCGCTGAAGGTCAACATGGCGGGTGTGATTCCCCCGATCTTCGCGTCGTCGATCATCTTGCTGCCCACGACAGCAGTGGGTTGGTTTGCCACTGGTGAGAGCATGCGTTGGTTGAAAGATTTGGCGGGCATGTTGTCGCCTGGTCAACCGATCTATGTGATTTTGTATTCTGTTGCCATCGTCTTCTTCTGCTTCTTCTACACGGCACTGGTGTTCAACAGCCGTGAAACAGCAGACAACCTGAAGAAGAGTGGTGCTTTCATTCCCGGTATTCGCCCGGGTGATCAAACGGCGCGATACATCGACAAGATCCTCGCCCGTCTGACCCTGGTGGGCGCTGTTTACATCACGGCCGTGTGCCTGTTGCCCGAGTTCCTCGTGCTCAAGTACAACGTCCCCTTCTATTTCGGTGGGACCTCGCTCTTGATCATCGTGGTTGTCACGATGGACTTCTGGGCCCAGGTTCAGTCTTATCTGATGTCTCAGCAGTATGAATCGCTGCTGAAAAAGGCAAACTTTAAATCGAGCTGATCGCGGTGACGCAGGTCAATGCAACTTAGGAAAACATGTCGAAAGACGACGTCATCCAGATGCAAGGTGAAATTCTGGAGAATCTCCCGAATGCCACTTTTCGCGTGAAGCTTGAGAACGGGCACGTGGTTCTCGGTCATATTTCCGGCAAAATGCGCATGCACTACATCCGCATCCTGCCGGGAGATAAAGTGACCGTTGAGCTCACACCCTATGATTTGAGTCGTGCTCGCATCGTATTCCGGGCGAAGTGAGTTGAGTTTTGTTACCCCGGAAACGTGGGCGAATTTCCGTTGAGTTTCAACGGTCCAGGAGAAGATCATGAAAGTTTCGGCTTCCGTCAAAGTGATGTGCCGCAATTGCAAAATCATCCGTCGCAAGGGTGTGGTTCGTGTGATTTGCACGGATCCCCGCCACAAGCAACGCCAGGGTTGATCCTGGTTTAGCGACGACACACGCCTTCAGAGGACAGTTATGGCACGTATTGCTGGCATCAACATTCCGCCGCATAAGCACACCGAAATCGGTTTGACTTCTATTTACGGCATCGGTCGCACCACTGCGCAGAAAATCTGCACAGTGAGCGGCATTCCGTACAACAAGAAGATCAAAGACCTGACGGACGGCGATTTGGAAAAAATCCGGGACGAAGTGGCAAAGATCACCATTGAAGGTGACCTGCGTCGCGAAATCTCGATCAATATCAAGCGTTTGATGGACTTGGGCTGCTACCGCGGCTTCCGTCACCGTCGTGGCTTGCCCATGCGCGGTCAACGCACCCGCACCAATGCGCGTACCCGCAAGGGCCCGCGCAAGTCGATCGCTGGTAAGAAGTGATCGTCTGGGTGTCGCTGTTCATTAAGATGAGAGAAGATAACCATGGCTAAAGCACCTGCCAACACGGCAGCACGTCGTGTGAGCAAGAAGATCCGCAAGAACATTGCGGATGGCATCGCTCACGTGCATGCGTCGTTCAACAACACGATTATCACGATCACCGACCGCCAAGGTAATTCCCTGGCTTGGGCGTCCAGTGGTGGTCAGGGTTTCAAGGGCTCACGCAAGTCCACTCCATTCGCTGCCCAGGTGGCTGCTGAAGTGGCTGGCCGCGCTGCTCAAGAACAAGGCATCAAGAACCTGGACGTCGAGATCAAGGGCCCCGGTCCTGGTCGCGAATCCTCGGTTCGCGCTTTGGCCGCTCTCGGCATCCGGATCAACATGATCTCTGACGTGACGCCAGTGCCGCACAACGGTTGCCGTCCTCAGAAGCGTCGTCGCATCTGATATGACATTGGGCCTCGTTCGTGTCCTGTTCAGGGCGCGGGCTAGGCTTAATTGTTTGAGGCGTTCACCTCATTCAGTGTTGCAGTAAATGCTCAACGATTCTGCGCGCAGCATGTTGAGTATTTTTTTTGCAACTGTTATACTTGCGAGTTCTTTGCACCTGACTTGGTGCGCTTTGTGTTGGCGGGTCATCAAGGCCCATGACACGGTGGCGCTCACATGCAGGTTATCGAAGCCCACCGTCTGAGCGATTCGAACAATATCCGCCAGACTCGCGTTGGACATTGATGGACTTTCAGTCCCCAATCTGACGTCAGACAGACCCCAAGGAAAAGCACGTGGCACGTTACCTCGGACCCAAGGCCAAACTGGCCCGCCGTGAAGGCACCGACCTGTTTTTGAAGAGCGCTCGTCGCCCCATCAGCGACAAGTCTAAATTCGACACCAAACCCGGCCAGCACGGCCGCACGTCTGGTTCGCGCACCTCTGACTTCGGTCTGCAACTGCGCGAAAAGCAAAAAGTTAAGCGCATGTACGGCGTGCTGGAGCGTCAGTTCCGCCGCTATTTTGCCGAAGCCGATCGCCGCAAGGGCAACACAGGCTCAAACCTGTTGTTCCTGCTGGAATCACGCCTGGACAACGTCGTTTATCGCATGGGCTTTGCTTCCACCCGCGCCGAAGCTCGTCAGCTGACGTCGCACAAGGGTGTGACCGTGAATGGTCAAGTGGTGAACATTCCTTCGTACAGCGTCAAGACTGGCGATGTGGTGGGTGTGCGCGAAAAAGCCAAGAAGCAAATTCGCGTTTTGGAGGCACTGAAGCTGGCCGAGTCCATCGGCATGCCGGCTTGGGTGCAAGTGGATAACACCAAGCTGGAAGGTGTTTTCAAGAAAACCCCGGACCGCGATGAATTCGGCGCCGACATCAACGAATCGTTGATTGTTGAACTGTATTCGCGTTGATTCACACATCAGCTGCGCTTCACGGCCTTGGGTCGTGCAGCGCGGCTTTGTGCGTTTTGTTTTCAAGACCGGAGCATGTTGCTCCGGTTGGTCCAGCAGCCTTATCGGTGTAACGAGCCGAGGGTATTGACAGGAAGAGCTCATGCAAACCAATTTGCTGAAACCCAAAGCCATTCAGGTGGAGCCCTTGGGCGGCCACCGCGCCAAAGTGACCCTCGAGCCGTTCGAGCGTGGCTACGGCCACACCCTGGGCAACGCCTTGCGCCGCGTCCTGTTGTCGTCGATGGTGGGTTTTGCTCCGACGGAAGTGACCATCGCGGGCGTGCTGCACGAGTACTCAACCGTTGACGGCGTTCAAGAGGATGTCGTTCACATCATGTTGAACCTCAAGGGTGTGGTCTTCCGTTTGCACAACCGCGACGAAGTGACCCTGGTGCTGCGCAAAGATGGCGAAGGCCCTGTCACTGCCGCCGACATCCAGACGCCTCATGACGTTGAAATCGTCAATCCTAACCACGTGATCGCTCACTTGTCGCACGGCGGCAAGTTGGACATGCAGATCAAGGTGGAGAAAGGTCGTGGCTACGTGCCTGGCAACATCCGCCGGTATGGCGACGAAAGCACCAAGGCCATCGGCCGCATCGTATTGGACGCATCGTTCTCCCCGGTTCGCCGCGTGAGCTACACGGTTGAAAGCGCCCGTGTCGAGCAACGCACCGACCTGGACAAGCTGGTCATGGAAATCGAAACCAACGGCGCGATTTCGCCTGAGGAAGCGATCCGTGCTTCGGCCAAGATCCTGGTTGAGCAGCTTGCGGTGTTCGCGCAATTGGAAGGCAGTGAAATCGCCGCCTTCGACGCGCCTGCCAAGTCGGCGCAGAACTTCGATCCGATCCTGCTGCGTCCTGTCGACGAGCTTGAGCTGACCGTGCGTTCGGCCAACTGCCTGAAGGCCGAAAATATTTATTACATCGGCGACCTGATCCAGCGCACCGAGACCGAGTTGCTCAAGACCCCAAATCTGGGGCGCAAGTCGCTCAACGAAATCAAGGAAGTGCTGGCTTCGCGTGGTTTGGCTTTGGGCTCGCGCCTGGAAAGCTGGCCACCTCAAGGTCTCGACAAGCGTTGATTTTTTGAAAGTGGGTGGTGAGTTTGTTTCAACAAACCGCCGCCCGGTGCACCCGGCGGTACCTTGAACCGGCCGTCGGTTTTATAAAGTAAGAAAGGACAGCACCATGCGTCACGGACACGGACTCCGCAAACTCAATCGTACTTCGTCGCACCGCCTGGCGATGCTTCGCAACATGGCGAACTCGCTCATTCTGCACGAAGCCATCAAGACCACCGTCCCCAAGGCCAAGGAATTGCGCCGTGTGGTCGAGCCTTTGATCACTTTGGCCAAGAACCCCACCCTGGCGAACAAACGTTTGGCGTTTGACCGCCTGCGTGACCGTGACAATGTGGTCAAGTTGTTCAACGTGTTGGGTCCCCGTTTCTTGGCCCGTCCTGGTGGCTATACGCGGATCCTGAAGATGGGCTTCCGCGTGGGCGACAACGCCCCCATGGCTTATGTTGAACTGGTTGAGCGCACAGAAGCTACCGACACGGTTGCTGACGATCAAACCAACGCTTAAGTAAGTCCAACGCTGGTTCATTCAGCGTTTGAAAAAAAGGGTCAGCATTGCTGGCCCTTTGCTTTGATGCATGAGGCCCTGGTGCATTGCTGCAATGCTTTATTGCTGTAATGGTGGTCAGGATCGTGCAGCCTGCCTGCTGGCGGTGCGTGTTTTCACGCTGATGGTGCGCGATTTGCAAAAGAAGCGTGACAAGCATAAAAAGCATGCTATAGTCTAGTTCTCTGTCGCGGGGTGGAGCAGTCTGGTAGCTCGTTGGGCTCATAACCCAAAGGTCGTAGGTTCAAATCCTGCCCCCGCAACCAAAATAAAGCAAAAGCCGATCCTAGGGTCGGCTTTTGTCATTGTGGCTTGGGATTGACGCAAGGCCTGTATCTGCAGGGCCCTAAGTGCCCTAAGTGCCCTCAGGCGGGCTTGCCCCCAGTCAAAATCAAATGCCACACGATTACAATCGAAGGTTTTCCGGCGGCACCTTTGGCGCGATAAGGCCGGGTGCAAACGAACGATTTAGACAATTCCCCGAAAGGACTTCCCATGTCGATGGACGATCGCGACGGCAAAATCTGGATGGATGGCCAGATGGTGGAATGGCGCGATGCCAAGATCCATGTGTTGACCCACACCTTGCACTATGGTTGTGGTGTGTTCGAGGGCGTGCGCGCCTACAACACGACCCAGGGGCCTGCGATCTTCCGCATCCAGGAGCACACCGAGCGCTTGTTCAACAGCGCCAAAATCCTGCGCATGAAGATTCCGTTCACCTTCGACGAGGTGGTCAAGGCCCAATTGGACGTGGTCCGCGAGAACAAGCTGGAAAGCTGCTATCTGCGCCCCCTGGTGTGGTTGGGTTCCGAGAAGATGGGCGTCAACCCCAAGGGTGCCAAGGTGCACTTGATGGTGGCCGCCTGGCCCTGGGGCGCCTACCTGGGTGAAGACGGCCTCAAGCGCGGCATACGCGTCAAGACGTCGAGCTTCACGCGCCACCACGTCAACATCACCATGACGCAGGCCAAGGCGGTGAGTAACTACACCAACTCGATCCTGGCCAACCTGGAAGTGACCGAGGAAGGCTACGACGAGGCGCTGCTGCTGGACACGCAGGGCTTTGTCAGCGAAGGCGCGGGGGAGAACATCTTCATCGTCAAAAATGGCATGTTGTACACGCCCGATTTGTCGGCTGGGGCCCTCAATGGCATCACGCGCAACACCATCTTCGCGATTTGCCGGGATCTGGGCCTGGAGATCCGCGAGAAGCGGATCACCCGCGATGAGATCTACATCTGTGACGAGGCCTTCTTCACCGGCACCGCCGCTGAAGTGACGCCCATTCGCGAACTGGACCGCATCGAGTTGGGGCAGGGCTCGCGTGGCCCGATCACCGAGAAAATCCAGAGCGCGTTTTTTGACATCGTCAACGGCCGCAATCCCAAGTACGCCGAATGGCTGACCACGGTCTGAGGAGCAGCACGCCATGAGCACGACTGGACAAGCCAAAGCCCTGGTCGAAGTGACCACACAGGATCTGCAAGGCCCCGGGGTGGTGTTTTGCCCCAACCCAAAGATGCCTTTGTGGAGCAATCACCCGCGCGTCTACATTGACGTGGTCACGGCGCCTGACGGTGGCCTGTGCCCCTACTGTGGTACGGCCTACAAGCTCAAAGCGGGCGAGAAGGTCGGTCACGGCCACTGATTGATCACAGAGATCACCGCGGAGGTGATCTCTGGCCGGCCCTGGTGCGTGATCACAGTTGCAGTTGTCCCACGGAGATGATCGGCCCGGTTGGTGCGCCTGTGCGCGAGCCACCAGCGGGTTCTATGCTGACTGCGAAGGCGGCCGTGCGGTCCAGCAAGCGCTGGCGCAGCACGGTGGTGGCACCTCGAGCCGACACCAGGCCCAATGAGCGAGGCGCTCCCTGGCCGGGCACAGCCCACAGTTCCAGCGCCTTGTTCATGCTGATGGGCACGGCGCCCAGTGGCTTGAGGACCAGGCTGCGGCCGTCGCCACCCACGCTGGCCACGAATGAAGCGGCTTGAAACCCACCAGCAGCATCGCCTTGGGCGTTCATCACGACCACGATGGGCGGTTGCGCTGGCTGGGGCTGTTCGAGCCAGAGGCCCAGGGTGATGGCGGACACCGTGGCGAAAGCGGTCAGGCCTTGCCACAGGGCCAGTTTTTGCCACCAAGCTTGCACGTTGCCATGATTGAACGAGCCGGCGGGCGCTGAAAACAGGCGTGCCTGTACCGCAGCCCAAACTTTGGGCGAGGGCGCGACTTCTGGCAGGACCTCGCTCATGGGCACCAGGCGTTCTTGCCATTCGGCCACGGCGCGGCGCAATTGAGGGTGGGCCGGTAGCAGTGTTTCAAAGCGCCGGCGGGCAGGGCCCTGCAAGGTGCCCAGCACGTACTCTGAGGCCAAGCGATCGGCGCGTTCGGGGCGGCTGTAGTCCATCTCAACTCCGGGCCAGTGTGGTGGCCCGCTCCAGGCAGGATTTCAGGGACTGCAGTCCACGGCGCACCCAGCTTTTGACCGTGCCCAGAGGCTGGCCCAGGTGTTCTGCTACTTCCGCATGGGACAGGCCTTGGTAAAAAGCCAGTGACAGGCTGTGCTTTTGCTCGCCGCTGAGGCTCTTCAGGCAGTGCTGGATCTGGCGTGCCTCGGCAGCCTGCTCCAGCAGGGCTTGTGGTCCGGGGATGTCAGAGGGCGCGGCATTGATCATGTCGGACTCCTCGTCATCCGGGCCCACCCGGCTGCTGCTGATGGTGTGGGGCTCGCTTTGGCGCCGGCGCAGGCTGTCAATGGCCCGGTTGCGGGCCACGCTGCCCAACCAGGTGCTGGCCTGGCTGAGGGCGGGGTTGAAGCTTTGCGCTGACCGCCAAATGTTGATGTAAACCTCTTGCAAAATGTCCTCGGCTTGGGCTCGATGACTCTGTATACGCAGAATCACGGCCAGGAGATGCGGGCTGGATTGGCGATAAAGTGTGTCAAAAGCCACACGATCGCCCAGGGCGATCCGTGACAGGAGGTCTGCCCAGATTTTCTGGCGTTGGTTGGGGCCTTCGCTCGGGGTGCTTGGGCGGTCGGTGGGCTGAGTCGCCATGGGGGCTGTGCCTCTTGTTCGGATGGTGCATTCTAAGAAGCTTTCACCAAGACCTGCGAGCGGACCCCTACAATCCCGGCCATCATGAAGATCAAGCGCGAATTCGTCCTGACCCTGTCGTGCCGCGACACGAAAGGCATTGTCCATGCCGTCTCGGGCCTGCTTTACCAAGCCGGGTGCAACATCATCGACTCGCAGCAGTTTGGCGATGTGCAAAACGAGGACAGCACTGGCTTGTTCTTCATGCGCGTGCATTTCGAGGCGCCCGAGCACCTGGCGGACGAGGCCACTTTGGCCAATTTGTTTGGTCACGTGCGCGAGCAATTCGCCATGACGGCCACGATTCGAGTGCAGTCGCGCAAGCCGCGCGTGCTGATCATGGTCAGCAAACACGGACACTGCCTGAACGATTTGCTGTTCAGGTGGCAGTCAGGCCAGTTGCCGGTGGAGATCCCGGCCATCGTGTCCAACCACCCCGACTATGCCGAGCTGGCGGCCAGCTATGGCGTCGCGTTTCACCATTTAGCACTGCCCACAGGTGCTGGCCCTGATGAGAAACGGGCCCAGGAGCAGCAGGTAGAGGCGCTGGTTGACCAGGAGGGCGTCGACCTGGTGGTGCTGGCACGCTACATGCAAATTCTGAGTCCGGAGTTCTGTGCCTTCCTCAAAGGGCGGGCCATCAACATCCACCACAGTTTTTTGCCCAGCTTCAAGGGGGCCAAGCCTTACTATCAGGCGCACGATCGTGGTGTGAAGCTGATTGGCGCGACGGCGCACTATGTGACAGCAGATCTGGACGAGGGGCCAATCATCGAACAGGATGTGGAGCGTGTGGATCACACCTTGAGCCCGGAAGACTTCACCGCCGTCGGGCGAGATGTGGAATGCGTGGTGCTGGCGCGTGCGGTGAAGTGGCATGTCGAGCACCGCGTGTTGATGAACGGTCACAAGACCGTGGTGTTCCGATGAGCCCGGGATCGTTGTGTTCAAACCCGCTTGACGCTTGATGGACAACCATGAGTGATCCCCGTGCCCGCAAAGCTTCTCAGGCCGCGCTCATGGCGTCGGCGGATGACACTGAGGCCACCTTCTACGAGGCCTTGCAGCAAGGGGACTTGGAGCGGTTGATGTCGGTCTGGTCTGATGACGAAGGGATTGCTTGCGTGCACCCGGGCGGGGTCAGGGTGGTGGGCGAGGTGGCCATCCGTGGCACTTTTGAGGCCATCTTTGCGAATGGTCCGGTGCAGGTGAGTTTGCAGCAGGTGCGGCGCCTTGAAAGCGACCATTGCGAGGTGCACCATGTGCTGGAGAAGGTGCAGGCCCTGACACCGGAGGGCTTGCAGACAGCGTTTGTGCTGGCCACGAATGTGTACTTGCGCACGGCCTTGGGGTGGCGCATGGTTTTGCACCATGCTAGCCCCGGCCAAGCTCATGAGCTTCAGGAGCTGGCCGAGCCGGCCGCCACTTTGCATTGACATTGGGCTATGACCATGCAGTCGTACAGAGCGCCACGTTGGCTGGCAGGGCGGGGCGGTTGGGGTGGCAATGCGCAGACCATCTGGCCTGCGCTGTTTTCTCGGCCGCACACCAGTCCGGCCCCCGCCAACGTGCCGTACCAGCGGCAGCGTTGGGACACGCCCGATGGGGATTTCGTTGATGTGGATTTGCTGCTGGCGCCCAAGGTCGGCGCCGCGCTCACGCCTTTGCTGGTGCTGTTCCATGGGCTGGAGGGCTCATCGCGCAGCCACTACGCGCTGGCGTTTGCCCACTGGGCCCGGGCGCAAGGTTGGTCGTACGCGGTGCCGCATTTCAGGGGTTGCTCCGGCGAGTTGAACCTGGGGCCGCGCTCCTACCATTCGGGCGATTTCATGGAGATCGACTGGATCTTGCGCCGCCTGCTGGCCGAGCATGGTGGTCCGATGGCGGTCGTGGGCATCTCGATGGGGGGCAATGCCTTGCTGCGCTGGGCCCAGGAGTCAGGCACGGGGGCGGCCAAGGTGGCCAAGGCCGTGGCCACGGTGTCGTCTCCGATGGACCTGGCCGCAGCGGGCGAGGCCATCGGGCGTGGCTTCAACCGGCAGGTCTACACCCGCATGTTCCTGAAATCGATGAAGCCCAAGGCCTTGGCCAAGCTGGCGCAGTTTCCAGGTTTGTTCGATGAGCAGGCACTGCGCGCGTCTCGGGATCTGTTTGAGTTCGACAATGTGTTCACCGCGCCCCTGCATGGGTTCACGGGGACGCGCGACTATTGGGCGCGTTGTTCGGCCCAGCCGCGCTTGAACCTGATCACTGGCATGCCGGCCTTGGTGGTCAATGCGCGCAATGATCCGTTCATCCCCGGCGGCAGTTTGCCTGGTCTTGGCGACGTGGGAGGCTGGGTGACCTTGTGGCAGCCTGATGAGGGCGGCCATGTGGGCTTTCCGTCGGGCCCCATGCCTGGCCACGTGACCACCTTGCCGGAGGCCGTGGGGCCCTGGCTGGCGCAGTATCTTTGACCGACCAACAAGGGATTCCATGGATGACATCGTCAAGTCTGCTTTGAAGAAGTGGCCCAATGTGCCGAACTGTTATGGGTGGTTGGCCCTGGATGCCCGGGGTGATTGGTACATGCGGGATGACCAGGTCCAGGCCGCCGGGCCTTTCCCTCAGGTCAAAGGCAGCCGCATCACGCACGACAAGTTGATCGACTTCATCAACCGCAATTACGAACCCGATGAGCGGGGCGCGTGGTTTTTTCAGAATGGCCCACAGCGGGTGTACCTGGCGTTGGAGGCCGCGCCTTGGGTGCTGGGCGTGCAGCGCGAAGGCGAGTCGTTCAAGGTTGACACGCACACCCGCCAGGCCGTGAGCAAGGTACTCGGGGCTTGGCTGGACGAGTTGGGGCGCTTGTTCCTGGAGACCGACCTGGGCCTGGGCGTGGTGCGCTCCATGGACATGGACGCTGCGGCCAGTGCCGTGGAGGCGGGGGTGTGGGATCCGCAGGACATCCTGTTTGCGGAGTTGCCCCAGCGGTTCGCGTACTGTTTGAGCCCTCAGCCGAGCCCTGCCATTCAGGCATGAAAAAGCCGGCTTCTTGAGCCGGCTTTGATCCACGCCAAACGTGGTTTTATTTGGCGTCGCTGGCGGGTGCCGAGGCAGCCGATGCCGCCGCAGCGGGGGCTGCAGGCTCGGTGAATTTGGCGCCACCAGCATTGGCCATGTAAGCGGTGGCGCGCCCCACTTCCAGGTCGCTGAATTCGCCACCAGCTTGCGGTGGCATGGCGTTCTTGCCCTTAAGTGCGGAGTGAATCAAGGCTTCCAGGCCTGCGCCGATGCGTGGGCCCCAGGCCGCGGCATCGCCCAGCTTGGGGGCGCCCAAGGCGCCGGAGGCATGGCAGGTGGCGCACTGGGCCTTGAACACTTCTTCACCGGAGCGGGGGCCGGCGTTGGCCGAGACCACTTTGACTTCTACCGAGGCGACCGGCCTGATGCGGTGGGCTGTGGCCTGCTCTGACAAGGCATCGCTGCCCGAAGAGCCGGTGTTGCTGGACACCACATACATGACCAACATGATGATGACAATGATGGGAACGATGAATGCCAGCCCCACGGCCACGGCCAGTTGTTTGGGCGTTTTGATCGGGCCTTCGTGATCATCGTCGTGAGAATTGGGCGCTTGGCTCATGGGATCCTCAGGGGCACTGGTTATCGTGGGCGCAGGCCTTGCGGCTGCTGGGCATGGCAGAAAATCCTGCCACAAAGGCCGGATTATAGGGGGGCTTGTCGCTGGCCCACTGTTAGAATCCGGCCCTGCGCTGCGCCCGTAGCTCAATGGATAGAGTACTGCCCTCCGAAGGCAGGGGTTGCTGGTTCGATCCCAGCCGGGCGCACCATG
>NZ_JACMNS010000179.1 GCF_014378415.1 Aquabacterium sp.
AAGTCGGCGATTTGCTGGCCCCTGGGCTTCTAGGCCGCTCGCCTCGCGGGGGCGCTGTGTTCAGCGCCCCGCCATCACCTCGCGCACCGTGGCCACCTGCCGCCTCGACACGGCCAGCCACTCGCCTGTGGGGCCGACCTGCACGGCCCAGGTCTCACCGCCCTCCTCGTCATCGGCCCGGCGCTCCAGCGCTTTCATGGCCGATCGCGCCACCAAAGCATTGCGGTGCACGCGCACGAAACGCTCGCCCAGTTGCACCTCCAACTCCGTCAAGGATTGGTCCAGCACATGGCTGTGCTCGGCCGTGCGCAAGGTCACGTACTTCAGCTCGGCTTTCAGGTAGATGACCTGTGAGGCCGGCACGCGCACCAGTCGGCCACGGTCTTGGGCCACCAAGGTGGGCTCGTCCACCGGTTCGGGCGCAGCGGGCGCCATGGCACTTGGCTTTCGCTTGGCGCACCGCGCCAGCGCCGCGTTAAGGCGGTCCAGCCGAACCGGCTTGGTCAGGTAATCCAGCGCCTCCAATTCAAAGGCCTGCAAGGCATGGCCCGCGTGCGCGGTCACGAACACCACGGCGGGTGGGTTGGGCAAGGTGCGCAGCCGTTCGGCCAAGCGCAGGCCATCCGGGCCGGGCATCTGGATGTCCAGCAAAACCAGGTCGACCACCGGGGCAGCAACCCCATCGTTCGGGCTGAAGACCGCCAGGGCATGACGAGCATCGCCCGCTTCTGCCACCACCACATTGGGGCAATCCGATTGCGACAAGAGCGTCTTCAGGCGCAGGCGCGCCAAATTTTCGTCGTCCACCACCATGATGCGCAAGACATCGTTCATCAAGCTGGGCCCCCAGGCTTGAGCGGCACCGACACGCGCACCACGTAGACCGAAGCATGCTCGGCCGTTTCACCCTTGTGCACCCCCGCCGAAAAATTGGCCTCGACATCGTGCATCAGGCGCAAACGCTGGCGCACATTGCGCAAGGCGATGCCGTGGCCCGCGGTGGAGGCCGCTTGCGGATTCGCGGGGATGGAGTTGGTGATGGTCAACACGGCCTGCCCGGCCTTCACGTGCGTGGACACGCGCACCCAGCCGCCATCGGGGTCGGTCTCCACGCCATGCTTGACGGCGTTTTCCACCAGCGGCTGCAGCATCAGGGCAGGCACCTCGGCATCGCCCGCAGCAGGGTCAAGCGTCCAGTGCAAGGTCAGGCGCTCGCCAAAGCGCAATTGCTCAATGCGCAAATAGCGCTGAGCCAGGTCGATTTCATCGGTCAGCGAGGCACGCAAATGCGGCGAGGTCAAAGCCTGGCGGAACAACTCGGCCAGGTCTTCCAGCACCGCTTCAGCCCGCGTGGGTTCGATCTGCACCAGGGCGATCGCGGTGTTCAGGGTGTTGAACAAAAAATGCGGGCGGATGCGCGCCTGCAATTCGGCCAGCCTTGCCTGGGCCTGGGCCGGCAACTCGCTGCGACCGCGCTGGCGCAGCCAGGCCAGGGTGGCCGAGGCAAAGGCAACACCCGTCAGCATGGCCGGGCACACCGTCCACCAACTGCGCGGCGCACCGCCCATCCACCAGTCCAGCATGGAGGATTGAACCTCGCCATACAAGCCCGCCAAAGCCCCCAGCAGCGCAGCACTGACCCATTGCCCCGGGGGCGACATGCGCTCCAGCACCGAACGCCCCGCGCAGGTCAGCACCAGCCACAGCAAACTGGCGGGCAAAGCCGTGGCCAAGGCCTGCGACCAGCGCACCAGCCAATCGGCCGGGCTGGCCGCCACATGGGCCACGCCGAGTGCCAGCACCAGCTGCATGCCCAGCACCACGCGCAGCACCACGCCCACATGGCAAACGTCAAACGCCGAGCGTGAGGCGCTGCGGGTGGGAGTGGCGGCCGGCTGGTCAAAGCCAGTGGCCGCCCACATCGTCGGTGCGGCCAGGGTGTCCCCCGGTTTGTCCTGCGTTGGGGCCCTGGACGGCGCTTTTACCGGCGCGGCCACCCGCGACCGAGGTGATCGGTTCGACGTGGGGGGCGTGGGCTCTCTACAATCCATGGTTGGAACATTCTCGCCCAACACGCTGCGCCATGAGCACAAATCAACTCGACACCAAGTCCCAGGCCTGGTCGGCCCTCTTCTCAGAGCCGATGAGCGACCTGGTCAAACGCTACACCGCCAGCGTGTTTTTCGACAAACGGCTGTGGCGCGCCGACATCCAGGGCTCGCTCGCGCATGCGGACATGCTGCACGCCCAGGGCCTGATCTCCGCCGCCGACTGGGCGTCCATCGAAAAAGGCATGGCCCAGATCACGCAAGAGATCGAAGCCGGCAACTTCGAGTGGAAGCTCGACCTGGAAGACGTGCACCTGAACATCGAAGCCCGCCTGACCACGCTGGTGGGCGACGCTGGCAAGCGCCTGCACACGGGCCGCTCGCGCAACGACCAGGTCGCCACCGACGTGCGCCTGTGGCTGCGCGGCGAGGTCGATGAGATCGGCGTGCTGCTGACCGAATTGCAAAAAGCATTGGTGGCCGTGGCCGAGCAAAACGCCGAAACCATCCTGCCCGGCTTCACCCATTTGCAAGTGGCCCAACCGGTGAGCTTTGGCCACCACCTGCTGGCCTACGTCGAGATGTTTGCGCGTGATGCCGAGCGCCTGGTCGACCTGCACAAGCGCATCAACCGCCTGCCGCTGGGTTCGGCCGCGCTGGCTGGCACCAGCTACCCGCTGGACCGCGAACGCGTGGCCCGCACCCTGGGCATGGTGGACGAAGCCGGCCAGCCCGCCGTCACGCAAAACAGCCTGGACGCCGTCAGCGACCGCGATTTCGCCATCGAATTCACCGCTGCCGCCTCCCTGGTCATGGTCCACATCTCGCGCTTCAGCGAGGAGCTGATTTTGTGGATGAGCCAATCGTTCGGTTTCATCGACCTGGCCGACCGTTTCTGCACCGGCTCATCGATCATGCCGCAGAAGAAAAACCCCGACGTGCCCGAGCTGGCGCGAGGCAAGACGGGCCGCGTGGTCGGCCACCTGATGGGCCTGATCACCCTGATGAAGGGCCAGCCCCTGGCCTACAACAAGGACAACCAGGAAGACAAGGAGCCCTTGTTCGACACGGTGGACACCTTGAAGGACACGCTGCGCATCTTCGCGGAAATGGCCGGAGGCATCACCGTCAAGCCCGAGGCGATGGAGCGTGCGGCCAAGAAGGGCTATGCCACCGCGACCGACCTGGCCGACTACCTGGTGAAGAAGGGCCTGCCTTTCCGCGATGCGCACGAGGTGGTGGCGCATGCGGTGAAGGATGCCATCGCCGCTGGCGTGGACCTGCCGGAGCTGTCGCTGGACAAGCTCCAGACCTACAACCCAGCCATCGATCAGGATGTGTTCGAGGTGCTGTCGCTGCGCGGCTCGCTCAATGCGCGCAATCTGCTGGGCGGCACGGCGCCGACACAGGTGCGGTCGCAGGTGGCACGCCACCGGGCTCGCCTGGGCTGACCTTGCCGAGCATCAGTTCCGCAAAGGCTTCACATTGGATGCCGGGGCCTGAACGCCGGGTGCCACGAAAGCGGCCAGGCGCTCGCGCACCGACTTCTCGATGCCCGCGGCATCCAGGCCGCACATCGACATCAGCTTGACCGGATCACCATGCTCGACGAACTCGTCGGGCAGGCCCAGGATGACCAAAGGCTTGGTGATGCCCGCTTTGCACAAGGCTTCTGCCACGGCCGATCCGGCGCCGCCCTGCACACAACCTTCTTCCACCGTGACAAAGGCATCGTGCGTGCGGGCCAATTCCAACAGCAATTCGGTGTCCAGCGGCTTGACGAAGCGCATGTTGGCCACGGTCGCCTCCAGCGACTGGGCGGCCACCAAAGCCGGGTAGAGCAAGGTGCCAAAAGCCAGGATGGCGATGCGCTGGCCTTGGGGCGCGGCGCTGGTGCGTCGCACCTCACCCTTGCCCCAGGGCATGGGCTTCAAATCGGTGGACACCGCCACGCCAGCCCCCGCCCCACGCGGATAGCGCACGCACACCGGGTGCTGCTGCGCAAAAGCCGCGCTCAAGGCCTGGCGGCACTCATTCTCATCGGCCGGCGTCAGCATGCTCATGTTGGGGATGCAGCGCACAAAGGCGATGTCGAAGGCGCCCATGTGGGTGGCGCCATCGGCCCCAACGATGCCGGCGCGGTCCAGCGCGAACACCACGGGCAGGTTCTGGATGGCCACGTCGTGGATCAACTGGTCGTAGCCGCGCTGCAAAAACGTCGAGTAAATGGCGATCACGGGCTTGAGCCCTTCGCATGCCATGCCGGCAGCAAAGGTCACGGCGTGCTGCTCGGCGATGCCCACGTCGAAATAACGCCCGGGGTATTTTTGATGGAACTCGACCATGCCCGAGCCTTCGCGCATGGCGGGCGTGATGCCGACCAGGCGCGTGTCTTGCGCGGCCATGTCGCACAGCCACTGGCCGAACACCTGGGTGAACGTGGGCTTGGGCGGCTCGGCAGATGCTGCGGCCTTGACCAGGCCCACGGCCGGGTCGAACTT
>NZ_JACMNS010000180.1 GCF_014378415.1 Aquabacterium sp.
ATGTGATCGCGCTCCTCGAAGGTCTTGTCAAGCCCCATCTTGCCGATCACCGAACGCAGCAGCGTCTGCGCCAGCTGGGTGATCGCCGACAGGTAGTTGGACGAGCCGTAGCTCGCGCGCATCGGGTCGGTGACCTGGAAGTAGATGATGCCGTCGACCTGCAGCTGGGTGTTGTCCTTGGTGATGCAGACCTGGCTCGGCACGTCGAGCGGCACCTCTTTCAGCGAGTGCTTGTAGGCGACGCGCTCGATGAAGGGCACGACGAATTTCAGCCCCGGCGTCAGTGTGCGGTCGTATTTGCCGAGTCTCTCG
The DNA here is from genome assembly GCF_014378415.1 of Aquabacterium sp. Taxonomy (GTDB): domain Bacteria; phylum Pseudomonadota; class Gammaproteobacteria; order Burkholderiales; family Burkholderiaceae_C; genus Aquabacterium. The sequence continues at coordinate 313 of NZ_JACMNS010000180.1, forward strand.
ACGACCCAGGCATTCTGCTGCGGCACGATCTTGATCGTGCGGATGACGAAGAGGGCGGCGATGACCGCGAAGATGAGTGCGACTTCCATGAGGGGCTTTCGGAAAGAGGGAGTGATCAGATCGGTGAGAGAACGAGCCAGTTGCCTTCGACCGCACTGACGACGTGCGCGCCCGGCGCGGCCGGCGCACCGGGCGCGAGGCGCGCGGTCCAGGCCGAGCCTCGGTACTGGACCCGGGCGGTGCGGTCAGCCGCCCACGCGGCGACGTTGACACGTTCGCCGATGTCGAGGTTGACATCGCGGTTCTCGCGCGCGGGCGCCGATTGCGGCTGGTTGTAGCGCCGCCAGTGCCACAGCGCGGTCGCCCCGCCGCCGACCAGCGCGGCGACGATCACTTGCGCGTTCAGGCCGAACCCGAGGTGGGTTGCGAGCCCGCCGGCGGCCAGGCCCAACGCGATCATCAGCAGGTAAAACGTGCCGGTCGCGAGCTCGGCCGCAACCGCGACGCCGGCGGCGACCCACCACAGCGTGGCGATCGAAAATTCCATTCTTGTTCTCCCGAGCGGATACTGCTCACGAGTGTAGGCGCGCGCCGCGCACGGCCGACCCACAGTGGCCCTACACTTCGCGCTTTTCCGTACCTGCCGCCCCCGCCCAATCGAGGCCCTGCCCATGCTGCGTTTCAACTTCCCGATCGTTATCATCGACGAGGACTTCCGCTCCGAGAACACCTCGGGTCTGGGCATTCGCGCGCTTGCCTCGGCGATCGAGAAAGAGGGCTTCGAGGTGCTGGGCGCCACGAGCTACGGCGACCTGAGCCAGTTCGCGCAGCAGCAAAGCCGCGCCAGCGCGTTCATCCTGTCGATCGACGACGAAGAGTTCACGCCCGGCCCCGAGCTCGACCCGGTGGTGCTGAACCTGCGCAAGTTCATCGAGGAAGTGCGCTTCAAGAACGCCGAGGTGCCGATCTACCTGTATGGCGAGACGCGCACCTCGCAGCACATCCCCAACGACATCCTGCGCGAGCTGCACGTCTTCATCCACATGGTCGAGGAGGCGCCCGAGTTCCTGGCGCGCCACCTCATCCGCGAGGCTAAAAGTTACCTTGACTCGCTGGCGCCGCCTTTCTTCAAGGCGCTGATGGACTATGCCCAGGACGGCTCTTACTCCTGGCATTGCCCCGGCCACTCAGGTGGCGTGGCTTTCCTCAAGAGCCCGGTGGGCCAGATGTTCCACCAGTTCTATGGCGAGAACATGCTGCGCGCCGACGTGTGCAACGCGGTGGAAGAGTTGGGCCAGTTGCTGGACCACACCGGCCCCGTGGCCGCCTCCGAACGCAACGCGGCGCGCATCTTCAATGCCGACCATTGCTTCTTCGTCACCAACGGCACGTCCACGTCCATCAAGATGGTGTGGCACCACACCGTGGCCCCGGGTGATGTGGTCCTGGTTGACCGCAACTGCCACAAGTCCATCCTGCACGCGATCATCATGACCGGGTCCATCCCCGTGTTCCTGACGCCCACGCGCAACCACTTTGGCCTGATTGGGCCGATCCCGCAAAGCGAGTTCACCAAGGCCTCGATCGAGAAGAAGATCAAGGCGCACCCCTTGCTCAAGGGCGTGGACCCGAAGAAGGTCAAGCCGCGCATTTTGACAATCACGCAGAGCACCTACGACGGCGTGCTCTACAACACCGAGACCATCAAGGGCATGCTCGACGGCTGGATCGACAACATCCACTTCGACGAAGCCTGGTTGCCGCACGCCGCCTTCCACAGCTTTTATGGCGAGTTTCACGCCATGGGCAAGGACCGCGTGCGCCCCAAGGAGGCCGTGGTCTACGCCACGCAGTCCACGCACAAGCTGCTGGCCGGCATCAGCCAGGCTTCGCAGGTGCTGGTGCAAGACGCGCAAAACACCAAGCTTGATACGCACCTCTTCAACGAGGCCTACCTGATGCACACCTCCACCAGCCCGCAGTACGCCATCATCGCGTCCTGCGATGTGGCGGCCGCCATGATGGAGCCGCCCGGTGGCACCGCGCTGGTCGAGGAAAGCATCCGCGAGGCGGTGGACTTCCGCCGCGCCATGCGCAAGGTCGACAAGGAGTTTGGCAAAGACTGGTGGTTCAAGGTCTGGGGCCCGGACAAGCTCACCAAGGACGACGTGGGTTCGCCCGACGATTGGGTGCTCAAGGGCAACGCCAAGTGGCACGGCTTTGGTGATTTGGCCGACGGCTTCAACATGCTCGACCCCATCAAGTCGACCATCATCAACCCGGGCCTGGACGTCTCGGGCAAGTTTGCCGAGACCGGCATCCCCGCCAGCATCGTCACCAAGTACCTGGCCGAGCACGGCGTGGTGGTCGAAAAAACCGGCCTGTACTCGTTCTTCATCATGTTCACCATCGGCATCACCAAGGGCCGCTGGAACACGCTGTTGACCGCCTTGCAGCAGTTCAAGGACGACTACGACAAGAACCAGCCGATGTGGCGTGTGCTGCCCGAGTTCTGCGCCAAGTGGCCGATGTATGAGCGCGTGGGCCTGAGCGACCTGTGCCAGCGCATCCACCAGATGTACGCCAAGAGCGACATTGCGCGCCTGACCACCGAGATGTACCTGTCGGACTTGCAGCCCGCGATGAAGCCCAGCGAGGCCTACGCCTACATCGCGCACCGCAAGACCGAGCGCGTCGAGATCGAGCAGCTGGAAGGCCGCGTCACGACCGCCTTGCTGACGCCTTACCCGCCCGGCATCCCGCTGCTGATCCCCGGTGAGCGCTTCAACAAGAAGATCGTGGACTACCTGCGCTTCGCCCGCGATTTCAACCGCATGTTCCCCGGCTTCACCACCGACGTTCACGGCCTGGTGGCCAAGCCCAATGAGGCGGGTGAGCTTTGCTACTACGTGGATTGCGTCAAGGACGAAGGCTAAGCTTCATCCCTGGCGGGTTCAGGGCAGCCAGAGTTCAAAGCTGGCGCCGCCTTCCGGGCGGTTGACCAGCGCGACCCGGCCCTCACGGTCGGCGCAACGGTGGGCTTTGGCCACCGCCTCGCACAGTGCGGTGCCCAGGCCGGTTGATTGATCGGATTGGTCGGACGGATCGATCGCGCCCAGGCCGGGGCCATCGTCTTCGATGCTCAGCACCAGATAGCCGTCTTGCTCACGCGCACCCAGCACCACGTTGTGTCGGCTGAAGCGCATGGCGTTGTGCAGGGCGGCCTCCAGGGCCATGTAAACCAGGCGACGGTCCAGGTACCAGAAGGGCGGCATGACCCTGGCACTGTCCACCGTCACTTTGGGCGTGCCAGGTGTGATCAACCTTTTGAGCGCGGCTGTGTGCTGGAGCGACTTCAGAATGTCCCGAGGTGACTCGTCCTCGCTGAGCACCCGCAGTCCACCGGGGGCGCCATACACGGTCAGGAACTGAACAAACTGTCGGCGCAGCTCGGTGCAGTGCAAGTAGGCGCTTTGGGCCAGACTGGGGTCCGGCTGATCGATCAGGGCTTCCAGTTCGTTTTCGAGGGTCCCCAAAGCGTTCTTGAGGTCGTGGGCGATGAGGGCAAAAGAGGCGGCTTCCATGGCGTCTTCAGTCAGGCTCAATGGGCCACCGAGGTGGGCTCCATGGTGGCCAATGTTTCTCGAAAATAACGTTTCATCATGGTCACGCGGTCATTGGCGGGCATCAAGTTTTCCAGGCGGTTCAGGTACAGGCGAACGCGCTCGACGATGCCGTGGTTGTAGTCCTTCTTCAGCCTCAAAGCCATGCAATTGATCTGGGCTGCCTGCAGCAAAACCGCGGTGTTTTCGGGGTGGTCGCGCACCGCGGCTTCAATGGCCTGCACAGCCTCGTCGATCTGACTGTCGCGCAGCAGTTTGCGGGCATCCTGCACACGTGCCTGCATGGCGGCCGATGCCGAGTTGATGAGTTGATCGATCTTGTCTTCGTGCCCCGTGGCGCGCAGGGCATTGCCGATCATTTGCTTGGTCTTGGGGTTTTCGTGGTCCGAGCTGACGGCCGTGGCCAAGAGCTTCAAGCCTTCATCTTCGTACCCGGCCATCAACTCGGCCTTGGCCAGCGCGATGGTGGCGAAATCGGCCTTGCCTTTGCGGAGGTTTTCGCGGGCGCGCTTCAGTGTTTTCTCGGCCTCGTCTGGCGTGCCGGCTTTGACTTGCGCCTGAACCTGGATGGCCAGGGCCACGCCGCCATAGGTTGGCAGGTTGCGGTACAGGTTGTTGCCCTCGACCAGCAGTTTCAAGGCGTCGGCCGGCTCACCCATGTCGACCATGGCCTGAGCCAGCAGCAAGGTGTCCTGGGGTTGAGCGATCACCGAACCCCGAGTGGCCTTGGCCACTTTCTGCATGCATTCCTTGGCCGTGTCCAGGTCGCCATTGCGGTAGGCGCTTTCGCCCAGCAGACGGTGACGCCGTGCCGATGGCACCACGGTGGCCGCATCGCGCAAAACCCACATGGCGCCTTGGGCATCGCCTTGCGCCTCCATGGACTCGGCAACCACATCGTAGGCGGCCACATTCTTTTCGCCTTCCGGCGTCTGGATGATGTTCTGCGCCAATTGCCTGGCGTCATCAAACTGCCCCGCAGACTTGTGCGCGCGGGCCAGGCCCAATTGGGCCCATGGCAGATTGCTGCGCTTGTCCAGGGCCTGCCGGTAGGCCTGCTTGGCCTCCTCATGCTTGCCCAGTTGCAGCAGGGTTTTGCCCTTGACCTGCAAGGCGGCCATCGTCCAGCGGTTTTCGGCTTTCAGGATTTGGTCGCAAGCCTGGACCGCGCCCAGCAGATCGTCCTTGGCCAGCTTCAGGCTAATGGGCAGCAGGGCATCGCGTTTTTCCAGCAAGGCCTTCAGTCGGTCTTCGATGTGACAGGCCGTGATGGGCTTGAGCAGGTACGCATCCGGATGATGCTCTGTGGCGGCGGCCACTGAGGCATAGGCGCTTTCCGCAGTCACCATGAAGAAAAGGCAGTCAACGGGCAGCAGGTTGGTGTCGCGCAAGTGCTCGAACAGCTGCTGGCCATCGGTTTTCTGGTTCAGGTTGTAGTCACACAGGATGAGGTTGTAACGGCGACTTTTGATCAGGCGCGCGGCGTCTTCCGCGTTGGCGGCTACGTCAACCCGCGTGATGCCCAACTGCCCCAGCTGGCCACGCAAAGTGGTCTGCTGCACCGACATGTCGTCGATGACCAGGGCCTGAAGGTTTGAAAATTGAGTTTGAGTTGCCATGAAAAATTACCCGCATCTTGTGGCCTAACCAGGCTGTATTTCGGATTTCGGCATTTCTGGCGAACAACTTGAGCCCATGCCCCAACTGTGCGTAGATCTTGCGTAAGTAAGGGCGTCACCTGTTTCCTCTTTGGAGTTTTGTCAAATGACCTTGTTCAAGCTGATCCGTCGCATTTTGCTGATTCAAATCAAAGGCGTGAGCCTGTGCCAGGCGGCCAAAGCTTGGCCTACTCGGCGATCTACCCGCTGATGACCGCTTTCAACGCCCTGCCCAAAGCCGCCTTCATCCCGATCCTGGTCAACATTGCCACCGGCCTGGCCACGCTGGAGCCTGAGCTGGAAGACGAGCTGCGGGTGTTGGGTGCGCGCCGATGGGACGTGCTGATCAAGGTGTGTGAACGGCTGTCACGCTCGATGCCTTACTTTTATGGCTCGCTGAAGGTGGCCATCACGCTGGCTTTCGTCGGCACCACGGTGTCAGAGATGACCGCCTCAAACGAAGGCATTGGCTACCTGTTGACCTCGGCGGGTTCGTCCATGCAGATGGGGCTGGCGTTCGGTGGGTTGATGGTGGTGGGTGCCATGGCCATGATCATGTACGAGCTGTTTTCGGTGATTGAAACCCGCACCACGGCTTGGGCACACCGCAGCAACCAGAACCACTGAACCATTGAAAAAGGCACCCGAAGGTGCCTTTGCTTTGGTTAACTTCAACTCACTTGAAGATGTTCTTCACCCGATCGGTCCAGCTTTTGCTGTTGGGTGAGTGTTTCTCGCCGCCTTTTTTGAACGACTCGTCCAACTCTTTCAGCAGCTTGCGCTGGTGCTCGGTCAGCTTGACGGGCGTCTCGACCGCGATGTGGCAGTACAGATCGCCCGGGTAGCTGGCCCGGATGCCCTTGATGCCCTTGCCGCGAAGGCGGAAGGTCTTGCCATGCTGCGTGCCTTCGGGGATGTCGATTTCCGCCTTGCCACCCAGCGTGGGCACTTCGATCGAACCACCCAGGGCCGCCGAGGTCAGCGGGATCGGCACATGGCAGTGCAGGTCGTCGCCATCGCGCTCGAAGATCTCGTGCTGCTTGATGCGGATCTCGATGTACAGGTCGCCAGCGGGGCCGCCATTGGTGCCGGGCTCGCCATTGCCGGCCGAGCGAATGCGCATGCCTTCGTTGATGCCGCCTGGGATCTTGACTTCCAGGACCTTGGTCTTCTTGACGCGGCCTTGGCCACTGCAAGTGACGCAAGGCTCGGGGATGACCTTGCCGGTGCCCTGGCAGTGCGGGCAGGTTTGCTGCACGCTGAAAAAGCCCTGGCGCATGTGCACATTGCCCACACCATTGCAGGTCGGGCAGGTTTTTGCGCTGGTGCCGGGTTTGGCGCCAGTACCGGTGCAGGTGACGCAGTCTTCCCAGCTGGGAATGCGGATCTGCGTGTCCTTGCCCGCTGCGGCTTCTTCCAACGAGATTTCCATCGCATAGGACAGGTCGCTGCCTCGGTAGACCTGGGGGCCGCCGCCGCGCCTGCCACCACCTTGGCCGCCTTGGCCAAAGATGTCGCCAAAGATGTCGCCAAAGGCATCGGCAAAGCCGCCAAAGCCTTCTGCGCCCTGGCCACCGCGGCCGCCCATGTTCGGGTCCACGCCCGCGTGGCCGAACTGGTCGTAGGCTGCACGCTTTTTGGCGTCCGAGAGCATCTCGTAGGCTTCTTTGCCTTCTTTGAACTTCTCTTCGGCTTCCTTGGACTTGTCACCCTGATTGCGGTCGGGGTGGTGCTTCATGGCCAGCTTGCGGTAGGCCTTTTTGATCTCTTCCTCGGAGGCGCCTTTGGCGAGTCCCAGAACTTCGTAGTAATCGCGTTTCGCCATGATGCTTTCAGGCTGTGAGTGACAAGGGGCACAGGAGTGCGAGATTGTCTCTCACACGTCTGTGCCCCGTAAGCGCAATGAAGACGCCTTAGTCCTTTTTGACTTCCTTGAACTCGGCGTCGACCACGTTGTCGTCGGCAGGCTTGGCCTCGGCAGCACCTTCGGCCGCGCCACCAGGCGCGCTACCTGCGGCGCCTTGGGCAGCTTGCATGTCGGCGTACATCTTCTCGCCCAGCTTCTGGCTGGCCGTCATAAGGGCGTTGGTCTTGGCCTCGATGTCGACCTTGTCGTCGCCCTTGATGGCTTCGTCGACGTCCTTGATCGCGGCTTCGATCTTTTCCTTCTCACTGGCGTCCAGCTTGTCGCCGTACTCGGTCAGCGACTTGCGCACGCTGTGAACCATGGCATCGCCCTGGTTTTTAGCCTGCACCAGTTCGACCTTCTTCTTGTCGTCGACAGCGTTCAACTCGGCATCCTTCACCATCTTCTGGATCTCGTCCTCGGTCAGGCCCGAGTTCGCCTTGATGGTGATCTTGTTTTCCTTGCCGGTGCCCTTGTCCTTGGCGCCCACGTGCAGGATGCCGTTGGCGTCGATGTCGAAGCTCACTTCAATTTGCGGCGTGCCACGCGGTGAGGGTGGGATGCCTTCCAAGTTGAACTCGCCCAGCATCTTGTTGCCCGAGGCCAGCTCGCGCTCGCCCTGGAACACCTTGATGGTCACGGCAGGTTGGCTGTCTTCGGCGGTTGAGAAGGTTTGCGCAAACTTGGTGGGGATGGTCGTGTTCTTGGCGATCATCTTGGTCATCACGCCGCCCATGGTCTCGATGCCGAGCGACAGGGGGCTGACGTCCAGCAGCAGCACGTCGGTGCGGTCACCGGCCAGCACCTGGCCTTGGATGGCGGCGCCCACGGCCACGGCTTCATCGGGGTTCACGTCCTTGCGGGGTTCCTTGCCGAAGAACTCTTTGACCTTTTCTTGCACCTTGGGCATGCGGGTCATGCCGCCGACCAGGATCACGTCCTGGATGTCGGCCACGTTCACACCGGCATCCTTGATGGCCATGCGGCAAGGCGCGATCGTGCGTTCGATCAGGTCTTCGACCAGCGACTCCAGCTTGGCGCGGGTCAGCTTCACGTTCAAGTGCTTGGGACCACTGGCATCGGCCGTGATCTAGGGCAGGTTGACGTCGGTCTGCGCGCTGTTCGACAGCTCGATCTTTGCCTTTTCAGCGGCTTCCTTCAGGCGTTGCAGGGCGAGCACGTCCTTGGTC
>NZ_JACMNS010000181.1 GCF_014378415.1 Aquabacterium sp.
AGTTTGCCCTCACGGCGTTCCAACTGCACTTGCGCTACAAAAATCCCACGCGCCAAGTTCACCAGGGGTGTGAGCCAACTGGGGTGTGACGGTGCTTTTGATGGACGTTGATCTTGCGCCATGGTGGGGTGCTTGGCCTTTGTCTCCATCATGTGCCAAGTTCTGGCGAGGGCGCGTCGTTTGGCGTCGCGCTTGTCCACTAGGTCACGCAATTCGCCATCCCCCTTGCTCAAGGGGGCGGCCAGGGTTTTCATGGATGACTTGTGAGTTCCTTCACGAATAATCAAGAAACGGTGTTTTTTTATGACGCCTTGTTTCCAGCTCGCGAAGGCCATTCATGACTCAACCCACCATCCACCGTCGCCACGTCCTTGCCGCCCTCACGGCATCGGCTGCCTCCACCTTGATGTCGGGCGGGCAGGCCCAGGCCGCCACCGGCCCCACCGCGATCGGCGAGTACAACACCGACGTGGTCATCATTGGTGGCGGCTACTCGGGCCTGGCCTGCGCCCGCGCCTTGGTTGCCGCTGGGCGCCAGGTGCTCCTGCTGGAAGCGCGTGACCGCGTTGGCGGGCGTTGCTGGAACCAGAACCTGCCAGCGCCCTTCAGCAACTACGTGGTCGAGGGCGGCGCCGCCTTCATCGGCCCCACGCAAGACCGCATGTACGCCCTGGTCCAGCAGTTGGGCCTGAAAACCTACCCCGTCTACGACACGGGCAAACTGATCAACTACGCCAACGGCAAGCGCAGCACCTACACGGGCGTGCTGCCCTGGTCCAACCTGCTGGCCACGGGCGAGACGGCCATCGCCATGCTCAAGCTCGACGCCATGGCCAAGCAGGTGCCGCTCGATGCCCCGTGGACCGCCACCAAGGCCGCCGAGTGGGATTCGCAGAGCATGCAGACCTGGATGGACCGCAACCTGCTCACGGCCGATGCCAATAACCTGCTGCGCCTGGCCGTGCTGTCCCTGCTGTCGGTCGAGCCGCGCGACATCTCCTTCCTGTACCTGCTGCACTACATCAACTCGGGCGGCGGCCTGACCAGCCTGCTCAGCACGCAAGGTGGCGCGCAGCAAGACCGCATCGTGGGCGGATCCCAAAACATTGCACTGGGCATGGCGCGTGAGTTGAGCGGCCGCATCTTGTTCCGCGCGGTCGCCCACTCGGTCAAGCAAGACGCTGGTGGCATCGCGGTGTCGGGCGATGGCTTCACCGTGCGGGCCCAGCGCGCCGTCGTTGCCATGTCACCCTGGATGGCCTCGCGCCTGAGCTACGAGCCGCTGGACGGCCCGACCCAATGGCGCCTGCAGTTGATGCAGCGCGTGCCCATGGGCTCGGCCTGGAAAGTCCACGTCGCCTACGACCGGCCTTTCTGGCGCGACGAAGGCCTCAGCGGCCAAGTCACCAGCGACGCTTTCCTGCCCAAGATCGTGTTCGACACCACCCAGCCCACCGCCGGCGCGCCCGGCGTGATCATGGCCTTCATCGATGGCCAGGACGCGCGTGACGCCGCCTTGATGTCGCCCGCCGTGCGCAAGGCCAAGGTGCTTCAGGCCCTGGCCGTGTTCTTTGGCCCCAAGGCCGCCACGCCCCTGGCCTACATGGAAAACAACTGGCAGGCCGAGAACTTCAGCGGCGGCGCGCCCACCGGCGTCTTCCCGCCCGGCGTGCTCACCGGTTTCGGCCCCAGCCTGCGCGCACCCGTTGGCAAGCTGCACTGGGCCGGCACCGAAACCTCGGCCATCTGGACCGGCTACATGGAAGGTGCGGTGCGTTCGGGCGAGCGCGTGGCCCAGGAGATCCTGAATACATGAGCTCGGCGGTTCAGGCCTCGCCCGTCATCGTGGTGGGCGCTGGCCCGGCAGGCCTGGCCATGGCGGCCTGCCTGCAAAAAGAGAAGTTGCCCTGCATCGTGCTGGAGCAGCACGACCACGTGGGCTCGTCCTGGGTCGGCCACTACCACCGCCTGCATTTGCACACCGACAAGGCCCACTCGGCCTTGCCATTCTTTGATTTCCCCAAGTCCTACCCGCGCTACCCCTCGCGCCAGCAGGTGGTGGACTACCTGAACGCCTACACGCGGCATCACCAGATCCAACGCCTCCATGGGCAGAAGATCGTCCGTGCGTGCCGAACCGAAGAGGGGTGGGAGGTCCGTTCTCAGGACACCGTTCACCGCGCCAGCGCGCTCGTCTGGCCGTGCGCAGCCCCGTCAACGTCATCCGGCGCGAGGTGTTCGGCATCCCGTTCCTGACCATCGGCATCCTGCAGAAAGCTTTGCCGCCCCAACTGGCTGATGCCTTGAATGCCCCGGTGATGCGCTTGCTCACGGGCGACTTGACCAAGTACGGATTGCGCCCGCCCACTGAAGGCCCGGTGACGCAGATACGCAAGCATGGGCGCGTGCCCTTCATCGACGTGGACACCATTGCGTTGATCAAACAGGGGATGGTCCAGGTCAGGCCTGGCATCGAGCGCTTCACCGAGCAAGGCGTGGTGTTCAGCGATGGTCGGGCCGAGGCCTTTGATGCCGTGGTGCTGGCCACGGGCTAGCGCCCCAATGTCCAGTCATGGCTGGAAGCTGGCGACGGCGTGTTTGGTGACGGTGGAGCACCCCTGCTCAGCGGCCAGGCCTTGAACCAGGCCCACGGCTTGTACTTCTGCGGTTACTGCGTCTCGCCCACCGGTATGCTGCGTGAAATCTCGCAGGAGGCGCAACAGCTGGGGCGGCTCATCGCTCGCTCAAACCTTAGCCCCAGCCAGCCTTCCTTCAATCGGCAGATTGGTCCATGCGGCGGCCCAGGAATCGCCGCACCAATTGCTTGACCAGTGGGGCGCTGAGCATCACCCCGGCGGAGGCGCACGCTGCCATCGGCACCAGGGAGTCAAAGTAATCCATGAGGCCGGCGCCCAGCATGATGAAACCCAAACCCAGGAAGTACAAAGGCACTGCACGACCTTGGGTAGATGCTGCATTGGTCGGCATTTTTTACCATCGCTTTCAGAAAAGGCGAGTCGGTGAAATCCGACGCCTTGCCGCGATTTTGTCTTTCTGCGGTGCCTCTGATCGGCGCAGATGAGGTCGTCAGCGCGGTCTATTGCAGCGTTCGTGGCTGGTGGGCTCGCCATTTGCCGGGTGTGCGGGGTCAATAACTCAACGCTGAGGATCCATCATGGCCAATGCCAACACACCTTACGTCACCGGTCTGTTCAAGGACCGCGAAAGCGCCGAGCGCGCTTACCAATCATTGTCTGCACGGGGCTACACCAAGGACGATGTGAATCTGGTGATGTCCGATGACACGCGCAGTCGCCTCTTCTCCGCCTCCACCGTGAAGGAGACCGAGCTGGGCAGCAAAGCGGCCGAAGGCGCCGGCATTGGCGGGGCCATTGGCGGCACCGTGGGTGCCATTGCGGCGGCGGTCGCTGCCATTGGCACCACGCTACTCATTCCTGGTCTGGGTGTGGTGGTGGCCGGCCCTCTGGCGGCCGCTTTGGCGGGCGCTGGCGCCGGTGCGGCCGGCGGGGGCTTGATCGGTGCCCTGATAGGTTTGGGCATTCCTGAAGAGCGGGTCAAGAAGTATGAAACCGGCATCCAGGAAGGCGGCATCCTGTTGGGCGTGAAGCCGCGCTCAGATGACGATGCTGCCCACATCGAGCAAAGCTGGAAGAGCTACAACGGCGAACAAATCTACCGCTGAATGTGTTTTCAAGGCGATGTTGTGACCGAGGATTGGGGCCATTGGGCCCTGACCTCGGCCAGCAATTCCTTGCACAGTTGCCGCTCGTCAGGGTCGGTAATCTCAAGGCGGTTGCATGGCGTTGCCGACAATTTGGCCAAAGATGCGTCACGATCCCTGATGTAGAGCATTTCCATCACGCTGGCGCCACCGGCTTCCAGGATGGCCTTGGGGGTTCCGTGGACCTCCCAATAAGTGATTTGTCCGTTGGGGCCTTGGCAGAACCAGTAGGCGGCCAGGCCGTGGTTGGACGCGATGAACAAGCTGGGTCGATCAGTGTGTCGCGCAATCGGCTGCCCCGTGGGTGTGCTGGACAAAGCCAGATAAGCGGGAAGGCAATCGGGTTGGGCGGCCTGTGAGGCACAGGCGGCCACCGAAAGAATCGAGAAAATGACGGCACGCATAAGGACCTCTCACTGAGCGTCAATCACCACATCGCTGCAACTCTTGCGAGCGCAGTGTCATGAATAACAGGGCAACCAGCGTGCCCGCCTTCTGTGATCCCAGGAAATCATTTTTAAAATGCCAGCGGCACATGATTTCGGCCAAGCCTGACTCACGCTCCGGGCGCGGGCGTTCGGGCCAGCACCCACACGGACACGCTGCGCACGCCGGCGACCTGCAAGGTCCGCGTGATCTCATCCACGGTGGCGCCCGTCGTCAGCACATCGTCCACCAGGGCCACGCGGCGCCCGACCAAGGCGCGCCGACAGAGCGTGTTGACCTCGAACGCCCCGCGAATCTGGTTGCGGCGATCATCGGCCTCCAGGGTCATCATTCTGGGTGTGTCTTTCACGCGGCGCAAGGCTTGGGGCAGGGTAGGGATGCCCGTCTGCCTGGACAGGTGCCGGGCCAGCTGCCACGACTGGTTGTAGCCACGTTCGCGCAAGCGGATCGCCGACAAGGGTGTGGGGATGATCCATTGAGGCCGAGCGCGAGGCGGCAAGGCGTTGATCTGGGTGGCCATCAACGCGGCCAAAGGCTTGGCCAGCGCCACATCGCCCTGGAACTTGAACCGAGCGATCAGTTCGCGCCAGGGTGAGGTGTAGTCCACGGCGGCCATGGCGCGGTCAAACTCGGGCGGGTAGGCTTCGCAAGCCGTGCAGTCCGGTTGGCCGTCTTTCAGCGCCAAGGCGCACCGTTGGCAGCGCAAGCGCGGCGCGGCAAAGGCCGACAAGCAGTGGTGGCAGATGGCCTGCCATTGCGCCCGCTGGCAGACCAAGCACAGCCCGGGCCATGACAAGCGCCAGCGACGAGAAGAGCCAGGCAAAGAAAGCATCCAGTCAATATACTGGGTGCCCCGTCTGCAGGCCATCGCTCTGAGGAGGGGCTTTTGCTGTCACTGGTGTCCCATGTCTGCCCCTTCTCCTAATCCCGTCGCGCCTCAACCCCAGGCTTTGTTGCATCAGGCGCGCCGCCTGTCGGGGCTGCCTGCAGCGCCCTGGCTGTACCAGGAAGTGGGTCGCCGACTGGCCTCCAAGCTGGAAATCATCTTGTTGAAGCCCTTGCAATGGCTGGATTGGGGTGGATTTTTGGGTGGTGGCGCCGCCGAGGTGCAGGCCCGCTACCCGCAAGCCCAGCGCTGGGTGATGGAGCCCGTGCCCGAGTTGCAGCAACGCAGCCGCGAGCAATGGCGCGCCCAAGCCCCCAGAATTTGGTGGGCGCCCTGGCGCCGCGACAACACCGATCCAGTCATGCTGGGCACCTCATCTGATCCCGCTCCGTGGGCGCCGCAAGGCGTCCAGATGTTGTGGGCCAACATGGCACTGCATGCTCACCCTGACTTGCCTGGCTTGCTGAAGCAATGGCATCGGGCCCTGGCCGTGGACGGCTTCCTGATGTGCTCGGGCCTGGGCCCCGACACCGCCCGTGAACTGCGCCAGCTCTACCGCGAGCTGGGCTGGCCCCTGCCCACCATCAGTTTCATCGACATGCACGACCTGGGTGATGCCCTGGTCGAGGCCGGTTTTGCCGATCCCGTCATGGACATGGAGCAAATCACCGTGACCTGGGCCAGCGCCGAGGACATGTTGGCCGAATGGCGCACCTGGGGGGGCAATGTGGCGCAGGGCCGATATGCTGGTTTGCGGACGCCGCGTTGGCGTGCCCGCCTGCTCAAGGCGCTCACCCAGGGTTTGGCGCGCCCTGACGGCCGCCTGGGCCTGACGATCGAGCTGGTTTACGGCCACGCGGTCAAGCCCGCGCCCCGCCCGCAACTCGCCCCTGAGACCCGGGTATCCCTGGATGACATGAGAGCGATGATCCGGCATGGCGCACCCAAAACCTGAGCTGCCACGGCCGTGGACTGGCGCGTTGCGCGTTGCGAATCCCGCAAAATCACGGGTTAGCCATAGCAAAAGTAAATTCCGCGCGAGCTGAGATAGCGGCAGACCCCGGCTAAAATCGTGCGATTATTGAGGTTGGCTTGTGAGCCTGCCTTTTTCCGGGTGTTTCGCCCTTTCCCGCCCTTTGTGGCCTTGGAGCCGTGGCGTAAATGCCTGCCGCCTTGTCCCCAGTTCCTCTGATGTCCTCTGCCGCCCTGCGCTTTGGGGTGTGGCGCCCTTTGCTGAATCTGGTGCAGGGCGCGGCTTCCATGGCGGCGTCCGATGCATCCGGCTGGCGGGTCGAATGGCTCCTTCAGCGCGATGGCGCGCTCAGCGCACCTCAGGTGTGGTCGGTGTATGCCGCGCTGTGCCTGGTGTCGGCGGGTCTGGCAGGTGGATTTTGGTATTTTGGGTCGGCCTTCGTGTTGCCCTTTGCATTCATGGAAATGCTGGCGGTCATGGCCGCGGTGCTGATGTACTCCCGCCATGCTGCGGATCGCGAGTACATTGCCATGCGCCCCAATTTGCTGCGGGTCGAGCGCCGAAGCGGTGGCCGCACCAACTGTGTCGAATTCAACCCGCGCTGGGTGCGCGTCGAGCCCGATCGGGACGATGGCTCCCTGGTGCGTTTGTCGGGGCAAGGGCGCAGCGTGGTCGTGGGCGAGTTCGTTCAGCGTCAGCACCGTCGTCAACTGGCGGACGAGTTCCGCTGGGCGCTCAAACACCTTGAGGACTGAGGTGCCTGAGCGTGATCATGTGTCGCGTTCCTGCACCTGACATCCCCTCGCAAACAGACCTCTCAAACAACAAGTTCAACCATAGACGAGCGAAGAAATGATCAAGGATCTTGGGCATCAGGTGAGTCGGTGGTCCGCAGGACGGGCGCTCGGTTGTGCGTTCGGCGGCGTGGTGGCGCTGGCGTCTTTGGCGGCCAGTTCGGCGGCCTGGGCTGTCAACAGCCTGCCAGGCGGCCCGGCAGTGAACCAGCTGGACATGCATCCTGCGGTCACCAAAATTGCCCTCGAGCAGCAAAACCTGCACTATTTGCTGCTGTGGATCTGCAGCATCATCTTCGTCGCCGTCTTCGGGGTGATGTTCTATTCCATCTTCAAGCACCGCAAGTCCAAGGGCGCCAAGTCCGCCGATTTCCACGAATCCACCACCGTTGAAATCATCTGGACGGTGGTCCCCTTCATCATCGTGATCGGCATGGCCCTGCCTGCCACCAAGGTGGTCATCGCTCAAAAGGACACCACCAACGCCGACCTGACCATCAAGGCCACTGGCCAGCAGTGGAAGTGGGGCTACGACTACATCAAGGGCGAAGGCGAGGGCATCGGTTTCCTGTCCACGCTGGATGCCTCGCAACGGGCCTTGTCTGACGCGGGTACCCCTGCGGGCGATGACTATTTGTTGAAGGTCGACCACGCCCTGGTCGTGCCCGTCAACAAGAAGGTGCGCGTCATCACCACTGCCAACGACGTGATCCACTCCTTCATGGTGCCGGCCTTCGGCATCAAGCAGGACGCCATCCCCGGTTTCGTGCGCGACACCTGGTTCCGTGCCGAGAAAATCGGTGATTACTACGGCCAGTGCGTCGAGCTGTGCGGCAAGGAGCACGCCTACATGCCCATCCACGTCAAGGTCGTCTCTGAAGCCGACTACAGCACCTGGGTGCAAGGTCAGCTCAAGGAAATGCAGGCCAAGGCCGACGATCCCAACAAGGTCTGGACGCAAGACGATCTGATCGCCCGTGGCGAGAAGGTCTACACCGCCAATTGCGCCGCCTGTCACCTGCCCACTGGCAAGGGCGGTGGTGCCATCAAGCCGCTGGACGGCGCGGCTGTCGTGCTCAGCGCCGACAGGAACCTTCAAATCAAGGTGCTGCTCAACGGCCAGAACAACATCATGCCCGCCTGGAAGCAACTCTCCGACACGGAGATCGCCGCGGTCATCACCTACACCAAGAATCATTGGTCCAACAAGACCGGGCAGGTCGTGCAGCCTGCTGAAGTGCGCACTGCCCGTCAGTGACGCGGCGCTGACCTGACAAGATACGTAAAGGATTCGACATGAGCGCAGTCATTGATCACGACGATCACGCACACGACCACCCACACGGCTGGCGCCGCTGGGTGTACGCCACCAACCACAAAGACATTGGGACGCTGTACCTGCTGTTCTCGCTGACCATGCTGATGATCGGCGGCGTGCTGGCCCTGTGCATCCGCGCCGAGCTGTTCAAGCCCGGCCTGCAGTTGTTCAACCCTGAGCTGTTCAACCAGTTCACCACCATGCACGGCATCATCATGGTGTTTGGCGCCATCATGCCGGCCTTCGTGGGCATGGCCAACTGGATGATCCCGCTGCAGATCGGCGCCTCCGACATGGCCTTCGCGCGGATGAACAACTTCAGCTTCTGGCTGCTGATTCCCGCTTCGCTGCTGTTGGTGGGTTCTTTCTTCATGCCTGGCGGCGCACCTGCTGCCGGTTGGACGCTGTACGCACCGCTGACCCTGCAAATGGGCCCGTCTATGGACGCTGGTATTTTCGCCATGCACATCATGGGTGCCAGCTCGGTCATGGGCTCGATCAA
>NZ_JACMNS010000182.1 GCF_014378415.1 Aquabacterium sp.
CCATCCACGGCCTGGGCCCGATCACCTACCACTGGTTGCGCAACGGCGAAGACACGGGCAGCACTGGCGGCACCTATGTGCGGGCCGAAGCTGACGTGGGATCAGCGATCACCGCCCAAGCCGCCTACACCGATGGCCACGGCACCGCCGAGACTGTGGTCAGCGCCGCAACGGCCGCCGTGGCCAATGTGAACGATGCCCCGAACGGCGCCGTCACGATCAGCGGCACAGCCACGCAAGGCCAGACCTTGACGGCCAGCAACACCATTGCTGATGCCGACGGCCTGGGTGCCATCACCTACCACTGGCTGCGCAACGGGGTGGACACGGGCAGCACTGGCGGCACCTACGTGCTGGCCGAAGCTGACGTGGGCGGCACTATCACCGCCCAAGCCACCTACACCGATGGCCACGGCACAGCCGAGACGGTGGCCAGCGCGGCCACGGCCGCCGTGGCCAATGTGAACGACGCTCCGACGGGCAGTGTGTCGATCAGCGGCACAGCCACGCAAGGCCAGACCCTGACGGCCAGCAACAACATCCTGGATGCCGATGGCTTGGGCACGGTGACTTATCAATGGCTGCGCGATGGCGTGGTCACGAGCCTCACGGGCAACACCTACGCCCTGTCTCAAACCGATGTGGGCGCTCAGATCCGCGCCGTGGCGATCTACACGGACGGGCACGGTGCGGCCGAGTCGATGTCCAGCGCCTCCAGCGCCCTCGTGGCCAATGTCAATGACGCGCCGCTGTTGAACGCGGGCAGCATGCTGATGTCGGCCAATCCTTCGGTCACCTTGGATGTCGGAACCTTGTTGAACACCGCCACCGACCTGGACGGCGACGCTTTGACCGTGCAGGTGATGAACACCGTGGTGCATGGCCAACTGACTGTTCTGGGCGATGGCAGCCTGCACTACCAGGCGGCGGCCGGATTCTCTGGCATGGACCAGTTCACCTACGTCGCGTTTGATGGGCAACTGCAAAGCGGCATCCGAACGGTGATGATTTCGGTGACGAGCCCGTCGGTTGACGAGGTGATCATCTTCAATCCTGGCGCCGAGACCAGCACACCCACGACGCCATCGACCCCCGTTGACTCAAGCTCCGAGATTGACTCATCAACGCCCATCACGCCGCCCACGATCGATCCGATTCCTGACCCTGGCACCGTGGTGACCAAGCCCAGCGCGGATCAAGGCACGGGCGACCAGGGTGATCCGTCCCCATTGCCACCCACTGGCGCTTCCAGTTCATCGAATGGCGCGTCAGGGCCGGGCAGCGGCATGTTGCGCTATGCCAGTGCCTCGTCGTTCAATGGGGCTTCTCAAGGTCAGAATTTTGCCTTCAGCCTGGATCTTGGGGGGCTGGACCTCAGCTTCAACGCGGGCCGCGCCTTCATGATATCGATCAACGGCATGAAGCCGATGGACAATGCATCGAGCGGTCTGAACCTGTCCTTGAACGCCAGCTCCGACCATGGCGGCACGCACGCCGCGTCATTGCACTTCGCAGAGACACCTGATGAGCATTTGGTCAAGGTGCAAAAAGTGGCTGTGCAGACCTCAGGTGCGATTGCCTCGGTGGGGGCCGTGTGGTGGGCCGCGCGCATGTCAGGCCTGTTGGCCAGTTTGATGATCAGCACGCCGGCCTGGCGCTCCATCGACCCCTTGCCGGTGATGGGCCTCAGCAATGGCCCCGAGGGGGATGATGATGACGCCGGAGACCCCTTGGCCCCCGAAGCGGAGGGGCACATGGACGAAAAAGCGGCCGGTCTTTTCAGCGCCAAGGCGCCAACCATGACCATGGCCCGCAATCTGGAGAGCATCGGCTGACTGATCGGCCGACTCGCCTGACCTCAGGTCCGCCAGACCCGTGGCGGGCAGGCTGCCATTTGCCATGCCACATCGCGCCAACTTGCCCGCACTGATGTGAGCAACTGCATGGCGGGTTCCACGCGATCTGCCAGCACGCGCAGCACCACCGCCTCATCGTGTGGGCTGGTGCAGCCGGCTTGCGCTTTCAAGGCATGCGCATCAATCAAGGCGCGGGCACCGTCCAGCAAAGCATCCCGGCGCGCGCTGGGCATGGCTTGGCCAGTGGCAAACCACAGGGTGGCCATCACGCGGTGTCCTGCCCATCCCAGGGGGCTGTCCAGCAAACGGTGATCGTCGGCTTTCACGGTGCCGCGTTCCAGCCACACGCCCGGCAGGTCGATGCTCTGGGTGTAGTGGCCGCCAGCATGGGCCGGATCGTCGAACAACTCGCCCGCTGCCGGCAGGCCCAGGGCCAGCACGTCCCAGCCCATCATCTCGGCGCCCGGGGCCAGCTCGAAACGCATGCGGTTCTCGGCGCGGCAACCTCGGTACGCGATGGTTTCCAGCGGCAGCCATTCCAGCCGCGCACCTGAGGCCAGTTTGGCGACGAGCGATTGCTGGGCCAGCTCGCCAGCGCTGCGGTAAAAGCGTGTGGCCCCCGGCGTGGTGATCAGGGCATGGCTGCCTGTGGCCAGGTTGGCGTTGATCTCCAGCACATCGCCACCGGCGATGCCGCCAGGCGGGTGCACCAACACGTGGTGGCACACGGCATCGCCCTCCGGGTAAAGGCGCTGCAACACGCGCAACGGCCCGTGGTGCAGGTCGTGCGCGATCGTGCGCTGGCCATCAAGGCGGTAATCCAGGGTCAGGTGGCCAAGCCAGCTCATGGGGCAACAACAAAATTCAAGGCAAGGCGCTCAGTGTAGTGGCCGGGCCGACTCGTGCCAACCGCCCAGCACCGCCCGGCTTAAGGCCGACAGCATGGTGAACAGGCCAACGCCTGTCAAAGTGATCAGCAGCAGCGCGGCGAACATGCGCGGGATGTTGAGCTGGTAGCCCGATTGCAGGATCTGGTAGGCCAGCCCCGTGCCGGTGCCCCCCGTGCCCGCCACGAACTCGGCCACCACCGCCCCAATCAACGACAGCCCGCCCGAGATGCGCAGCCCCGCCATGAAAAAGGGCAGGGCACTGGGGATGCGCAGGCGCATCAGCAACTGCCAGCGGCTGGCCCCTTGCAGCTTGAAGTAATCGGCCAGCCCCGGATTGATGCTGCGCAGACCGGTGGTGGTGTTGGCAATGATGGGGAACAAGGCCACCAGCGTGGCGCACACCACCAGCGACAAGGTCGGGTCCTTCACCCAGACGATGATCAGTGGGGCGATGGCCACGATGGGCGTCACTTGCAGCAGTACCGCGTACGGAAAAAACGCGGCTTCGATCCAGCGGCTTTGCACGAACACAAAAGCGATCAGGCTGCCAATCACGATCGATGCGCCAAAGGCCAGCAAGGTGATCTTCAAGGTCACCAGCAAAGCGGCACCCAGCAGCGCCCAGTCGGCCACCAGCGTCTGGCCGATCAACCAGGGTGAGGGCACCA
>NZ_JACMNS010000183.1 GCF_014378415.1 Aquabacterium sp.
GAGAAACCCAACACCAAGGCGGCCAGCACCCAACGCACCGGCCAAGGCAGGTGGCTGCGCACCGACATGCGCGGCGCGCTGATGGACAGGCGCCGCCTGATCAGCCGCCAACGCATCAGGGCAGGACCGGCACTTGGGTCAGCCCCAGGTGCTCTTCCAGACCGCACATCAGGTTCATGCACTGCACGGCCTGGCCCGAGGCGCCCTTGGTGAGGTTGTCCTCGACCACCAGCACCATGACGGTGTCCGGCAAGGGCCGGTGCACCGCGATGCGCACGGTGTTGCTGGCGCGCACGCTGCGGGTCTCGGGCGCGCTGCCCGCCGGCAACACATCGACGAAACGCTCGCCTTGGTAGAAGGCTTCGTACAAGGCCTGCAGATCGGCCGCCTGGCCTTCGCTGTTGAGGCGCGCGTACAAGGTGGAATGGATGCCCCGAATCAAGGGCAACAAATGCGGAACGAACAGGCAATTGACGCTGTCGTCGCCCGCGATGATGCGCAATTGCTGGTTGATCTCAGGGCCATGCCGGTGACCCTTGACGCCATAGGCCTTGAAGTTGTCACTGGCCTCGGCCATCAAGGTGTGGACCTCGGCCTTGCGCCCAGCCCCGGACACCCCCGACGCGCAATTGGCAATCAGGTGCGTGGGGTCGATCAGCTTGTGCTTGAGCAGCGGCGCATAACCCAGTTGTACCGACGTGGGGTAACAGCCAGGGTTGCCAATGAGGCGGGCTTTTTTGATGGCCTCGCGGTTGATCTCGGGCAGGCCATAAACCGCCTCGGCCAGCAGGTCGGGGCAGCTGTGCGCCATGCCGTACCACTGCTCAAACTCGGCCAGGTTTTGCAGGCGGAAATCAGCCGCCAAATCGATCACCTTGACGCCAGCGGCCAGCAACTCACGCGCTTGCGCCATGGCCACACCATGCGGCGTGGCGAAGAACACCACATCGCAGGCCGACAGGTTGGCATCATCAGGCGTCACGAAAGGCAAATCGACATGGCCGCGCAGGCTGGGGTACATGTCGGACACCTTCATGCCGGCTTCTTTGCGGCTGGTGATGGCCTGGACCTGGACCCGGGGATGCTGGGACAACAGGCGCAGCAATTCGACGCCCGTGTAGCCCGTGCCACCCACAATGCCGACCTTGATCATGATGATGATTCCTTTGATGCCCGGAGCGAGAAGCTCGCCATTTTAGGGGGAATGAAAAAAAACCCGCCACAGTTGCCTGGGCGGGTTTTCTGGTCAGACAAGCCTGCCCCAACAGCAGCAGGCTCTGACCAATCGGATCAGCGCTTGCTGAATTGCTTCCGGCGACGAGCGCCGTGCAGACCGACTTTTTTACGTTCGACTTCGCGAGCATCGCGGGTCACGAAACCGGCGCGGCTCAAGTCAGGCTTGAGTGCTGCGTCGAAATCGATCAGAGCGCGGGTCACGCCGTGGCGCACAGCGCCAGCTTGACCCGACTCGCCGCCACCCTTGACGCTGACCTTGATGTCGAAAGCTTCGACATTGTTGGTCAGAAGCAAAGGTTGCTTGACGATCATGATTGAGGTTTGACGGCCGAAGTAGTCTTCGACTGTCTTGCCGTTGACCATGATTTGGCCAGTGCCCTTCTTGATGAAGACGCGGGCGATGGACGACTTGCGACGCCCGGTGCCATAGTTCCAATTACCGATCATGGCCGCTCCTTAGATTTCCAGGGGCTTGGGGCTTTGCGCGGCGTGCGGGTGGGCACCGCCTGCGTAAACCTTCAGCTTCTTGATCATGGCATAGCCCAGGGGGCCCTTGGGCAGCATGCCCTTGACTGCCTTTTCAATGGCACGACCAGGATGCTTGGCTTGCATGTCCTTGAACGTGGTGGCGTGGATACCGCCGGGGTGACCCGAGTGGCGGTAGTACACCTTGTCAGTGGCTTTGTTGCCAGTGACGCGAATTTTGTCCGAGTTGACGATGATGATGAAGTCACCGGTGTCAACGTGTGGCGTGTAAATGGCTTTGTGCTTTCCGCGCAGACGGAGAGCGACTTCGCTGGCCACTCGTCCTAACACCTTGTCGGTGGCGTCGATCACAAACCACTCGTGCGTCACTTCGGCCGGCTTGGCGCTGAAGGTAGTCATGAGATTTCCTAAGTGTGAAACTGACTGACTGTCGTCATTGGCGCCACTTCTTAAACTTCGTGGTGGCCTCTCAGACAACGCTGCTGCTTCTATAAAAATTGCCTATAGAAAATAGCTGGGTTTTGTGAACAACCTGAACAACCCATCCCCGGCAGTCAAGTCGGGAGCTAAAGATTCTACTGTGATTAGTGTCAATAGCGCAAGACAGGGGTGAAACCATGTTTCATGGCGGCATCCCCGGCTTGCCAAGCCCGGCCCAGCGCCCTACCATGAGTGATAACCCTCGATCGAGGGTGAGGGTGACAAACGGTCGCCTTCGCCACGGCCAGGAAGGGGTCACACAATGACCGCTCACAAGTCTGAATCCTCATCATCATCGCTGGACAAGTTTGGATTGGCCCACACGCCAGGCGGTGGCGTGCCCTCAAAACATCGAAGGGCCGACCTGGTGCACCACTGGGTGCCCATCCGCGATCTGAAACCACACCACCGACGACGAATCCTTGACCATTTGCTGTCGCTGAACGAGCACGACCGCTACCTGCGATTTGGGTTTCTGGCACCGCTTGAGCAATTGTCCAGGTACGTGGCGTCCATCGATTTTCGCCGCGATGAAGTGTTCGGCATTTTCAGTCGGCACTTGCAGCTTTTGGCCGTGGCCCACCTGGCCGCCATGCCACGGGGGCATGTGCGGGGATCGGCAATGGAGTTTGGTGTGTCGGTGCTGCCCGATGGCCGCGGCAAGGGCCTGGGACTGCGGCTTTTCCAGCATGCCATCACCCATGCGCGCAACCGTGGGGCCAGCCATTTGGTCATCCATGCCCTGGCCGAAAATGCGCCCATGCTGCGCATCGCCACCAAGGCGGGTGCCACCATGGAGCAATTCGGACAAGATGCCGAGGGCTGGTTAAAATTACCCAAAGACACGGTGGCCACCCACCTGGAAAGCTCACTGCAGTCGATGGCCGCAGAGGCGATTTACCGGGCCAAGTACTGGACGGCACACTTCAGCGACTGGCTGCGGATGCTGGTCTCTTCCGCTCCGTGAAAAACGGCTCCCGCGTTCGAGCGCCCCTTTCTTGGGGATTGGAACATCGGCAAAACTGAGTACTATTACCACCACTTATTCGAGGGGTAGTATGCAGATGAATCCGTTGCTGATAGGCGTCATGGTGCTGGCCGCGCTCGCGGGCTTGTTGCTGGGCGTCGTTTCGCAAAGGCGCCGCTTCGCCAGCCAACGCGAATGGCCACAGCGCTGGAATCTCAACGCCCGGCCCTTGTTCACCACCGATGAGCGCATCCTGTTCAAGGAGTTGCGCAACGCCCTGCCCAACCACGTTGTGCTGGCCAAGCTGAACCTGCTGCGCTTTTGCCAGGCCGCCGATGAGTTCGAGGCTCGGGCATGGTACGACCGACTGAACACCCTCCATGTGTCGTTCGCGGTTTGCACACCCACTGGCTCAGTGGTCTCGGTGATCGACATTGACTCGCCCAGCAAAGCTTCATCGGCACGCTCGCAGCGCATGAAGGAGGCCGTGCTGGAGGCCTGCCGCGTGCGCTATGTGCGCTGCCGCCCAGGGCAATGGCCACACCAGGCTTTGATCGCGGCTTGGGCCTTGGGCCAAAGTCAGGCCGGGCCTGCGCACCACACGATCAGCAATTCCCTGCACGATGCGGGCGATGAGGTCGCCCGCAAGTTGCGCCTGCGCCGCGCCGAACGGGCCGCGCGCTGGGCCGAATCCAGCTTTGCGCAAGACTCGTTCTTTGCGTTTGACAGCCGACTGGAAGGAAGCCTTCACTCGGAGTCGGAGCCGCTTCAGGCGTCCAGCAAGTGAAGACATCCCACCATCACGTCATCACGCCGCCAACAGGGTGTTGACGCGTCGCACGTAGGCTGCGGGGTCGTCCAGGTGGCCGCCTTCGGCCAGCATGGCTTGGTCAAACACGATGTGGGCCAGGTCGTCGAACTGCTCGCTGGTGTCCAGCTTTTTAACCAGGGCGTGCTCGGGGTTGACTTCCAGCACGGGCAGACCGGCAGGCGCGCCTTGTCCGGCTTGCTTGAGCAGGCGTGCCAGGTGGCCACTGATGTCACCCTCTTCCACCACCAGGCAAGCGGGTGAATCGACCAGGCGGGTGGTGACGCGCACGTCTTTGGCCTTGTCTTTCAGGGCGGTTTTCAGGCGCTCCAACAGGGGCTTGAAAGCCGTGGCGGTTTCTTCGGCCTTTTTCTTTTCTTCTTCGTCTTGCAGGGTGCCCAGATCGACGGCGCCCTTGGCCACGCTTTGCAGTGGCTTGCCTTCGAAATCGAACAGGTGCGAGAGCATCCATTCGTCAACGCGGTCGACCAGCAGCAGGACTTCGATGCCCTTCTTGCGGAAAATCTCCAACTGCGGGCTGCTCTTGGCGCCAGCCAGGGTCTCGGCGGCGAGCACGTAGATGGCCTCCTGGCCTTCTTTCATGCGGCTGACGTAGTCGGCCAGGGAGACGCCTTCATCGGCCTGCGTTGAGGCAAAACGGAACAGCTTGGCCAGGCGTTCGCGGTTGGCGAAGTCTTCGCCAATGCCTTCTTTCAAGACCGAGCCAAACTCTTTCCAGAAGCTGGCGTACTGGTCTTTCTTGGCCTGGTCTTCGTTGTTGGCCAGGTCTTCCAGCATCGACAAGACGCGCTTGGTGCAGCCTTCACGGATGACTTTGACGTCGCGGCTTTCTTGAAGGATTTCGCGCGAGACGTTCAAGGGCAGGTCGGCGCTGTCAACCACGCCCTTGACGAAGCGCAGGTAGGACGGCAGCAGGGCTTCGGCGTCGTCCATGATGAAGACGCGCTTGACGTAGAGCTTGAGGCCGCCACGCTTTTCGCGGTTCCACAAATCGTGTGGCGCATGGGCGGGCAAGTACAGCAACTGGGTGTATTCGCTGCGGCCTTCGACGCGGTTGTGCGTGTGGGCCAACGGCGCCTGGCTGTCGTGGCTGATCTGCTTGTAGAACTCCTGGTACTGCTCTTCAGTGATGTCGCTTTTGCTGCGGGCCCACAGCGCGGCAGCCTGGTTGACGGTGTCCCACTCGTCCTTGAGGACTTGCTCGCCTTTCTCCTGGTCCCATTCTTCCTTCTGCATGAGGATGGGCAGCGAGATGTGGTCGGAATACTTGTTGATGATGCTGCGCAGCTTCCAGCTGGACAAGAACTCGTCTTCGCCTTCGCGCAGGTGCAAGATGACGTCGGTGCCACGGGTGGGCTTGTCGATGGCCTCGACCTCGAAGTCGCCCGCGCCTTCGCTGCTCCAGCGCACGCCTTCGCTGGCAGCAGCGCCAGCGCGGCGGGTTTCAACGGTGAGGCGGTCGGCCACGATGAAGCCGCTGTAAAAGCCCACGCCAAACTGGCCGATGAGTTGCGAGTCTTTTTGCTGGTCGCCCGACAGCTTGCCGACGAATTCCTTGGTGCCGCTCTTGGCGATGGTGCCCAGGTGGTCGATGGCCTCTTGCGAGCTCATGCCAATCCCGTTGTCGCGGATGGTGATGGTGCGGGCGGCTTTGTCGACCAGCACGCGCACTTCCAGGTTGGGCGCGTCTTCGTACAGGCCGCTGTGGTCCAGTGCTTCGAAGCGAAGCTTGTCGCAGGCGTCGGACGCGTTGGAGATCAGCTCGCGCAGAAAGATTTCCTTGTTGGAGTACAGGGCGTGCGTGACCAGGTGCAGTAGTTGCTTAACCTCGGCCTGGAAGGAAAGAGTGGTTTTGTCCATGGTCTATTTTTAATGCGGGCAACAGTGAAGCCCCGAAGATAAGGCAACTGCCGTGAATTTCAAGGCCTGACATGGAACAATGGACCGATTGACGGGTGGATCGCCCGGGTAGGAACGCCAGACAGCTGATTCAAATGTCACTCCGATTTCTAGATGGCGGGGGCGCCATGGGCGCCATGATCCGAGCTCAGGACTGGGCCAGCACGCCCCTGGGTCGGCCTGCCGATTGGCCTCAGCCGCTCAAAACCATCGTGGGCGTGATGCTGGGGGCCAACCAGGCCATGTTCGCGGCGTGGGGGCCGCAGCAGGTCATGTTCTACAACGACTTGTACGCCGACATCCTGGGCGATCACCATCCAGCGGCACTGGGGCGCCCCTTTGCCGAGGTCTGGCACGAGATCATCGACGACGTCGGGCCGATCATGGCGAAGGCCTACGCCGGGGTGCCGACGTCCATGGAGGACATCAAACTGACGATGCACCGCCATGGCCGCGCTGAAGTGACCCATTTTTCGTTTTTTTACACGCCGCTGGGCGATGAAAACGGCGATGTGCAGGGCGTTTTTTGCGCCTGCAACGAGATCACGGCCCAGGTTTTTGCTGAGCGTGAACGGGTGGCTGAACTCGAGCGCTTTCGCGGCCTGTTCGAGCAATCACCCAGTTTTGTGGCCGTCCTGCGCGGCCCAGAGCATGTGTTCGAGCTGGCCAATCCCGCTTATTTGAAGATCGTTGCGCGTCAGGACATCTTGGGGAAAACGGTGCGCCAGGCCCTGCCCGACGTCGCAGGCCAAGGTTTTATAGCGTTGCTCGACCAGGTCTACCTCAGCGGCGAGCCCTTCGCGGGCCGGGCTGTTTCGGTGTTTCTGTCCAGCCAGCCAGGCATGCGCCCCGAGCGCCGCTTCCTTGATTTCGTCTACCAGCCCATCCACAACAACCAGGGCGCGGTGACCGGCATTTTTGTGGAAGGTGTCGATGTGACGGCGGCCCACGAAGCGGCCCAGGCACTGGCCGCCTCCAACGAGCAGTTGGACCGCGCACAAGCGGCTGGCGGGATCGGCATGTTCACCTTGGACCTGACCCAGAACATGGTGACGATCACACCAGAGATGTGCCGCATTTTTGGCTTGCCGGAGCAGCAGATCGTGCCACCGGAGGTCCTGGAAAAACTGGTCATCTCGGAGGATGTGGGAAGGGTGTCCAGCCTGGCCACCCGCACTCAGGGCGAGCTGCCGTTGAAGACCGAGTACCGCATCCGACGACCCGACAATGGTGAGGTTCGCTGGATCGCGCGGTGCGCCGAGTTCCAATGTGACGAGCAAGGTCGGCGCGTCAGATTGGTGGGCGTGGTGCAAGACGTGACCGAACGCCACCAGTCCGAACAGGTGCTGCGCGAAAGCGAAGCCAAATTCCGCACCTTTGCCCAGGTCATGCCCAACCATGTCTGGACATCCCCACCCAACGGACAACTGGACTGGTTCAACGAACAAACCCTGGCCTACAGTGGCTTGAGCTACGAGCAACTGTCCGGCCAAGGCTGGGCACAAATCGTGCACCCCGATGATTTGCAAGGCGCCAGCCTGGCCTGGGCGCACGCCCTGTCCAGCGGGCAAATTTACGAGATTGAGTTTCGCATCCGCCGCGCCGATGGCGCCTACCGCTGGCACTTGGTGCGAGCCCAACCCATCCGCGCTGGCGATGGCACCATCAGCCGGTGGATCGGCACCAACACCGACATCGAAGACCAACGCCTGGCCAGCGAAGCGCTGCTGGCGATGAATGCCACGCTAGAGCAACGCATCGAAGAGCGCACTGCAGAGCGCGACCGCGTCTGGCGCAACTCTCAAGATTTGCTGGTGGTCGTTGGTGGTGATGGCATCTTCCGCGACGTCAATCCAGCGTGGACACGCATCCTGGGCTTCAGCCGCGAGGAGATCATCGGCCAGCACATTGCTGCGCTCACCCATCCAGACGATCATGCCGCCACGCTGAACGCCCTGTACTACTCGACCCACGACGTGCTGGTCCAGTTCGAGAACCGCTTTCGGCACCTGGATGGCGGCCACCGCTGGTTCTCGTGGACCTCCTCGCCAGACAGCAATGGCCTGGTTTACGGCAATGGTCGGCACATCACCGCCGAAAAGGAAGCGCAAGCCGCGCTGGAACGCACTCAAGATGCGCTGCGCCAAGCGCAGAAAATGGAAGCCATCGGGCAACTCACCGGCGGCGTCGCGCACGATTTCAACAATGTGCTGCAAGTGATTGGCGGCAACCTTCAGTTGCTGCGCGAAGCCACGCGGCACGATGAAGCACTGCAACGGCGGGTTGAAGCCGCCATCGCCGGGGTGGACCGTGGCGCCAAGCTGGCCCTGCACCTGCTGGCCTTTGCCCGCAAACAGCCCCTGGCACCCGATGTGCTCAACATCGGACGGCGAGTGCAAGACCTGGACGACATGCTGCGCCGCGTGATTGGTGATTCAATCGAACTGAAAACGCACATTGCGCCGGACTTGTGGAACACCTTCGTGGATCCGCACGGCCTGGAAAACGTGCTGCTGAACTTGGTCATCAATGCCCGCGATGCCATGAACGGTACAGGCCAGCTGACCCTTGAAACGGACAACGCCAGCCTGGACGAGGTCTACGCGCACGAGCACCCCGATGTCACGCCCGGCCAGTACGTGGTGATCACCTTGTCGGACACCGGCAGCGGCATGCCGCCAGACATCCTGGAGCGCGTGTTCGAGCCTTTCTTCACCACCAAACCCGAAGGGCACGGCACGGGGCTGGGCCTGAGCATGGTTTACGGCTTCATCAAACAAAGCGGCGGCCATGTCAAGATTGACAGCGCGGTGGGCCTCGGCACCACGGTCAAACTCTACCTTCCACGTTCACACCAGACTCAGGAAACCATGTTGCCCGAATTCAGCGGCCCCGTGACCGGCGGCGATGAAACCATCCTGGTGGTCGAAGACGACCTTCAGGTGCGAGAGACCGTCGTGGCGCTCTTGTCCGAGTTGGGCTACACCGTCCTCAAATCGCCAGATGCCGCCAGTGCCCTGGCCATCCTGCAAAGCGGTGTGCCCGTCGACCTGCTGTTCACCGATGTGGTCATGCCAGGCGCCTTGCGCAGCCCCGAGTTGGCACAACTTGCCCGCGAGTTGCACCCCAACATCGAGGTGCTCTTCACCTCGGGCTACACCGAGGACGCGATCGTGCACGGCGGCCGGCTTGACCCCGGCGTGGCCCTGCTGAGCAAGCCTTACCGCCGCGAAGACCTGGCCCACAAGATCCGGCACATGTTCGTGAACCGCAAGTTCGCCGCCACGCTCAAAGCCCACGTCAAGGCCCACCGGTCGGAAGCTTTGGCCGCGACCACGGGCAAGCCAGAAACAGCGGCCCCTCTGGACAAAACACCCGCCGGCTTGCACATCCTGGTCGTCGAGGATGAAGAAGACTCATTGCGGTCCATGCTCGAAATCCTCGAGCTGTCGGGCTACACGGCCGTTGGCGCCCCGTCTGCCGAGAAAGCGCTTGTACTGCTGGACCAGGCCAAGTTCGATGTGCTGATGACCGACATCAGTCTGCCTGGCATGTCGGGGCGAGAGTTCGCCGCCCTGGCCCGCAAACGCCAGCCCTTGAAAGTGATCTTTGCCAGCGGCTATGGCCCGCGCAAGGATGAACTCGTTGACGCGGTCTGGCTGCAAAAGCCGTTTGACTTCGACGTGCTGTTCGCGCTGCTTGAGGAACTGGGCTCGGCCATGTCTGCCTGAACCACATCACGAAGATTTTTCAACGACGTTGAAATCCAGCGTATAATCTTTGGCTCAGTGGCGCTTTAGCTCAGTCGGTTAGAGCGATGGAATCATAATCCACAGGTCCGCGGTTCGAATCCGTGAAGCGCCACCAAACGTATTTGTACTGAGGCGGGCGGCCCCTAAAGTCAGCGATGACGGGGCTTCCCAGGTGAGTATCCACTAACGATGGAACCACCCTTGGAACCAGTGATGGGACCACCTTGGAACCACTTAGAAGCTTCCTTGAGGGGCTTTTTCTTTGTCCGCTTGACGCTGGGCACCCTCAAAAGATAGTTGTGGCATCCCGCCCGTTTGGCCATATGCCAGCGCCCAATGCATCAAAGGGAGCGCTGCAAGATGCCAAATAGATTATTCGCGGGAGTCCTACTGCTCTTGCTATCAAAGGGGGTCATGGCTGAATGGCTTTTCCTCAAGCAAAACACAGAGGCGGCCATGTTCATTGAGCCCACATCACTACGCATATTGGCGGGGACATCTAAGGTCTGGACACTTATTGACTTCAACAAGCCGCAGTCACGTAAAGATGGCAAACCGTTCTTTTCGTTCATGCTTCAGTCTGAATGGGATTGCAAGAATGAGCTAACCCGCTCCCTGTACATCTCGCAGCATGCTGGACATATGGGCCAAGGAAATAAACTTTCTGGGGCTTCCACCACCGAGGAATGGCGGCCTGTTTCCCCCGGTGGGCCTGACGCCTTTATCCTTGGTCTTGTATGCGACCCCGAGGTCCGCAGCGGGGCTCAAGACGGACTTAGACTCCCCTGACAGGTACCGGCAGGGCTCACTATGCCAGCGCCCTAGAGGGCCATTGTGGGCCTGATGGGCTGCCCCGTTGGGTGAACCGAAAGGAGGCTGAAGGCAGCTCGAAAGGGGATAGATAGGACGGGGGCCACGCAATCACTGAGCCGCGCAGTAGCGCTTGACGGTGGATACAGACAGGTCCCAGTGAGCCGCAGTGGCCGCAATGCTTGCCCTATTAGCTGCCCGCCACTGAACCACCTCCAAAGGGTTCGCCTCAAAGGGGCGGCCCATGCTGTCCTTGCCGTGCTGCGTCTTGCCGGTACGTGCAAGGTGTTCCCGTGCAGTGTCCCTGCCCGCCTGGGTGCGCTCGATGATGCGCTTTCGTTCCATGTCGGCCACCTGAGCCAAGACGGCCAGGATGAGTTCCCCCACGCCCTTTGCTATCCGGCCCAATCCGTGAACCTCAACAGCCACGCCACGGGTCAGCAAGTCCCGCACGGTGGTTTGCACATCGATAGCATCCCGGCCCAATCGGTCCACGGCATAGACATGGAGGGTGTCGCCTTCGCGTATGAACTTCAGTAGCTCCCCGAAGCTCGGGCGGTCACGGGCAGGGATGGCACCGCTGATACCCTCGTCCTTGAACTCGTTATCGAAGCCGCCCCCCAGGGCCCGCCTCTGGGATTCAATGGACTGGTCAACTGTTGAGACACGAAAGTAAGCGATACGGGCCACGGTAGCCTCCTGACTGGTTCATAAGATATACATCTATTATGAGCCTAGCCCACAATCCTAGTCAAGTAACTTATAAGCCAAGCAACGTGCCCCGAAACGGGGTAGCCCTCAAGGTACAACTTGTGAGCCAGGACCCGCGAACTTCAACGGGCAATCAGCTAGGGGGAGCAACAACAAAGCACCCATTCAATTCCCGCATGGGGTCAACGGTCGAGGGCGGCACGGGGGAAAGTCGGCTGCGCGGATAGAGGTATACCCACTGACAACTTTGCACCAAAATTAGGCCGACCCTTCCCAGCGTTTCCAGAAACACATTTCGGGGAAGAAACAGCCCAAAGGCCCTGCCACCATTGACGATGCCCGCTGACTTGTTCCATGGTCTGTTCAAATTGAACAGCCGCATGGTTGACCGAGAGATGCCCGTCAGAAGTTGGGGTTCTCAAGGGCAACCGGACGGGGCACATGCGGTTTCAATTTGAGCTCAGCCAGTGCCACTTCCAGGCGTTCAATCACGTCTGCCCTGTCATAGGGACAAGCAAGTAAGTCAGCCATCTGGGTGACCCGGGTAGCAGCATCCAAGGCCTGAGCCATGAAGCCCGTTTGGGGGTCGTATCGGGCCAGTTCAGGCGCACTATTGAAGCCCGCCCCCTTGTCGCCCATTGCCTGATAGATATCAGGGTGGTCTACCTTCATCCAGTTACGCAAGGTCGTGTGTGCGGTGCCCGTACCGAGAGTCGCAGCGATATCCCGATATGTAAGACGGGTGCCCCGCCTCCCGGGACCTGTCCAATGTTTGTCAGCAGCGATAAACGCCCGGAAGATAGCCCGGTGAGCCGCCCTCTTGAGCGGTAGGCCGTTCGTCAGGTTCGCCCGGGCTGCTTCCCATACTGCATCCTTGTGAGACATTGAGGTGACGCGGGCGCGAACTCGGGCGTTTCCGGCGGCCTTATTGGCTGCCATTCGGTGCCAACCGTCAACGAGGAACAATGCCCCATCAATATCAGCCAGAGCAACAGGGGGAAATTCAGGCTCTATGCCGTTTCGAGTGGAACTTGACATCAGCACACGTGTCGCGTAATGCCTAAGTCAAGGGGTGAGGCGGGAGTAAATGGGTTGGCGGGCAGATGCTTGAGCTTGGCCATGCGCAGGTAGGCGATGGCGATGAAGTTGCGCACCGTTCTGAAGCCACGCGCCGCCGTTTTA
>NZ_JACMNS010000002.1 GCF_014378415.1 Aquabacterium sp.
GTGAATGCGAGGGCCGCCACATTGGGGGCCACGCCATCGGCATAGCGAAAGCTTTTGAACATGGGGCCCCCTGCAGGTTTACTTCTTGATCAGCGCGTTGACGAACCGCGCATCGAAGGTGGACTCGGTGGGCGGCACCGTGGTGATCTGGCCCTTGGCCTTCAGCAGCGTGCCGATGATGTCGCCGCTGGCGAAGTAGGACGTGGTTTCCTTGCCCTTGGCAAAGGCCTTGGGCATCTCACTGAGCGCGATGTTGTGCACGCCGGTGAGCTGCTCTTTCACCTCTTTGGCCGACACGCCCATGGCCTTGCCGATGATGATGGCGGCCTCGTCAGGCTTGGCCTTCATGTAGGCCATGCCGTCCAGGTAGCCCTTGATCACGCCCGAGATCTCGGTGGGCATGGACGCGATCTTCTTCTCGTCAAACACCAGCACGTCGGCGATCAGGCCCGGCGCATCTTTGGACGAGAACACCACGTGGAACTTCTTGCCACCGCCCTGGCTCAGGATCTGCGACAAGCTGGGCTCGTAGGTCACGCCGATGGGCAACTGGCCCGAAGCCATGCCAGCGGGCACGGTTTCCGGCGTCATGCTGACGGCGGTGATGTCCTTGTCGGTAAGCTTGTTGACCTTCAAGGCATAGGACAGCAGGAAGTCGGACGGAGACAGCGGGTTGAAGCCGATCTTCTTGCCCTTGAACTCGCTCACCTTGGTGATGGCCTTGGTGGCCACGATGGCGTCACCGCCGTTGGAGTAGTCGATGGGCATCACGACCTTCTGCATGCGGCCAGCGGCGACCTGGCCAATGACCTGGTCGTACGTGAGCATGCCGCCATCGACCGCGCCGCTGCTGATGGCCGACGGGATCAGGGCCGGATCACTGAAGATCTGCAGCGAGACCTTGAGGTTGTACTTCTTGAAAAGGTCCAGCGCTTCGGCCACGTAGAAGGGCCCGTAGCCGATCCACACGACGGTGCCGATTTTCAGGGAAGTGGCGGCCATGGACGCGCAGGTGGCCAGGGACAAGGCCAGTGCGGTGGCGATTTTGAGAACGCGAAGACGGGGAAATGCCATTGGAAGCTCCTGTTGAAGGGACAAGCGCAGGGGCGAGACGATGTGGATCGACGCTCTCCCGGGCTTTTGTCCCTCCGTGGAGCCTCTTGCGAGGCCGGGGCACTCTTGGACCAGACAAAGATGGCTTGGCAGTCAACCATCGATCGGAACCCTAGTGCCCCTCAGTAGATGATCCGTGCATGTTTTGAAGATGCACCAAAATCGCTCCACCTGCTCTGGTGCTTATGCAATTGGTATGCCAGCTGCATCGTGGTGTCGGTTCAGGCGGCGGTGAGCCAGCCATACAGGCCGCACAGCCTGGTCGGCAATGTCAACGCGTCTGACACGATCTGATGGTTGCGCCAGCCGAACATGCGGCGCGCGCAGGTGTCGGCGTGCCGGTCCACGACCAGGCCATGCACTTGTACGCCGGCAGAGTGCGCTTGGTGGATGGCGTGGCGCGCGTCTTCCACCAGGTGCTGCGGCGTGTGCACATCGATGTCGGACGGGGCGCCATCGGTCAGCACCAGAATGGCCTTCAGGTCGCTTGATTCCTCGGCCAGGCTGGCGGTGGCGTGGCGCAAGGCCGCGCCCAGGCGGGTTGAATGACGCCCCGGCGCCGATGCCAACACCGTGCGCGCGGCCCCATCAATGGGCGTGCCGAAATCGATCAGGCGGTAGTAACTGACCTCGGCACGTGTGTTGGACGAGAAGCCATGCACGGCGATGCGGTCGCCACGGGCTTGCACCGCGTCCGCCAGCATCAGGGCGGCGCTCTTTTCAAGGTCAAGGAAAGACTGCTCGGCATCGCCCAGGCGGTCATTCGTGGATTCGGACAAGTCCAGCAGGACCAGGATGCTGGCGGAGGTGTCGGCCGCAGCACGGCGGGTGAAGCAGCGTGATTCAGCGAAGCGTTGGGCGCGGTGCGCCACCATGAACTCCACCACCGCGTTGAGGTCAAGCTCATCGCCCTCGGGCTGACGCCGCAGACGGCGCCCGCCATTCAAGCGAAGCGAGCGCTTCAGGGCCATGGGCACGGTGGCCGACGCTTGCACCAGCTTGGGCGCGTGCCGCCAGGACGGCAGCTTGTCGATCACCGTGCACCATTTCGGGCGCAGCATCGACAGGCGGTGATCCCATTCTGGGTAGAGGTGCTGGCTGAGGGGCACTTCTTCGGTGCTCACGTCCAACCTGTCGCCATCACTGGGCTGCTCCATAGACTGGGCCTGGGGCGGGCGTTGCTGGGGCACGTGCAAGGCCAGTTCAGGCGGCGGGTCGGCGGATGAGATGTCGTGCTGCCACAGGAAGGTGTTGTCATCACGGTAAGGGGCCGACACCTGGTACTGGCCGGGCCGAAAGGCCACGCGCGCCTGCCCCAGGTCGTGAACCAAGGTCAAGGCGATCTGACGGAATCCTTCCCGGTGGTTCAGATCGGCCGCTTGCGCGTCGAACAGGGTGCGCGCCTTGTGGACCCAATGGTGATCGTCCCGGTAGCCCGGGTCCATCAGCGCCAGATCAAGGCGAGAGATCAGCGCCGCAAAGCCGATGCCGTCCAACTGAACGGCCAGGCGCAATGGATTGAGGAACCAGCTGCGCATGCCTGGGTGTTCGCGCAAAAGCAGGCGCTCGACACGGGCGTCTTCCAGGGCCGACATCAGCGCCACAGTCATCGGCTTGAGGCCGGCGCAAGGCACCGATGGCGTCGAGTATTTCAAGTGGGCCACGGCGTGCGCCACCGCAGCGCGGCCAAGTTGGTGGTGGTCCAAGCCTGTTGGCACGACCATGTCATGCGGCAGCAAGAGATGGGTGGGTGTCAGCACAGGACGCGAAGGCAGGCCCTCCGGCGCGGAAGAGCCGCCGGGCTGGAGGATCAGGTCCAGGCCGGACAAGCCGCGCGCCAACCAATGCAGAGGCGGCAAGGTGCTCAGCCACACGCTGTCATCTTTCACCGAGGCCTCGCCTGCACTCATGCCCCAACCTGCTGCCCAAACTGCGCCTCCACCAGATCGCGCAGGGTTCGCGTCATGTCCGGGTCATCGGTCAAGGCATGGGTCAGGGCCATGTCGCAACTTTCACGCGCATTCAGGCCAGAGCCGATCAACAGCCCAGCGTAGATCAGCATGCGGGTCGACATGCCTTCGTCCAACCCCCTGCCCTTCAAGGCCCGCGATTGGTGGGCGATGCGCACCAGCTTCATGGCCACGCCCGCCGCCACGCCGGTTTCATGCGACACGATGCCCGCCTCGATGTCCAGCGGCGGGTAGTCGAACTCCATCGCCGCGAAGCGCTGGCGGGTCGACGTCTTCATGTCCTTGGACCGGCTTTGGTAGCCGGGGTTGTAGGACACGATCAACTGGAAATCCGGGTGGGCGTGGACCACCTCGCCCTTCTTGTCCAGCGGCAGCATGCGCCGCGCATCGGTGAGCGGGTGGATCACCACGGTGGTGTCCTGGCGGGCCTCCACCACCTCATCAAGGTAGCAGATGCCGCCATGGCGCACGGCCAGGGTCAGCGGCCCGTCGTGCCAGGTCGTGCCCTCGGCATCCAGCAGATAGCGCCCGACCAGGTCGGACGCCGTCATGTCTTCATTGCAGGCCAGCGTGACCAAGGGCCGGTCGAGCTTCCAGGCCATGTGCTCTACGAAGCGCGTCTTGCCGCAGCCGGTGGGGCCCTTGAGCAGCAAGGGCATGCGGTGCCGCCAGGCGTGCTCGAACAGCGCGACTTCGTTCCCCGTCGCCTGGTAGAAGGGCTCGACGGGGATGCGGTAAGTGTCGAGCGCCATCATCAACGGTGCGTCGGTGGCGTGTTGGGAATGCCCTCGATCGGGCATTCGGGCGTGCCGGCGGTTGAGCGGGTGATGGATTCGACCATCTCGCGCGTGCCCTCGGGGTCGTTCACCCACTTGCTGTAGAACTCGAAGGGGCAGGCCGCCACGCCCTTGGCGTCTTCGCCCGAGTTGATCTTGCCGGTGTAGCCGCGGTGCACCAGCTTGTAGAGGTGGTTGTTGGACTGCTGGTTCTTGCGTGCATCGCGGATCGAGCTGACCGACATCTCGGCGTACTGGATACCCATCTCTTCGGTGCCGCACTCGCCCAGGCTGCGGCCGTCGTAGCCCACCAAGGCGGAGTGCCCGAAGTAGCTGTACACGCCATCAAAGCCAGTGGCATTGGCCACGGCCACGTAAACGTTGTTCATCCAGGCCATGCACTTGGCCACCATGATCTGCTGCTCTTTGGCGGGGTACATGTAGCCCTGGCAGCGCACGATCAACTCGGCGCCGCGCATGGCGCAATCGCGCCAGATCTCGGGGTAGTTGCCGTCGTCGCAAATGATGAGGCTGATCTTCATGCCCTTGGGGCCGTCGGACACGTAGGTGCAGTTGCCCGGGTACCAGCCTTCGATGGGCGTCCACGGCATGATCTTGCGGTACTTCTGGACGATCTCGCCCTGGTTGTTCATCAGGATGAGCGTGTTGTAGGGCGCCTTGTGGGGGTGCTCTTCGTGGCGCTCGCCGGTGAGCGAGAACACGCCCCACACATTGGCCTTGCGGCAGGCGGCGGCGAAGATGTCGGTCTCATCGCCGGGCACGGTCGAGGCGGTGTCGTACATCTCTTTCGCGTCGTACATGATGCCGTGGGTGGAATATTCCGGAAACACAACCAGGTCCATGCCAGGCAGGCCCTGCTTCATGCCGACCAGCATCTCGCCAATTTTGCGGGCGTTGTCCAGCACCTCGGCCTTGGTGTGCAGGCGGGGCATCTTGTAGTTGACGACCGCCACGCCGACGGTGTCGTTGCTGCTGCCAATGTCGCCGTGTCTCATGAGGAACTCCTGGGAAAAGTGAGGGGATTGATTTGTCAAAGCAAGAATCGGACAAGCCAACAAAAAGGCCCAAACCGGAACAAGCCGGTTTGGGCCTTTTGGAAAATTCGCGCTGACGGGGGTCGATCAGGCCCGCATCGCGGGTTGGTCCTCGTACATCTCGTCCACCAAGTGCTGGTAGCGGTCAATCACGGCCTTGCGCTTGACCTTCAAGGTCGGCGTCAAATCACCGCCTTCGATGGACAAGGCCCTGGGTAGCACGCTGAACTTGCGGATGTGCGCCACCCGCGCCTGCCGGGCATTGACCTCGTCAATGCCTCGTTGCAATGCTTCCAGCACCAGCGGGTGGCGATGCAGCTCCGGGCCGCTGATCAGGCTGGCCGCGGCCAAGGCCGCCAAGGCATCCTGGTTGACCGTCAGCAAGGCGCTGAGGTAGTGGCGCCCATCGCCGCAGACCACCGCGTGCTCCACCAGTGGCACGGTCATCAGGTCGGACTCGATGTTGGCTGGCGAGATGTTTTTGCCGCCCGAGGTGATCAA
Source organism: Aquabacterium sp. (assembly GCF_014378415.1). Classification (GTDB taxonomy): domain Bacteria; phylum Pseudomonadota; class Gammaproteobacteria; order Burkholderiales; family Burkholderiaceae_C; genus Aquabacterium. The sequence goes on from NZ_JACMNS010000002.1 coordinate 5,416, forward strand.
CAGGTCCTTCTTGCGCCCGGTGATGTACAGGTAGCCATCGGCATCGATGTGGCCCAGGTCACCGCTGAACAGCCAGTCGCCGTCCATGGCCGCGGCCGTGGCCTGGGGGCTGCCCGCGTAGCCTTGAAAGATGTGCGGCCCGCGCACCATGATTTCGCCATCGGCCGCGATGCGCATGTCCACGCCCGTCAAGGGCCGCCCCACCGAGCCGATGCGCGTGGCGCCGTCGGTGCTCAGGCTGGTGGCCCCGCAGGTTTCCGATTGCCCGTAGACCTCGCGGATGACCAGGTCCAGCCCGGTCATGAACTTGAGCTTTTCGGCCGCGATCGGCGCCGCGCCCGATGACAACATGTGCGCCTGGTCCAGCCCGATGGCCGCTTTCACCTTCTGGTGGATCAGCTTGCCCGCCCATTGCTTTTGCCAGCTCAACCACGCACCGGGCTGGCGCCCATCCAGGATCGCGCCGTGCCATTGCTGGCCCACGCGCAAAGCCCAAGCCGCCAGGTGCTTCTTCACCCCAGTGGCTGCCGCCAGCTTGGCCTGGATGCCCGCGTGCATCTTCTCCCACACGCGCGGCACGCCAAAGAAAATGGTCGGGCGGACTTCTCTGAGGTGCTCACCCAACTCGTCCAGGCTGCGCGCAAAGTAGATGGGAAAGCCCACCAGCGCTGGCGTGTGGATGCTCACCATCTGCTCGGCCACATGCGCCAGCGGCAGGTAGGAAATGACCCGCTCTTGCGCGGTGGCCGCGAGCGCTTGGCCCAGCGCCGTGGCGCTCCAGGCCAGGTTGGCATGCGACAGCACCACTGCCTTGGGCGGCCCCGTGGTGCCCGAGGTGTAGATGTGGGTGCCCGGATCGCTGGGTTGCAACTCGTGCAGGCGCCGCTCCACCAGCGTCTGCAGGCGCACCTCGCCCAGCGCCACGAAATCGACCCATGACAGGGCACCGCCCAGGGCGGTCGCGCCCTTCATCAGGATGACCTGGCGCAGGTGCGGCAACTGAGCGCGCAAGGCCGCCACCTGTTGGTGCCGCTCATCGCTGTCCACCAGCAGCACCGGGCTGCGCGAGTGCTTGAGCACGTACTCGATCTCGTTGGGAGGACTGGTCCAGTAGATGCCAGCCGGCACGGCGCCGATCATCATGGCGGCCATGTCCATGATGGCCCACTCGGGCCGGTTGAAGCCCAGCACGCACACCACGTCGCCCGGGTTCACATTCAGGGCCAGCAGGGCGCGCGCGGCGGCATCAACCTGGTCGCCATAATCGTTCCACGTGGTCGCCTTCCAGCCCTCGGCCCCGCGCACAAAGTAGGCGGGCTGGTCAGCGTGGCGCAAAGCCGTCTGCACAAAGCGGGCAGGCGTGGAAACGAAATTTTGCATGGGCCCATGCTAGGCCTTGATGACGTTAACGTCAATTTGATATCCATTGGGTAAAACGCTCATAGGTCTCGTCACCGCTGGTCGCTACAGTGCGTCAGGCTGGAGGAGCGTCCGCCCATGTCAGTCGCCATGCCCGAGAGCGATCCCGCTCTGATGCAAGATGTGTTTGACGACCAGGGCTCGACCGCCCTGCGTTGGCGCGCCTCCACGGCCACCGAACGCATCGCCCGTCTGGCCAAGCTGCGCGAGGTCATCCTGGCCCACCGCAAGGCGCTTTACCAGGCCTTTCAGCAAGATTTTCGCAAGCCCGAAACCGAGGTCGAAGGCTACGAGATCATCCCCATCCTGGACGAAGTCCGCCACGCCATCGCGCACCTCAAGGCCTGGATGAAGCCCACGCGCGTCAGGCCCACGCTGCTGACCTGGGGCAACCGCGCCTGGGTGCAGCACCAGCCACGCGGCCGCTGCCTGATCATCGCCCCCTGGAACTACCCGCTCAACCTGTCGATCTGCCCTTTGATTTCGGCCATCGCGGCAGGCAACACGGTCATCCTCAAGCCCTCGGAGATGGCGCCACACGTCAGCGCCGTGCTGGCCCGCATCATCGCCACCGTGTTCAAGCTGGACGAGGTGGCCGTGTTCGAAGGCAGCCTGCCCACCGCACAGGCTTTGCTCGACCAACCCTTTGACCACATCTTCTTCACGGGTTCGCCCGCCGTGGGCAAGCTGGTGATGGCCGCCGCCGCCAAACACCTGAGCAGCATCACCCTGGAGCTGGGCGGCAAGTCGCCCACCATCGTGGACGAGACCGCCGATGTGGACCAGGCCGCCGAAACCATCCTGTGGGGCAAGTTGATCAACGCCGGGCAAACCTGCCTGGCGCCAGATCACCTGTATGTGCACGAACACGTCAAGGCGCGCTTCCTGGCCGCTTGCCAGAAGGTGCTGCACGCGCGCTATGGCGACAGCGCACTGGCGCAAAAAACAGCCCCGACCTGGCCCGCATCGTCAACCCACGGCACACCCAGCGTCTGCAAGCCATGCTGGACGATGCCGTGCAGCGAGGCGCCACCGTGTTGGCCGGCGGTGAGGTCGATGTGCCGCAATGCTATGTCGCGCCCACCCTGATCGAAGGCGTGCCCAAGGACGCCGCGCTGCTGCAAGAAGAGATCTTCGGCCCCATCTTCCCGGTGATCGACTACACCGACCTGGACGAAGTGATCGAGCAGATCAACCGCCAACCCAAACCGCTGGCGCTGTACCTGTGGACGAAGGACACGGCCAGGGTGCACCATGTGCTGGCGCACACGAGCTCGGGCGGGGCGTGCGTCAACCACTGCATCGTCCACGTGGCGCACACGGGCCTGCCATTTGGCGGCGTCAACAACTCGGGCGTGGGCAGTTGCCATGGCCACCACGGCTTCAAAGCGTTTTCGCACGAACGCTCGGTGCTGCAAGGCGGCTGGCTGAACTCGATCAGGGTTTTCTTCCCGCCCTACACGGCAGCGCGCCATCGCTTGATCCGCTTCATCTCGGACCGCCTGGCTTGAGCGCACACCAGCATCACCAGCGCACCTTGCCCGTCAACACCTGGTACAGCATCACCCAGTCACCCATGAAGCTGTAGATGGGGTGGCTGAAGGTGGCGGGCTTGTTCTTCTCGAACACAAAGTGGCCCACCCACGCGAAGGCATAGCCAATGACGGGCACGCCCAGCAAATAGACCCATTGCCTTGAGACCACCACCGAGGCCAAAGCCACCAGCACGAGCAGTGAACCCATCACGTGCAAGCGGCGGCAGACCAGGTCCGCGTGCTGCGACAGGTAAAAGGGATAAAACGCCTTGAACGAGTTGAAGCGGCTCATGCTTGTCTCCTGCTTGTTGTGACTCACCGTGGCAGGCGTTCCAGCACAGCCTTGACCACGGCCAGAGAATAGCGGCTGGCCACCTCCAGCACAAAGCGTTGAAAGTCCACGTGCGCCGCGTCGTCGGCGCGGTCCGAGATCGTGCGGATCACGGCAAAGGGCACGCCAAAGTCGTGGCACACCTGGGCCAACGCCGCCCCTTCCATTTCCACGGCCAGGGCATCCGGCAAGGCCAGGCGCAAGGCTGCGCTTTCAGCGGTGGTGTCCACAAAGAGGTCACCGCTGATCACCAGGCCCTGGTGGACACGAGGGGCGGACTGAAGCAGGCCGTGCAAGTGGGCTTTGTCCAGCACCTCGCCCGCCACCTGCACAACCAGCGCCACCAGGTCCGCATCGGCCCTCAGGCGGTCAACGCCCAGGCCCGGCAATTCAAAACGAGGGAACAAGGGCGAGGCGTCCATGTCGTGCTGCAGCAAGGCGTCGGCCACCACCACATCGCCCACGCGCACCCCCTCACCCAGGCCACCCGCCACACCCGTGAACAACACGCGGCCGACCGCGAACTCGGTGAGCAGCAAGGTGGTGGTGGTGGCCGCCGCCACCTTGCCGATGCGCGACAGCACGGCCACCACCTCGTGCCCGCACCATTGGCTCAACCAGAAGGTGCGACCAGCCCGCTGCACCTGCTTGTCAGGCGGCATGGCCTGCAACAAGGCACTCAACTCTTCAGGCATGGCCGCCACGATGGCCACGCGCCGCACTGCTTGATTCATGTCCGCCCCCGCCGCTCCAACCATTCAAACAGGCCCATGCCCACCAAACCAGGCCCCGGGCAAAAGCCCGCGATGCCCCAGCCCACGCCAAACCGCAGGCTGCCACCGATCAGACGCCGGTCAATCTGATTCGCGGCCGGCAGCTTCATCGCCTCGCCCAACATCGATACCGTGCGCCGCCGGGCCACCGCCAACGCCATGGCCACTGATGCAGCCCGAGCCATACCGCGTTCCCACCCCCCGGCCTCAATCTGCGGCAAGGTAGCAGATGCCGTTGTTGTGGATCAGCCTGGGCGGCGGGGCTTGGCGGGCCTTGCCCTTGTCATGAAACTGGCACGGTTGCCCGTAAGAGTCTCCAGTTGCTCAATCAAAAAGCGCAGGCTGGTGTCAGGGAACAAATGCTGCGAGCTGACTGAACCAAGCGCCAGCGCCCTTCGGCGTGGCGCTCGGCAATGTGCTGAAGCCGCCCCCAGATCGCGTTCGATGGTGCGGACATCGACCTGGAACTCCTGGGCCCACTGGTGCTTGTCAAGTGACAATGGTGTCACTTTAGACAATGACTTCGACAGCTTGTGCCGGCATCCACCATTTTGCGAGCCCATGAAAAAAGGCCACCTTCTCGAAGGTGGCCTTCAAAGCCTGTGGCATCCGGCGGCCATGCTCAAAACAGAACAGTGACCATGCCGACCAACCCCGGGGGGTCGATGGTTTTGTAATGAGTTCCCTGAGCGGGTGCCGCGTACGGTCATATTTAAGCGTTTCGAAGATTATATCGTCTTATTTCAAACATAGAGTGCAAAAATGATCTCATTGAATCAGAAGTACGCATTAAAGACCTCATGACCGCCCCGGAACCCCACGACCCCCCATTGCTGAGCGAGGAAGCGCGCGACCCGTCGTCCGCCCTCGCCGCCGAGTGCCTGAGCGCCCTGATGGAGCGCCACGGTGTTCCCGCGCGGCAACAAGCGGCCGCCCTGGCGCAGATCACCACCATCTCCATCAGCCAAGCTCGGCGCAAATTGCGGGGCGCGGTGTGGCTGTTTGGCGAGGTACTGGCCGTCACGCAGCATTTCGGCGAATCACTGGACCAGGTCTTTGCTTCACCCGCCTTGACCAGCCCCGCGCCCATCGCCACCCAGGCCGCCCAGTTCCTGGTCGATGGCCAGGCCCTCCCCTGTGAGGTTCGCCTGGGCGCCCAAATCAAGGCCTGGGCACCACCAACCGTGGTCTTGGCCGCCGCGCACGACGCCCAAGGTTGGTGGGTCGCCAGCCCGGCCGCACTGCACGCGCGCGGGCTACAAGGGCCGCACTACCTGGTCGCCCAGGTCTCCATGACCCAGGACAGCCAGGCCAAGCCCACCCGCATCGCCGTGGTCGATGACGACCTGGCCTCGGCCGAAGCTTTGGGCGACTGGTTCAACGAAACCGGTTACCGGGCCGACTCCTTCACCAGCGCCGCCCAATTGCTGGGCACCCCCCTGGCCGACTACGATGCCTTCGTCGTCGACCTGATCCTGGGCGTGGGACAAACCTCGCACGCGCTGGTCGAGCAAATCCGCGCCGCCCGCCCCCAAGCCCCGATCGTGCTGCTGACCGGCCAATTGCGCGGCGGCGTCGCCACCGAAGCCGACCTGACCACGCTGTTGCGCACCCAAGGCGTGGCCTTCTTTGAAAAGCCCGTGCGCCCGGCCGTGCTCACGGCCACCATCCAAAGCAAACTGGACCGCCTGGCCAACAACACACCCGCATGACTCCCACGCAGCCCTGGCCTGTCGATGCCCGACACGCCCACTTGATGACCGGCGTCTCCCTGCTGGCCGCCATCGGCACCCTGCTCATCTGGTTCACCGACCGCCAGCAAGGCCTGACCACCGCGTGGGACCAATGGACCATCCCGATGCTGTCGGCGCTGTACTTCGGCATCAGCGTGTTGCACGTCATCAAGCCGCGTTGCATGCCTTGGGCGCTGCCCCCCACGCTGATCGCCACCAGCGTTTACCTGCTGGTCGCCCTTCACCTGGCCATGGTCGGGCAATCGCTGCCCAAGCTGTACGCCGCGACCTCGCTGACGCAGTTGATCCCGGTTTTTTACGTCATCGCCTTCGTCTCGTGGCCACGCGGCGGGGCGGGGATCAGCGGCCTCACTTACGCTGGCTTGCTGGCCCAGTACCTGTTCAGCCTGCACGCGCCCATGCCCGCCGGCGGCTGGAGCGACGTTCACCAGCTGACCCAAAAAACGCTGCTGGCCTCGGTGGTGATTCACCCCGCCTGCATCCTCGCGCTCAGCTTCATCACCCACCTGCGCGGCCAGCTCAGCACCTCGCAGCAGGAGGCTTTCAAAGGCAAGGAGCGCTTCCTGGCCATGCTCTCGCACGAGATCCGCACCCCGTTGCAAGCCATGCTGGGCAGCATCGACCTGCTGGCCCTCAAACTGCACGGCAGCACTGAGACCCGCGCGCTTGATCGCCTGCGCAACAGCGCCACCCAGCTGGACACCCACCTGCGCGACATCACCGAATTCACCCGCCTGGAAGACCCCGCCTTGCGCATCCAGGCCGACACCTTTGACCTGACCCAGTTGCTGCAGGACCTGCGCGACGACTGGATCGAGCGGGCCCAGTCCAAAGGCTTGACCTTGAGCATCGACATCGCCCCTGATGAGCAAACCAGCCTGCAAACGGTCACGGCCGATGCCACGCGAGTGCGGCAGATCGTCTCCAACCTGATCAGCAATGCTTTGAAATACACGATGGTGGGCGGCGTGACCGTGCACGCCAGCCTGTCACGCCAGCAACGCGGGCGCGCGATGACGATCGTGGTTGAAGACTCCGGCATCGGCATCGCCGCGCATCACCTGGCGGCCATCTTCCAACCCTATGTGCGCCTGGAAGACGCGCGCGCGCTGCGCGTCGATGGCTCCGGTCTGGGCCTGGCCGTGGTCCAACGCCTGGTGGATCGCCTGGGCGGGCGACTGCACGTGGACAGCCACCCCGATCGCGGCAGCCGCTTCACCGTGGAGCTGCCCATGGCGGACAATGGCTGATCACGCATCACCATTGGTCCCAGCCCATGAGCACCACGCCCCACGCCAGCCCCGCCCACACCCTGCCCCTGGGCACCCCTTTGTCACCGGCGGCCACGCGCGTCATGCTGCTGGGCTCGGGCGAGTTGGGCAAGGAAGTACTGATCGCCCTGCAGCGCCTGGGCGTTGAAACCATCGCCGTCGACCGCTACGACAACGCCCCCGGTCAGCAAGTGGCCCACCACAGCCGCACGATCACGATGAGCGATACCGACCAGTTGCGCGCCCTGATCCTGGCCGAGCGCCCGCACCTGGTCGTGCCCGAGATCGAGGCCATTGCCACCTCGGTGCTGGAAGAACTGGAAGCGCAAGGCGTGGTGCGCGTCATCCCCACCGCCCGCGCCGCGCGCCTGACCATGGACCGCGAAGGCATCCGCCGCCTCGCCGCCGAAACCCTGTCGCTGCCCACCAGCCCTTACGTGTTCGCCGGTTCATTGCAAGAACTGCAAGCCGCCATCGACGACAAGATTGGCTATCCCTGCATCGTCAAGCCCGTGATGAGCTCGTCCGGCAAAGGCCAGAGCAAGATCGATGGCCCGGCCGGTGTTGAGAAAGCGTGGGATGACGCCATGGCGGGCGGGCGCGTCAGCCATGGCCGCGTCATCGTCGAAGGCTTCATCGATTTCGACTACGAGATCACCTTGCTGACCGTGCGCTCGGTGAACGCCCAAGGGCAGATCGAAACCCAGTTCTGCGCCCCCATTGGCCACCTGCAGGTCAGCGGCGACTATGTGGAAAGCTGGCAGCCCCATCCCATGCACCCCGGCGCACTGGTCAAGGCGCAAGCCATTGCCAAAGCCGTGACCGACGACCTGGGCGGCCAGGGCTTGTTTGGTGTGGAGCTGTTCGTCAAGGGCGCGCAGGTGTGGTTCAGCGAGGTGAGCCCACGCCCGCACGACACGGGCCTGGTCACCCTGACCACGCAGGTGCAAAGCGAGTTTGAACTGCACGCCCGCGCCATCCTGGGGCTGCCGGTGAACACGGCCCTGCGCACGCCCGGCGCCTCGGCCGTCATCTATGGCGGTGTCGATGCCCAGGCCATGGTGTTTGAGGGCGTGGCCGACGCGCTGCGCGTGCCCAACACCGACTTGCGCCTGTTCGGCAAACCCGAGAGTTTCGCCAAGCGCCGCATGGGCGTGGCCCTTGCGTTTGATGCCGATGTGGACGTGGCCCGCGCGCGCGCCAAAGAGGCGGCTGGCAAGGTCAGGCCCAGGGCGGCTTCGGCCACTTGACTTTGTTGGTGGGGTGCTTTTTGGGGGAGCGGCTCCACCCACGCCACGCCAAGCTGCGCGCCACGGCGGCTCATGAACATCGGTTTGGGCAATTCTGTGGCAGACTCCAGCCATCCCCTGAAAGGGTTAGATGGAATGCATGCAAACTGTCCCGATAATGACAGTCGCCGCGCCCACCAGCCCCCTCGGATGCACCTCAGTATCTTTCAAAAAAGCCAACATCATGAGCAACTCTGAAACCGTACATCCTGGCGCCATCCTGCGCAGTCAATTCATGGCCCGCCACAGTTTGTCAGCCAGCGGACTGGCCATTCGGCTGCACGTGCCGGCGCCCCGCGTGAACGACATCGTGCGCGAGCGCCGCGGCATCAGCCCTGATTCGGCGCTGCGCCTGGCCCGATTCTTTGGCACGCCCGCCCAGTTCTGGATGGACCTGCAAACCGCCTACGATCTGAAAGTGGCCGCGCAATTGGCGGGTGAGCAAATCCGACGCGAAGTGCTGCCGGCGGCAGATTCGGTCCACGCGCCGGACGCCGTCGCGGCCTGAAAAAGGCCGCTTGAAGGGTTGCTGCATTCGACAACCCAGCGGTAACCCGGCCCGGTTAAGCGCTCGCCTAACCCGGGCACGCCGATTCGGTCACTGAAAAGCGACCTCGGCAAAGCTGCGCAGCTTGCGGCTGTGCAACTGCCCCGCGCGGTTGCCACGCAAGCGCTCAATGGCCCGCAGGCCAATGCGCAAGTGCTGGTCCACCCGCTCCCGGTAGAACTGATTGGCCATGCCCGGCAGCTTGAGCTCACCATGCAAAGGCTTGTCACTCACGCACAGCAAGGTGCCGTAGGGCACGCGGAACCTGAAACCGTTGGCGGCAATCGTGGCGCTTTCCATGTCCAGGGCCACCGCGCGGCTCTGGCTGAAGCGCCGCTCCGGCCCACGGTGTGGCAGCAGCTCCCAATTGCGGTTGTCGGTCGACGCCACCGTGCCCGTGCGCATGATGCGCTTGAGCTCATAGCCATTGAGCTGTGTCACATCGGCCACCGCACCTTCCAGCGCCAGCTGGATTTCTGCCAGCGGCGGGATCGGCACCCACAAAGGCAGGTCTTCGTCCAGCACGTGGTCTTCGCGCACATAACCGTGGGCCAACACATAGTCGCCCAGTTGCTGTGAATTGCGCAGCCCGGCGCAGTGGCCCAGCATGATCCAGGCGTGCGGGCGCAGCACCGCGATGTGGTCGGTGATGGTCTTGGCATTGGCCGGGCCCACGCCGATGTTGACCATGGTGATGCCACTGCGGTCGGCGCGCATCAGGTGGTAGGCCGGCATCTGCGGCAAGCGCGGCGGCACAGCCCCCTTCAGATCCCCCGCCTCGGCCGGGGCGCCCACCCGGCGCGTCACCACGTTGCCCGGCTCGACAAAGGCGATGCAATCGTCGTCGTCGCGGGGGTTGGCCGGATCAGGCGCAGTCCGCATCAGCTCCAGGCCCATGCGCACGAATTCATCGATGTAGAACTGGTAGTTGGTGAACAACACGAAGTTCTGGAAGTGCTCGGGCGAAGTGCCGGTGTAGTGGCGCAGCCGGTGCAGCGAGTAATCCACGCGCGGCGCCGTGAACAGGGCCAGGGCACGGGGGCCGCCATGGCTGGTCTCATACGTGCCGTTGGCGATGCCATCGTCCATCGAGGCCAGGTCAGGCAGGTCAAACTGGTCGCGCAGCAGCAAGCGGCGGTCGGCGGGCAAACTGCCTTCGAGGTGGTCGTTCTCGGCCAGCGAGAAATGCACCGGGATCGGCTCGTTGCTCAGGCCCACCTCCAGCGACACGCCGTGGTTCGTGAGCAGCAGTTCAAGTTGCTCGCGGTAGTAGTCGGCGTACAGGTCCGGGCGCGTCAGCGTGGTCTCATAAATGCCGGGGCCGGCCACAAAACCGTAAGACAAGCGGGAGTCGGCACGCGCCACCGTGTCGGTTTGAATGCGCACGAAAGGGTACTTGGCGCGCACATGCTCTTTGAAGGTCTCGCCGCCAACGAAGCGGTGCAAGGCATCGCGCAGGTAATTGATCTGCGAATCGTAGAGCTCGTTGATTCGGGCCAAGGCGGCCGGGGCAGTGTCATAACTCTGAGTCTGGAACTTCGGGGCGTCCATACCACTCCTGGGCAGCAGTCAATACAGCCCCATTGTGCGCCAGCGCACGCACCGCCATTGTCGTCAGTGCCCGACACCTTTTTCAGGCGCGCCCACCTTGGCTTCGGTGACAAAGGCGATGCGGCTCAAGCCCGCTTGTTGCAGCAAGCCAATCAACTCCGCCACCCGGCCGTAAGACACGGCTTCGTCGGCGCGCAACTGCACTTCGGTGTCGGCGCTTTGCCGCGCGGCCTCTTTAGCCTGGGCGACCAGACCGGGTGCGGTCACCACGCTGTCATTCAAATAAGTTTGGCCATCGGCCGACAGCGAAATCATCAGGCTGCGCGGCGTGGCATCCGACTGCTTGGCATCGGCCTTGGGCAGGTTCAGCTTGAGGCTGGACGTCATCAAAGGCGCGGTCAGCATGAAGATCACCAACAGCACCAGCATGACATCGATCAGTGGCGTCATGTTGATCTCGCTCATGGGCTGGGCGCCCTGGCGTCGTTCAAGTCGGCCGAATGCCATGGCGTGCGTGCTCCGTTGGTGCTCAGGCGTCGGGGCTTGCACCGTGGGCTGGATGGCCCAGCACGGCTTCGCGCAGGTCGTGGGCAAAACCTTCCAGATCGGCTTCGCAGGCCGACACGATCTTGCCGAAGATGTTGTAGGCCAGGACGGCTGGGATGGCCACGGCCAGGCCCGCCGCCGTCATGATCAAAGCCTCGCCCACGGGGCCAGCCACCTTGTCCAGGCTGACCGAACCATCGTTGCTGATGCCCATCATGGCGTGGTAAATACCCCAAACGGTGCCTAGCAAGCCCACGAAGGGCGAGACCGCACCGACGGAGGCCAGCAGCACCTGCCCGGCCTGCAAACGCGCCAGCACCTGATGCAGGCTGTCGCGCAGGCGACGGGTGAGTTGCGCCTCGGGCTGCACCTGGGCTTCCAGGCTGCCCGGCTGCGACACCACTTGGGCCGCGTCGACCAGGGGCAGCAGCACGGCTTCGCGGTCCAGCGACTGGAGGGTCTGCCGGGCCGAAGCCAAGTCAGCGGCACGCCAGAAGGCCGGCACGCCACGCGCCAGGTCGTGGCGAGCACGGGCCAACATCCAGCCCTTCCAGAGAATGACCACCCAGGCGCCCATCGACATCAGCAGCAGCAAGGCTGCCACCGCCTTGGAGATGGCATCACCCTGCGCCCACAAATGCGACAGACCGGTCATGCGCTGAGTTCCAGGACGTCGTCCATGCTGAACAGGCCGTGGGGCTGGTTCGCCAAAAAGCGCACCGCGCGCAAGCTGCCCTGGGCGTAGGTGGAGCGGCTGGACGACTTGTGCGTGATCTCGATGCGCTCGCCAATGCCGGCGAACAGCACGGTGTGGTCGCCGACGATGTCGCCGCCGCGCACGGTGGCAAAGCCAATGGTGCTGGGATCACGCTCGCCGGTCACGCCTTCGCGGCCGTAAACCGCGCAGGATTTAAGGTCGCGGCCCAGGGCCTGGGCCACCACTTCGCCCATCTTCAAGGCGGTACCACTGGGGGCATCGACCTTGTGGCGGTGGTGGGCCTCGATGATCTCGATGTCGTAACCCTCTTTGAGGGCCTTGGCGGCCTGGGCCAGCAGCTTGAGCACCACGTTGACGCCCACGCTCATGTTGGGCGCCATGACGATGGCGATGTCGCGCGCCACATCGCGGATTTCATCGAGCTGGGCGGGCGTGAAACCGGTGGTGCCGATGACCGCCTTGACGCCCAGTTCGCGGCAGACCTTGAGGTGCGCCAGCGTGCCTTCAGGGCGGGTGAAGTCGATCAGGAAGCGCGCGTCTTTCAGGCCAGCGCGCAAATCAGCCGTGATCGCGATGCCGCTGAGCTGGCCGGAAAACGCCAATGCATCGATGCCGATGGCCGGGCTGCTGGCGATGTCCAGGGCGCCGCCCAGGGCGCAGTCATCGGCGGCTTGCACCGCCTCGATCAACATGCGGCCCATGCGGCCGGAGGCGCCCGCGATGGCAATCTTGTGGGTTGCTTGGTGGGTGCTCATGTTTAACGGCCCGATTCCAGCGGTGGGTACTCGCGCACGGCGCCTTGCGGGGTCTTGCGTGCATCCTCGGTCTTGACCGGCACTGGCAAAGCGGCCACTTGGGCCTCGGTCAGGTTGGCCGGCGGTTTTTTGATCTCGGTGGGCTTGTCGATCGAGGCCACGAACTCGTGCTCGCTGGGCAAGGTGTCGGCCTCGAAACGCTCAACCACGTCGCCCTTGAAGAACACGGTGACGCGGCGCTGTTGCTTGGGCACGCCTTGGCGGTGGATCGTGAAGACATAGTCCCAACGATCGGCGTGGAAGGGGTCGGCCAGCAAGGGCGAGCCCAGGATCTCGCGCACCTGAGTTCGGCCCAGCCCGGGCTGGATCTGCGCCATCACCTCTTGGGTGACCACATTGCCCTGCACCACGTCGATCTGGTAGGGCTGGATCACGCCAAACAGGGTTTCGGGCGAGCTCAGGCGAGAGCCGCAGCCGGACAGTGCCAGCAAGGCCAGCGCGGCCACGGGGGCCAACACGGATCGGTTCAAAAGGGATCGGCAAGTCACGGAAATCAACATGGCATCAACGCCCTTGGAAAGGAGCCAGACAGTGTGCATCACAAACCGCTCAACCCGCCCGGCCGGCGCCGCAACTAGCGGCCACATTGGCCCCACATTGGCTTGGTGCAGATTGAGTCGATATCATTGCCGATTCTAGCGGGGGCCAACAGTGCTTCCGCCGCCTGCCGGAGCCCGCCCCATGACCACCCACGCCGAAGAACTCAAAAGCAGCGGACTCAAAGCCACGTTGCCCCGAATCAAGATCCTGGAGGTGTTCCAGCAATCGCCGCAGCGCCACCTGGCCGCTGAAGACGTGTTCAAGGTGCTGCTGAACGAAGGCTCTGACATCGGCTTGGCCACCGTGTACCGCGTGCTGATGCAGTTTGAGCAAGCCGGCATCTTGTCGCGCAACCATTTCGAGACCGGCAAGGCCGTGTTCGAGTTGAACGAAGGCACGCACCACGACCACCTGGTGTGCGTGGTGTGTGGCCGCGTGGAAGAGTTTTTTGACGCCGAGATCGAGCTGCGTCAGCAGGAAATCGCCAAGGAACGCGGCTACACGCTGCAGGACCATGCCTTGTCGCTGTACGTGGTGTGCAACCGCGACGGCTGCTCAGGCAGCAAGGTCAACCTGACCCGCGGCGGCCACCACGCTTGATCGGCTGAAGCAGCACGCGGTCAACCCGGGCCACTGTTGCGGTCCAGCGCTTTTTGGTGGCGCTCGATGAATTCCTTGTAGGTATCAATGCCGCGCAGCTGCAACACGGTGTTGCGCACGGCGGCCTCGACCAGGACAGCCAAATTTCGGCCGGCATCCACCGCGATCACCGCCTTGCGGATCGGAACAGCCATGATCTCCTCGAACAGGGGTTCGTAAGGCAAGCGTTCAAATTCGCGCTCCATGGTTTCTTTGCGGACCAGGTGGACGATGAGCTTGAGGCGCATTTTGCGGCGCACCGCGGTCTCGCCAAAGATGGATTTGATGTCGAGCAGGCCGATGCCGCGCACTTCCAGCAGGTTTTGCAGCAGCTCGGGGCAGCGCCCTTCGATGGCGGTGCGCGACACGCGGTACAAGTCGACCGCGTCGTCGGCCACCAGGCCGTGGCCGCGCGAGATCAACTCCAGGCCCAGTTCGCTCTTGCCCAGGCCTGATTCGCCGGTCAGTAACACGCCCAAACCCAGGATGTCCATGAACACGCCGTGGCGCGTCAGGCGCTCGGCGAAGTGCTGCGTGAGGTAGGAACGCAACACGTCGATCACGTGACCAGCGGGCTCGGAGGTCACGAACAAGGGGATGCCGGCGCGGCCGCACATGGCCACCAGGCGGTCGGATGGCGCCTGCGCGTCGGCCACCACCACCACGGGCGGCTCCAGCGTCACGATGCGCTGGATGCGGCGCTCCTGGTCTTCGGGCGAAGAGCTCTTAAAATAGGCAGCCTCGCGCCGGCCCACGATCTGTACCCGGTAGGGGTGGATGTAGTTCAGGTAGCCGACCAAGTCGGCGGCAGATTGCGCGGCCTTGACGGCTTCTTCGTCAAAACGGCGTTCGGGGTGAGCATGACCCGCGATCCATTCCCAATGCAGGGCGGTGCGGTTGGCTTCAAACAGCGCTTCTGCGCTGATCACGGCAAGGTCTTTGGCGCTCATCCGAGATTCAGGCCACCGATTTAAGAGGCTGCCAACGCTCGATCAGCTCGTGCACCTCGGCGGCGTCGCCTTCGGTCTTGAGCCGCTCGCGCAGTTCGCGGTCGGACAGCAACTCAGCAATTTCGGACAGGATTTCGAGGTGGCGTTGCGTGGCCGCCTCGGGCACCAGCAAGAAGATGAGCAGGTTGACGGATTCGTCGTCTGGCGCATCAAACGGGATGGACTGCTTGAGCCGGATGACGGCCGCCAGCGGATTTTTCAAACCCTTGATGCGTCCGTGGGGAATGGCCACGCCATGACCCAGGCCGGTAGAACCCAGGCGCTCACGCGCAAACAAATTGTCTGTCACGGTGGCGCGCGCGATGGCGTGATGATTCTCGAACAACAGACCGGCGTGCTCGAACACCCGCTTTTTGCTGCTGGCGTCCAGATCCACGACCACTTGGCTGGCAGGAAGGATGGCGGAAAGTCGATTCATCTTGATACAAGCGGGGGCGACGGTTAGTACCTTGACCCCCACCACCAGGGCGGATGAGGGGCGAATTATAGGAACCGAAGTCTACTGGCAGGGTGTCGCAACACCCACTGATTCAGGGGATTCTGCACCGATTGCTGCAGCGCAGCAAGCACGAAAGTCAACAATTTGACTCTACGACTGCACCATTTTGCGCATCCCATGAAAAACGGCCCCGTAGGGCCGTTAACTTGGTACATGCCTGCACGGGCGTCTCACCATCAGGTGGCACCAAGCTGGATGCTGGAGTTGGGGGTGAAGCTCATTGAATGGCGGCGTCCCAGTTGGCGACACCTTCATGGCGCTTGAATGAAGTGTGGTGGTGGTCTTGCACGCGGTCCTTGTGGCGGCAGACCTGACGGTCAAGCTTGTCCATCAGTTGGTCAATGGCGGCGTAGAGATCCTCGTGGGCGGTTTCAACAAAAATGTCCTTGCCCTTGACGTGCAAATTGACTTCGGCCTTCTGTCTGCGATCTTTTTCCTTTTGCTTTTCGACACTGAGTAGAACGGTAACGTCCACCACTTGGTCAAAATGTCGGGTTACTCGCTCTAACTTGGTGAGAACGTACTCACGCAAAGCGGCGGTAACTTCCAGGTGGTGACCACTGATCGTCAAATTCATGCTGCATCCTTTCGAGCGCAGAAGGGTTGAGGACATCCGGCTGGCTGCAGCCAACCAGAACTTCAGTTTGCACCCGACACACCAAGATGACAAGCCCATGACATCAGTGTTTACATCGAGAAACCAAGCTGTGTGAAGAAACCCCGCAAAGCGGTTGAATCGCGCTGATCAGGGCCCGATTCGCACTCAAATGACAGGGGTTTGTACCGCCTTGTGAAGGCGCAATTTCCCCACCCACCAGACCATGACGATGGTGGAAGCCAGGGCCAGCCAAGCGGCCAAGCCCATCGCGGTCGACCAACTGACCCCAAGGGCGGGCGGCGAACAAGGTGGTGCCAGGTCACCAGCCACAGGGCACGCAGGCCAGGGTGGCCACGGCCAAACTGCGCATCGCTAAGGTGAACAAGCGGGTAAGTTGCGGCAAAGACGACATGACTTGCCAGTCAGCCTGCATTTGCAAGGCCAGGCCGACCCGAGGCTTTGCACGCGAGACAATGCGCGGATGAGTTCAACTTCCAAGCTCCCATCCGCACAGGCCTGGCTGCCCCTGGCCCTGCTGGCCATCGTGGCGCCCACTTTGCTGGCCGCCCACGAGTCGCCCTCGGTCACGTTTTACAACCAGGTGCTGGCCTTGTTTGGCTGGGGCCTGTGGATGGCCTCGCTGGCCGGGCCCGTCTTGCGTGGTCAGGGTTTGATGCCCACCCGCCATCAGGGGCCCATGTGGGCCTTGTCAGCGGTGCTGCTGTTGAATGCAGGCCTGGCCCTGGCAGCACCCTTCGTTAGCGGCCTGCCCCTGGGGTTGGCCATGATGGGCGGCGGCATGGCTTTGTCGGCGCTGCTGGTGTTCGTGGTGGCCTGGCGCGCGGGCTTGAGCGACCAGGGCCACCGTGTCTTCGATGTGTTTTGCGAAGCGCTGGCGTGGGCTGGCGTGGCGGGCATGGTGTTGGCACTGATCCAGGTCTTTCACCCGGCCTGGGCCGATGGCACCTGGATTGCGGAACCCACCATGCCCGGGCGCGCGGTGGGCAATCTGCGGCAACCCAACCACTTCAGCACCTTGCTGGTGTGGTCGTGTTGTGCCGCGGCCTGGTTGGGCGCGCGTGGGCGCTGGCCCCGGCCTTTGGCCATCGCGGCCATCGTGCTGATGATCGGGGGGGTGGTGTTCACCGCCTCGCGCACGGGCATGATCGCGATGGCTTTGCTGGCGGTGTGGGGCTGGCGTGACCGCGACCTGCCTGGGCGGCTGCGCCTGGTGTTGATGCTGGCCCCGGTCATTTATGGCGCCTGGTGGGGCGGCATGTGGCAGTGGTCGCACATGGACACGGGCGTGGCCTTTGCCGCCGAAGCGCGCTTGCATGACCACAGCGACATCTCCAGTTCACGCTTCAAGATCTGGGCCAATGTGCTGGACCTGATCGCCGCGCATCCCTGGACGGGCGTGGGCTATGGCGAGTTCAACCTGGCCTGGACCTTGACGCCCTTCCCGACCCGTCCGGTCGCTTTCTTTGACCACACCCACAATGTGCTGCTGCAATGGGCGGTGGAGTTTGGCCTGCCTGTGACCGTGCTGATGACGATGTTGAGCCTGTGGGGCCTGTGGGGCTTGCTGGGTCCGGGCCTGAAAAAAAATGCCGCGCCCGTGCCAGGCCAGGTCTTCGCTGGCACGCCCGCTGGGGCGACTGCCGTGATCGTGACGCTGGTGGGCTTGCACAGCCTGCTGGAGTACCCGCTTTGGTACAGCTATTTCCTGCTGCCCGCCGCTTTTGCCTGGGGCATGGGGCTGGCCGCGCGGGCACGTCAGGCCGAGCCAAGCCAAACCACCCAGGCGGCCGACCCGAGCACCAACTCGACTTTGATGACTGGGGCGCTGGCCATCTCCATCCTCACGGCCTGGTGTGCCTGGGACTTCCAGGCGGCGGCCAACATCTACGCGCCGCGCGAAGGTGCTGGCCCTTTGAGCGAGCGCATCAAGTTTGGCCAGCACACGACCTGGTTCGCCTACCAGGCCGATTACGCCGATGTGACGGGCGTGGACGAAGATGAGCCGTCCAAGCCACCACTGGCCTTCAGCCGAACCTTGCACAACCTGGTGGACGCGCGCCTGATGATGGCCTATGCGCGCTCGCTGGCCGAGCATGGCGAGGTCGACAAGGGGCGCTTCGTGGTGGACCGGCTGAGGGAGTTTCGCAATGCCACCAGCCAGGCTTTCCTGGACGAGTGCAAGGACGAGCCTGACCTGGCGCAAGCGCCGTTTCAATGCACGCCGGCGGAGCGGGTGTATGACTGGCGCGAGCTTTTGCCAAAGCAATAACTATCGAAACCCCCAACAGGACATACCCCTTGCTTGGCGCGTTCAAACAATGAGTCCGTGCCTTGGGTCAATACTTGCCACTTGTCCGGCCCAACAATGAGCCTGTACTGAATCCAATCAACAGACACACCAGCAAGGACCCACAACATGTTCTCAATCAAGCATTCACTGACCGCCATCTCCCTGGGCCTGCTGGCCCTGGCATCGACCGCCCAGGCGATCGAGAACGGCCCGGCTCCAACGCTGGCCGACCTGCAGAAGGATGGCCCCTACGCGGTCACTTCTCAAGTCGTGAAGGGCAGCGGCTTTGGCGGCGGCACGGTCTACTCGCCCAACACGGCGGGCAAGTACGCGCTGGTGGCGGTGTGCCCCGGTTTCGTGTCCCCGCAAAGCTCGATGACCGACATGAGCAAGCGCTTGGCCACCCATGGTTTTGTGGTCGTGGCCATCACGACGAACACGCTGTTTGATTTCCCATCCAGCCGCGCCACGCAATTGCTGGCCGCATTGAAGACCGTGGCCGCGCTGAACACCGGCGCAGCAGCAGGCAAGATTGACATCACACGCCAGGTCGTCTCCGGCTGGTCGATGGGTGGCGGTGGCACACTGGAAGCCGCAGGGGTTACCCCCGGCCTGACCGCCGCCGTGGCCTTTGCACCGTGGGACACCGCGACGACCAAGATGAAGACGCTCACGGTGCCCGTGGCCATCTTTGGCGGCACAAACGACACCATCGCCCCGGTCTCCGGCCATTCGCAGAAGTTCTACGACATCATTCCCGCCACGACCAAGAAGATGCTGGCCGTCATCACTGGCGCGGATCACTTCTTTCCGACCAAGGCCAGCGAACCCACCAGCTACAGCAACATCTCGTGGGTGAAGCGCTTCGCCGATGGCGATACCCGCTACAGCCAGTTCTTGAATGGTCAGGACGCCGCTTTGGCCAGTTTCACCTCGACCGGCCCGTTCTAAACACGCGGTTGAAACCTTGCAAAACCGGTGCAGATGCACCGGTTTTTTCATTGAATGGAGACTCCAGGTGATCGGGAAAAAATGGTGGTTGGCGTCGGCACTGGCGGCGGTGGCGGTGGCCGCAGGCGGATGGGCCTGGACGCACGACAAGACGGCGGGCGTGGCCGCCAGCAACCACAGCGGCCCGGCGCCCATCACGTGGGCGACTCCAACGCCGCACGAGGCGATGGCCACGGCCGCGTCGCCACTGGCGTCAGGCGCGGCCAGCACCCCGAACCTGCCCGCAGGACGCAATCCGCTCGATAGCATGATCCCCCCCAGGTTCAGGGCAGATCGCCATGGCGAGCTTGCGATGGACCCCACCACGCGCGTGGATGTCGAACGCGTGCACGCGCTTTATCCGCGCGACGAGGCCTTGCAAAAGCTGGACGCGTTTTCAGAAGGGCTGCCCGCCCAGGCTCGCCGCGAATTGAAAGATTTGTTCCAGCAGTACGCGCAGTACGCGCAGGCCGTAACCCAGACCTACCCACCCGAGCTGACCATCGGCTCGCTGGACGAGGCCGCGCGCCAGTTGGCGGGCCTTCATGCCTTGCGCCAACAGTACTTTGGCGCCGAACGCGCCGAAGCGCTGTATGGCGAAGAAGAGGAGACTTCGCGCAAGTTGCTGACACTGATGGGCAAGCAAAGCGACCCCAACCTGTCATTGGAAGAGAAGGCCGCCCTGGCCCAGGAAACGTTGAAGAAAAGCTCGCCTTGATGCCGGATTACATGGCCGGTCTGGCGCTAAATCACAGCCGTCGCCCTTGAGCGACGAAATGCACCGGGCGACAAGCCGGTCCACCGCTTGAACGCGCGGTTGAAACTGGCATGGTCGGCAAAGCCCATGGCCGAGGCCAGCTCCACCAGCGGCATCTCGGTCTCGCTCAGGTAGTGTTGCGCCTGCGAGTTGCGCACGCCGTCCACCATCAGCCTGAAATTCAGGTTCGACTCTTCCAGGCGGCGCTGCAAGGTTCGGGGCGGTAGGTGAAGCTCCGTTGCCACGTCTTCCAGCGTGACCTTGCCGGCGTCCAGCCGTGTTCTGATCACGACTTGCAACTGCTCAATGAAGCGGTCCGCGCTGTGGGACAACTGCTCCAGGTGCTTTTGCGCCTGCCCGCACAGCAAGGCGTGGCTGGCCGCGTCCTGCGACAGGATGGGCAACTGGGCGCACTCGGAGTCTCCCCACAGGGTGTTGTCGTTCTGGTCAAAACGGACGGTGCCGCCAAAGATGCGCCGGTAAGGTGCCATGTCCGCAGGCGGAGGCCCGGCGAAAGAGACGTCCAGCCGCATGTCAGGCTGACCGGTGAGCCAACGCAGGCGCCGCGCCCAGATGCAAAACGACAGGCGCGCCAGGCGGTGCGACTGCTCCGACGTGGCAGCGTCAAGGCGCAGAAAAAAGCGCGCCTCGCGCACACCATGGTCAACCACGAAGACGTCGTTGAGCAGGTGGTGAAAGCGTTTGAGCAACCCCCCCAGTTCGTTCACCGTGGAAGAGGTCATCAGGGTGAAGCCCATCAATCCGGCGTGCCAGGGTTTGAACTGCTCAGACAGCTCGGGCACCAGGTCGGGCGTGCCCAGCAAGGCCTCAGCCGCGTCGATCAAGGCATGCCAATCGCGCAAGGTGCAGCGGTCATTCGGGTCGTTCTGCGCCAGGCAAGCCAATTGCTGCGCCTTCAGCAGGTGCAGCAACTCCGGCCTGACCTGTTGAACATGGCCGACCAGGACGCGCGCATAAGTCACGTTGAGCGTGCGCGGCGCATTGAAGGGAGGAAGCCTCGGGTTCTGCATGGCCACCCAATCTTAGTCGCGTCGCGTTTTATGCCTATAGGTGATCGTCCGCCCCTTTGAATCAAGCAGAAGGGATTAAACGCTGTCAATGCCCGCTGCGCCCGCCCAGCTGTTCCACCAAAGCCACGTCGGTCATGACCATGCCCCGATCGGCGGCTTTGCACATGTCATAGACCTTGTCTATGAAAAGGGAAGCTTTCTTGATGGAGTGATCCACGGGTGATCCAACTGACAAAGGATCACACCCAATGGCATCGATCACTGAGCGCTCAGGGCGCTATCTCGTTAGGGTACGGCGTGACGGGTATGCAACCTCGCTGTTTTGATGGCGCCCCCGCATTGAGGCATCCTCACCAAATGAGTGAGGTGATACAAATATGATCTGTTTGACAGAATCTCTTATGCGGATCAGAATGTCGAATGATTCGGTCCATCGCATGCCCCGACACTGAGGCACTTTTCAACAGTCAGGCAGTGCGCAGGTTTAAGAACATTGAACGTGTTGCACGGCGCAAGCTGCTGATGCTGCATGCGGCGACAGTGCTGGTCAGCTTGAAGGTTCCACCCGGCAACCACCTTGAGGCACTCAAGGGTGATCGGAAGGGGCAGCAAAGCATTCGCATCAATGACCAGTGGCGGGTGTGCTCTGTCTGGCGGACAGATGGTGCCCATAACGTCGAAATCGTGGACTACCACTAGGCGCAAATAATGACCAAACTTCTTGACGAAATCCACCCCGGCGAAATCTTGCTTGAAGACTTCATGAAGCCGATGGGGATCACGGGTCGGCAGCTTGCAGCAGACATTGATGTGTCCTCCAGCCGCATCAGTGAGCTTGTGAATGGGCAGCGCGACATCACTGCCGATACGGCCATTCGCCTGGGCCTGTTCTTCTCTATGGAGGCACGTTTTTGGCTGAACCTACAGACCGAGTACGACTTGAGGGTGGCAGCACGCCTGATTCAGGCTGCAGTGACGCCCCGCATTAGGGTGTTTCAAGCTGCATAACGCAGGGTGGCGAGGAGCGGCAGAGGGGGGCAGCTTGTGTCCTCTTTTAGACCTACAATTTTTTTCGAGCTCCCGAAAAAACTTAGCCAGGTGGTTGGCAGTCGCGCAGAGCCATAACCAAAAACCTACCCCGTCAGTTCTGTCAATAGCTTATTGCAATTGGCAACCATTTAGATGGTGCCTAATGCCTGGAAGTGTCATTAGCTCATTGACTTGGTTGATCCAACAGTGATCCAAAGAAGGTGCCTGTTTTAGGCAATCACCCCGAAATCACCTCATCAAGGTAAATCGCGGCGCTGCCAATGCCCGCTGCGCCCGCCCAGCTTTTCCACCAAAGCCACGTCGGTCATGACCATGCCCCGATCGGCAGCTTTGCACATGTCATAAATGGTGAGCAAGCCCACCTGCACGGCAGTCAGGGCCTCCATCTCAACCCCCGTGGGCCCCACGGTTTGGGCCGTCACGCGGCACAGCACGGCGGGCGGGTCGGGCTCTAGTTCGAACTCGACCGCCACCTTGGACAAAGGCAAGGGATGGCACAAAGGGATCAGGTCAGAGGTGCGCTTGGCGCCTTGGATGGCCGCGATGCGCGCCACACCCAACACATCGCCCTTGCCAGCGCGGCCTTCGGTGATGAGAACCAGGGTTTCGGCCTGCATGCGGATGCGGCCCTCGGCCACGGCACGGCGCATGGTGGCTGGCTTGTCGGACACGTCCACCATGTGGGCTTGGCCCTGGGCGTCAAAATGGGTCAGTTCGGTCATGATGTCTGGGATGTAAAGATCACCTTGCACGCCGAACCTGCACTCAGGCCCGACACTCCAAGCGGTGACAGACACAGCATACTGCCCAGCGTGGCCAACCTCTTGCGCCTACATGCTTTTGAAAAAACCGTCTTCTGCTGCCCCCCGCCTCGCGAAGCGCCTGCCCGCCCGCACCCCAGCGTGGCACGCCGTGGCCATGGCCCTGCTGGTGGCCTGGCCGCTCGGCCTGAGCGCCGCCTCAACCAGCGACCTGGGCTTGCCACCAAGCAGTTCGTCGCTGGCCCTGCCCTCGCTGGGGGACGCTGCCGCGCAGACCTTGTCGCCCATGGCCGAGCGCCGGCTGGGCGACCGCATCATGCGGTCCATCTTGCCGGATCCGGATGTGATCGACGACCCACTGATCCTGGAGTACGTGAACCAATCGTGGCAGGCCTTGCTGACCAGCGCGCGCCAACGCGGCGACCTGAGCGCCGACATCGATTCCACCCACGCCTGGCGTCCTTTCCTGGTGCGCGAGCGCAGCGTCAATGCCTTTGCCTTGCCGGGCGGCTACATTGGTGTGCACCTGGGGCTGCTGGCCATGACCACGACGCCGGACGAACTGGCCTCGGTGCTGGCGCACGAGTTGTCGCACGTGACGCAGCGGCACATCGCCCGCATGATCAGCGAGCAAAGCCGTGAGTCGTGGATCAGCATTGCCTCGATGATCCTGGGGGCGCTGGCGGTCAGCCGCGCACCAGCGGCGGCCCAGGCCTTGATGACCGGTGGACAGGCGATCGCCATCCAGGGGCAGCTCAATTTTTCGCGCGACATGGAGCGCGAGGCCGACCGCGTGGGCTTTGGCGTGCTGAACGATGCGGGCTTTGCGCCGGCCGGCATGGCGCAGATGTTCGAGCACCTGCAGCAGGCCTCGCGCCTGACCGACGACAACAGCTACCCTTACCTGCGCACCCACCCTTTGACGACGGAGCGCATTGGCGAAGCCCGTTCGCGCATGGGCACCAATGGCTTTCTGCCGCCCGCCGTTGACCACAGCGATGCCCGTGAAATGCTGGTGGCGCAGCACGCCTTGATGTCGGCCCGCAGCCGGGTCTTGATGGACCCGCGCAGCGTCAGCCTGATGCCTTTGTTGAATGCCACCGTGCCCAAAGGGGCATCCGCCCTGGAGGCCGTGGCCTTGCACTACACCTCGGCCGTGGCGGCGCAACGCCTGAACGACCGGGGCCAGGTGGCCGCCTCCTTGAAGCAAGCCCGCGTTGCGGCGGCGGGTTTGCCCAAAGCGCAGCACGCGGCGGTGGAGCGCATCCTGGCTTTGGAAGAGGCCGACACGCTGGTCGATGCCCGCCAAGCCGTGCAAGCGGCCGCCGTCTTGTCCAATGCGGTGGCGCAAGGCCAGGGCGCGGTGCTGTTGGACGCCCGCCCCGAGTTGCTCATGAACGCGCGCATCGCCCTGAATATGCCCGACGCGCGCGACAACCGCGAGGCCTGGCAGGACGCCGCCACACGCCTGCAAACCCAGGTCAGCGTCCACCCGGAGGATGCCACCTCATGGGGCCTGCTGGCCGCTTTGTGGCGCAATCTGGGCCAGCCTTTGCGCGCGGTGCGGGCCGAGGCCGAGGCCACCGCAGCCTTGGGCGACCTGCCCGGCGCCATCGACCGCATCGAAGGCGGCAGCAAGAATGTCCGCCACGCTTCGGCCGCCGACGCCATCGAGCTGTCGGTCATGCAATCCCGCCTGCGCGTCTGGCGCCGCCAGCAACGCGATGACCTGGTTGAGGACGGGGCTCGCTGAATGACGCCCTGACGCCGGGGTTTCAACCTGCAGATGGGTCGGGTCATTAAATTGCGAATGAGACTTATTCGCAATACAATGGCTCCACTCGATCACCATCTGCTGGTCTCAAGCCTTTCCCCGGAGAACATTGTCCACCCCCGATTTCAGTGGATCAATGCCAAAGCGAAACGCATTGCGAATTGTTATCATTCGCAATGATATTCACGTTCTGGGTCCGTCTTTCATTTCCGGAGCAAGTTGTCATGTCCCGCCCTCGCACCAATCCCGCCCTGTCACTGGGCGCCCTCGCCGCCGGCTTCGGCCTGAGCCTGATGGGCTCGTCCGTTTTGGCCCAAACGGCTGACAACGCTGGCAAGAAAACCGATGCGCCTTTGCCTGAAGTGACCGTGAAAGGCAGTAAAGAAAACGCATCGCCCGCCAAGCAAAACTACCAAGCGGTGACGACCACCCTTGGCAAAGGCAAGCAGGAACTGCGTGACATTCCGCAGTCGATCAGCGTCATGACGGAAAAGCTCATTGACGACGTCAAGCTCGACACGCTCAAGCAAGCCTTGCACTACACCGCCGGCATCACCTTTGCTGCCACCGAGAATGGAACTGACCAGGACATCCGCCTGCGCGGCTTCCCGGTCGCCAGCACCGGCGATCTGCTCATCGACGGCATGCGTGATCCGTCCCAATACGACAGAGACACTTTCAACTACGACCGCATTGAAGTGATGCGTGGCTCAGCCTCAATGATCTTCGGTCGGGGATCCACCGGCGGCGTGATCAATCAGGTCACCAAAAAACCCATGCTTGCGGACCAAAGCGACGTGGTTGGCACCATTGGCGATCGTGGCTATTTCCGCTCCACGATGGACTTCAACATCCGCACAGACGAAGAAGCTGCTCTGCGCATCAATGCCATGGTCACCAAATCAGACAACGGTGGCGCCAAGATCGAAAAGCATGGCATTGCACCCACCTACAGTTGGGGCATCGGCACCGCTGATGAATTCACGGCAGGCTTGTTCTATCTGAACACCAACAACGTGCCCTTGAGCGCCATTCGATGGCTGGGAGCCAATGGTTCCACCAACACAAACTGTACTGCCGCCGCGATGTGCAGCGTCCCCAATGTTGATGCCAAGAATTTTTATGGCATGGCTTCAGACTATGTGGATGGCAAAGCCACCTACGGCACACTCGCGCACACACACCGCTTTGCCGATGGTGGTGAACTTCGCAGCCACCTGCGCACAGGCACCTTTGAACGCCAACAATGGAGCAGCGTTGCGGGCTATCAAGCCAGCACCACCACCGGAAATTTCAGTGAGAGCACAAGCCTCACTCGCGGCGGATTGAACCCTCGCAAAGATCGCTACACCGCGACCTATCTTCAAAGCGATTACAGCAACAAGTATCAATGGCTGGGCATGACCCACAACATTCTGGCTGGCATTGACCTGTCCAATGAACAGGCCGATCGGTACCAAAACAATGGGTTCCTGAACACACTTGGAACGCGCCCCAACACCACAGTGGGCGCCCCAAATGATGGCGCAACGTTGGGCGGTACAGGTAACTCTCCGCTTTACCGAAAAACTTCAGATTACTCGGGAACATCCGCAGGTGCCTACGCACAGAACCTGCTGCAGTTGAGCCCCAGCTGGAAGCTGTTGGGTGGCCTACGCTGGGATCGATTCAGCGCAACCACGGGCCAACTGACTTATGGCACCAACGCCGCCCCAACAGCCACGCCAACCGCAACACCAATCAGTCACCTGACTTATTCGTCCCTGTGGAGCTATCGCACGGGGGCCTTGTATCAGCCCACCCCGACCAGTTCTTACCATTTCTCCTACAGCACGTCGTTCAACACCGCCGCCGACACCTACCAGTACACAACCCAGCAAAACGCGAGCACACCGGCGGAAAAGAGCCGCAACATCGAGCTGGGTGCCAAACTTGACTGGCTGGATGGAAAACTCTCAACGCGCGCCGCCTTGTTCCGCACCGAGAAATACAACGAGCGGACAAACGACTCCGACTTCGCTGCCTCGGCTTACACGCTTTCAGGACAACGCCATTCCGAAGGCCTGGAGTTGGACGTGGTTGGACGAGTGACTTCCGCCCTGTAGGTGTACATGTCTTACTCTTACATTCCGGGCGCCACCATTGACAAGACAGGCACCAGCGGAGCGGGGCTGGGCGCTCGTGTTGGTCTGACCCCCAAGAACACCGGAAGCGTCTGGCTCAGCTATCAATTGACACCGCAAATTCGTGTTGCAGGCGGTGTTCGTGGCGCCTCGGAGAACCGTCCATTGCAAGGTGGCACGGGTGCAGCCTCGAGCACGGCAAAGGCCCCAGGCTACGTCGCTGGCGACATCATGGCCGAGTACAAATTCTCGCCCGACCTGTACACCCAGTTCAACGTCACCAACGTCACCAACAAGCTGTATGGCGACCAGCTGTACCCGGGCTTCGTCATCCTGGGCGAACCACGCTCCTTCAAGTGGACCGTGGGCATGCGCTTCTGACCTGAACTGGGCGCCATGTTGCTGCACGTCCGTGAAGTGCTCACGCCCGACGAACTTCGTCGGGCCCGAGAGGTTCTCGCCCAAGCCCCCTGGGGCGATGGGCGACCAACCTCGGGCGAGCAATCCGCGCAAGTCAAAAACAACGAGCAACTGCCTGAAGCTTGCGCCGAAACCAAGACTCTTCAAGATTTGGTCGTGCGCGGGCTTCAGCGCCATCCCATCTTCTTTTCGGCCGCATTGCCCAGGCTCACCTCGCCACCCCTGTTCAACCGCTACGGCGGTGCGAGCAACAGCTTTGGCAACCACGTGGACAGGGCCGTGCGCTACGTGCCTGGCACGGCCGAACGCATCAGAACCGACATCTCCTGCACCGTGTTCCTCAGCGAGCCTGACGAGTACGATGGCGGCGAACTGAACATCGAAGACACTTTCGGCGGCCAAAGCGTGAAGCTGGCCGCTGGGGACATGGTGATCTATCCGGGCAACAGTGTTCACAGGGTCAACCCCGTGACGCGCGGTCATCGCCTGGCCAGCTTCTTCTGGATCCAGAGCATGGTGCGCAGCACCGAACAACGCCGGCTGCTGTTCGACATGGACATGCACCTCATGCAACTGCGCACCCAAGTCGGTGAGACCGATCCTGCCGTCATTGGACTGACCGGCACGCACCACAACCATTTGCGGATGTGGCTGGATGCCTGACCTCTTCACCCTGACGAAAAAGCCCTCATGAAAAGCTACTCCATCATCACCATCGGCATGCTGACACTGGCTGTGGCCAGCAGCGCCTTCGCCCACGGCGACATCAAATGCGACGTCCCCAAGGAAGAATGGAAAAAGCAAACGGACCTCCAGAAAAAGCTGACCGGCGAAGGTTGGAAGGTACGTCAAGTCAAAGTCGACAATGGCTGCTATGAAGTCTATGGCTTCGACGAAAAAGGCAAGCGCGTCGAGGTTTACTTCAACCCCAAGACCTTCGAAAAAGCAGGCGAAGTCAAGTAACCCCGGCAATGAAGGTCTGGGACCACGGCGTACGCTGGCTTCACTGGACACTGGTGATGGCCATCAGCGTCGCCTGGTTGAGCACCCGGGGGCTGGGCTTTGTACAGCTCCACGAACCTGCGGGCTATGTCGCGCTTGGGGCGGTCACCGCACGCTTGGTCTGGGGCTTCATTGGCAGTCACTACGCGCGGCTTTCACAGTTTGTGCGTGGCCCATCAACCACCCTCCACTACGCCCGCCTGCTTAAACGCAAGCAGGAGCCCCGTTACATCGGCCACAACCCTTTGGGCGGCTGGATGGTGGTGGCGCTTCTGGCGTGTGTTGCGGGCGCGGGCTTCACTGGCTGGCTGTACACCACGGACATGTTCTGGGGCATGGCCTGGCTTGATCAACTCCACAGTTTTCTCGCATGGACCTTGCTCGTGTTGATCGCGCTTCACCTGATCGGCGTCATCTTCACCAGCCTTCGCCACCGCGAAAACCTGGTGCGGGCCATGA
>NZ_JACMNS010000184.1 GCF_014378415.1 Aquabacterium sp.
AAATACAGTTTGCGAGAGTGGTTCGTTGTGCCTGCGTACAGCCAAGCGACTGCGGGGAACTACTCTCTAGTTCGAGAGCTGCAGGAAGTCATGACGCAGCCCTACGCCGAGCAGTCGAACGAGGTGGAGGAGAAATACTATAGGCCCAAGCCGTCTGAGTTCTTTGAGATCGCTGGATTGTCGTATATGAGCTGCTCGTCATGATTTTTCGAAACCTGATCGGCCAGGGACGACACACCGTAGGCCGCCTACCCGGCGCCTACGTGTGCCGAAACCATCGCTGCGACGCGCCGGTGACGAGCGCGCAGGCGCTCATCGAGTGCTGCACAGCATGACGAAAATTTCCATCACACCCCATCGTCTTTCACCCTTATCGGGCAATGGTTGGCGTTCAACCGCGAGTTGAAACAGGGCAAGCTGACGCACCTGGAGTACGACAAGGACACACAGGCGCTGACTTGGCACAAGCCCAAGGTCGAGAGCCTGAAGGCGCGCGAGCAATCGTTCTACGAGCAACTGCCATTCTGTGCCGTCTCCGACGTGCTGCGCTTCGTCAATGGCCAGTGCCAGTTTCTGTCGGCGCTGACACCGTTGCAGCCGCGCTATGCAAAAAAGGTGGCCGACACTGACAGCCTGATGGCAGTCATCATGGCGCAAGCCATGAATCACGGCAGTCATGTCATGGCGCGTACGAGCGACATCCCGTACCATGTGCTGGAGAGCACATATCAGCAGTACCTGCGCCAGGCGTCGCTGTATGCAGCCAATGACCGCATCAGCAACGCCATCGCAGCGCTGCCGATTTTTCCATACTACTCATTTGATCTTGATGTCCTGTACGGCGCCGTCGATGGCCAAAAATTTGGCGTCGAGCGGCCTACCGTCAAGGCACGCTATTCGTGCAAATACTTCGGACGCGGCAAGGGTGTGTTGGCCTACACGCTGCTGTGCAACCATGTGCCGATCAATGGCTACCTCATCGGTGCGCACGAGTACGAGGCCCACCATGTGTTCGACATCTGGTATCGCAACACCTCGGACATCGTGCCGACCGCAATCACCGGCGATATGCAGAGCGTCAACAAAGCCAACTTCGCCATCCTGCACTGGTTCGGCCGACGTTTTGAGCCACGTTTCAACAACATGGAAAGCCAATTGGCAGAGCTGTACTGCGCCGATGATCCGGCGCAGTACGAGAAGTGCCTGATCCAGCCGGTTGGCCAGATCGACCGGCAGATCATCATTGACGAGAAGGCCAACATCGACCAGATCGTCGCGACGTTGGGCCTCAAAGAGATGACCCAGGGTACGTTGATCCGAAAGCTATGCACCTACACAGCGCAGAATCCGACACGGCGGGCAGTCTTCGAGTTTGACAAGCTGGTACGCAGCATATACACGTTACGCTACCTGCGAGATCCTCAACTGGAGCGCAACGTCCACCGCTCGCAAAATCGTATTGAGTCCTACCACCAGGTACGCTCGACCATCGCGCAGGTCGGTGGCAAGAAAGAGCTGACAGGACGCACCGACATCGAAATTGAGATCAGCAACCAATGCGCTCGGCTGATTACAAACGCGATCATCTTCTACAACTCGGCGATTCTGTCGCGGCTTCTTACAAAGTTAGAGAGGGGCGGCAACGGCAAGGCTCTGGCACTGATCACACAAATCTCACCGGCAGCCTGGCGCCACATCCTGCTGAATGGGCACTACACGTTCAATGGCGACGGCAAATTGATCGACTTGGATGCGCTCGTGACAGGGCTGGATCTAGGGTGACGGAATTTTCTGGGGTTCCGGCGTAGAACCCCCAATGGGGGCGCCGGCGGCCTGCAGTATGGCGACAGCTTCGGCAGCAACCTGTCCACCTTCGGCAAGTACCTGGACGCCATCGAACCCCTCACGCCCAGCAACTCGATCAAGACCGACCTCGTCAGCCGGATCATCGGTTTACGGATCGACGAGTACCTGGGCAGCCAGACTTTCATGAAGCGGCTCGAGGACAACGTTCAAACGGTGATCCTGCTGGCCTCGCTGGCACAGATCAGCATCCTCACCCTGGACCACGCCGCCAAGCCCAAACCCGATGAGGGCGGCCTGGTCGATGAAACCTGGAATGCCGACCTGCTGATGGCCAAAACCATGGTCGGGCTCATCTTCAAGGAAAAGCTCAAGGCGCCGGGCATCTTCGACGTGGAGCCACTGCTCACGCCCAGCCACCCTGACTACGCCCAAGACAGCTACTTTGGCGGCAACCTGCCCACCGGGCTGAACGTCGATGCGGCCTCCGGCCCCAATGGTGGCGGCCTGCTACACCTGGGCGGCACGGTCAACCTGGCCAAGCTGGTGGCGCCCAACGACCAGAACAAGCTTGGCGCGGCCGACCTGGACGACCCCCGCAAATACCGGGGTTGGCAAGGCAGTGTCTGGGGCGACTACCAGCGCCTGCGGCCCACGCCCGAGCTGGCCGATCAAGGCCGCGTGGCCGATGCGCGCTTTCGGGCTGGCGCCTTGTTCGGCAGCGAGGGCATGTTCATCCTGACCGACGTTGGTGGGCACTACAGCGGGCCGCAGGCCAAACAGCTCACGTCCATGTTTTTCACCGAAGGCCTGGCCTATGCGCCTGCCGAGGGCCCGCCCAAGAAGGTCGGTTTCAAGGTCACCCACATGAGCTGGCAGGCCGAAGACAGCTTGGCCCCCAAATCACGGCCACCAGCGGCCAATCCATCAAGCTGTCGGACTGGCGGGGTGACATCTCGTACACCTACCTGGGCAAGGACGGCACCGCCGACAAGCCCGCATTCCGCATTGAACTGTCGGGCTCCGGCAGCCAGGTTGATTACTTCAATAACCAGTCTCCCATGCTCTACGGCGTGCGGGGCAAGGTGCAGATCGACAGCGTGTTCTACGGCGCCCAGGTCAACACGGGGGCCGACAAAATCGACCCGGCCCGAGCCGCGCAGATGGGCGACCCCCACGGTGGCGAAGGCCCAGCTCAAATCTCGGGCGGCAACAGTGTTCTGATCGTGATCGGCGTGCTGCAGTGAGCGGCCCGCCTCAATGGGCGGCCGCGCCTTTCAAAGGTCAAACACCTTGCCCGGATTCATCACATTGTTGGGGTCGAACACCAGCTTGACGGCCTTCATGTAAGCCAGCTCCTCCGGCGATCGGCTGTAGCCCAGGTAAGGCTTCTTGGTCAGGCCCACGCCATGCTCGGCCGACACCGACCCGTCATACCGCGCCACCGTCTCGAAGATCTGCGTGTTCACGGTCGCGCATTTGGCAAAGAAATCGTCCTTGGCCATGTCGTCTGGCTTGAGGATGTTCAGGTGCACATTGCCATCGCCGATGTGGCCGAACCAGACCACGCGAAAATCGGGGTACTGGTCCGCGACGATACCGTCGATGTCGGCAATGAAGGCCGGCACGTGCTTGATCAGCACCGACAAATCGTTTTTATAAGGCGTGTAGTGAGAGATGGTTTCAGAGATGCCCTCGCGCAAGCGCCAAAGCGACTTGGCCTGCGTCTGGTTCTGGCTCATCACGCCATCGACCACCCAGCCCTGCTCCACGCAGGACTCGAACAAGGCCATGGCCTCGTCCACCACCTTCTCGCTCGATGCCTCGAACTCGAGCAGGGCATAAAACGGCGCGGCCGCCTCAAAAGGCCGAGGCACGCCCTGGTGCTTGGTCACCAGTTGCACCGACAGCTCCGAGAAAAACTCAAAGGCCGTCAAATCGAGTTGCGTTTGAAACGCCGCCAACACCTTCATCACGGCGGCAAAATCAGGTGTGCCCAGCACCATCACGCGCAGATCACGCGGCGCGCGGTCCAACTTCATCATCGCCTCGACCACGAAGCCGAGCGTGCCTTCGGCGCCGATGAACAACTGGCGCAGGTCGTAGCCGGTGGCGTTCTTCACCATGCCCTTGTTCAGGTCCAGCACATCGCCCTTGCCCGTGACCACCTTCAAACCCAGCACCCAGTTGCGCGTCATGCCGTACTTGATCACCTTGATGCCGCCTGCGTTGGTGCCAATGTTGCCGCCCAGTTGCGACGAGCCTGCGCTGGCAAAGTCAATCGGGTAGTACAGCCCCTGCTCTTCGGCAAAGGCCTGCAGTTGGGCAGTGACCACACCAGGCTGAAGGCGCACCAGGCGGTCTTCGGGGATGAACTCGATGATGCGGTTCATGCGGTCGAAGCTGACCACCACCTCGCCTTCCGCCGCCACCGCCGCCGCCGACAAACCGGTGCGCCCGCCCGAGGGCACCAGGGCCAGCTTCAATTCGTTGGCCAAACGCACAATGGCTTGTACCTCTGCCACGGTGGATGGAAAAACAATGGCCGAAGGCGCCGGCACGCGCACCTTGGTCCAGTCGCAACCCCAGTGTTTCAAGCTGTCGGCATCGGTCTTGACATGGCTGTCGCCCACGATGGCCTGGAGTCGGGCAAGGATGTCTGGTGCGATCGGCATGACCATTCTTTCAGTGGAAAACCTTCGTCATGGTAGCGTCTGCCTGATCAACACCACAGATGAAGGATTCAGGCATGCAGCAGCTTTCGCTCGACAAGGACAAGATTCGCTTTCTGTTGCTCGAAGGTGTGCACCAAAACGCCGTGGATGTGCTGCATAAAAACGGGTACACCAACATCGAGTACATCAAGACAGCGCTCGATGAATCTGTCCTGCTTGAGAAAGTTCGCGACGTGCACTTCCTGGGCATCCGCTCGCGCACCCAAGTGACGCCTGCGGTGCTGGAGGCCGCCAACAAGCTGGTGTCCATTGGCTGTTTCTGCATCGGTACCAACCAGGTGGCCTTGCAGCACGCCATGCGCAAGGGCGTGCCCGTTTTCAATGCGCCCTACTCCAACACCCGCTCGGTGGCCGAACTGGTGCTGGGCCAATTGATCCTGCTGCTGCGCGGCATACCGCAAAAGAACGCGCTGGTGCACCGTGGCGGTTGGAGCAAGTCGGCCGAAGGCTCATGGGAAGCGCGTGGCAAGACGCTGGGCATCGTCGGTTACGGCAACATTGGCTCGCAGCTGTCGGTGCTGGCCGAATCGCTGGGCATGCGCGTGGTGTATTACGACACCGTCACCAAACTGCCGCTGGGCAATGCGCGCCAATTGGGCAGCTTGAACGAGTTGTTGGGCGCGGCCGATGTGGTCACCCTGCACGTGCCTGAGATCCCCTCCACGCAGGACATGATGGGAGCCACGCAGTTCGCCAAGATGAAACCCGGCGCCATCTTCATCAACGCCGCGCGCGGCACGTGCGTGGACATTGACGCAATGGCGGCCAGCCTGCAAAGCCAGCACCTGGGTGGCGCGGCCATTGATGTCTTCCCGAAAGAGCCCAAAGGCAACGATGAGGAGTTCCTGTCGCCCTTGCGTGCCTTCGACAACGTGATCCTGACGCCGCACATTGGTGGCTCCACGCTCGAAGCCCAAGCCAACATTGGTCTCGAAGTGGCCGAGAAATTCGTGCGCTACTCGGACTGCGGCACCACGCTGTCGGCCGTCAATTTTCCGGAGGTGAGCATGCCTTTGGGCGCTGGCAAGCACCGGCTGCTTCACATCCACGAGAACGTGCCCGGCGTGCTGTCCAACGTGAACCGCGTGTTCGCCGAGAACCACATCAACATCGCCGCACAAAGCCTGATGACCAATGAAGCCATCGGTTATCTGGTGATGGACGTGGATGCGGCTTATTCAGAAGTGGCGTTGCAGAAGATCCAGAGCATCACGGGCACGATTCGCAGCCGTGTTTTGTATTGACTGGATGGTCAGTGGCGGTTTGCCTGATCACCATCTTGCAGACCGAACCAGGGGGCCGAACCCGGGGGCAACAGCGCCAAGCGCTGGCCAAAAAAAATGGAGGCATAAGCCTCCATTCATTGGGTACCGGGTTCTGGTTGTTTCCCGGGAAATTCCAAGAGAATCTGTGCAGATCTCTTGGTAGGCGCGATTGGACTCGAACCAACGACCCCCACCATGTCAAGGTGGTGCTCTAACCAGCTGAGCTACGCGCCTTCAAGACCGCTATTGTAGCATGTTTTTTTCTATTTTCGGCGCGCCTTCAACACGCCATTCACTTGTGTCACTCGCGCGAGCACCGGCCCCAGCTTGGCCGTGTCCGAGGTTTGCACCGTGAGCGTGATGGTGGTGTGGTCGCGCTGAGTCTGGCTGTTCATGGCCACCACGTGGGTCTTGCCTTGCGCCAGGGCATCACACACATCGCGCAACAAGCCCGGGCGATCATGCGCTTCTACCAACACATCCACGGCGTAATGCGCGCTCTGGGCGGCGGCATGCTGCCCCCAGGTGACGGGGATGACACGCTCACCATGCCGCCCGGCCATTTGGCGGAAATTGCTGCAATCCGAGCGGTGCACCGCCACGCCCTTGCCCCGCGTCACGTAGCCGCCAATGGCATCGGGCGGCGCGGGTTTGCAGCAACGGGCCAACTGCGTCAGCAATGAATCCATGCCCACCACCAACACGCCACGGCCATGGCCACTGCGGTCCAGCTCCGCTTCGCTGCGCGCGATGCGCTGGGCCACCACATGATCCGGATCTTGCTCGGGCACGGCGGGGCGCAGCAATTGCTCGATATTGCGCAGCGAGAACTCGTCCTTGCCAACCACATCGAACAGGGCATCGGCGCTGCGAAAACCCAGGCCAGCCGCCAAGTCTTCCAGCTTGGTGGCAGTTTTGCCTTCGCGTTGCAGCAGCTTTTCAACCAGGTCGCGGCCTTTGGCGATGGTGCTTTGCTGGGCCAGCGCGTTGAACCAGGCGCGCACCTTGGCGCGGGCCCTGGGGCTGCGCACATAGCCCAGGTCCTGGTTCAGCCAGTCCAGCGAGGGCCCGCCATCTTTGATCGACACGATCTCGATCGTCTGGCCACTTTGCAAGGCCGTGTTCAGCGGCACCATCACGCTGTCGACCTTGGCACCTCGGCAACGGTGCCCCAAGTCGGTGTGCAGCGTGTACGCAAAGTCCACGGGCGTGGCGCCATGCACCAGGTCGATGATCTTGCCGTCGGGCGTGAAAACGTAAATGCGGTCGTCGAAGTAGCCCTGGCCGGCAGGTCCGCCACCTTCGGTTTCGTCGGCCGCGGCCAGGTCGCGCTCCCAGGCCAACAATTGGCGCAGCACGGTCTTGCGCGCGGCAGCCACGCGGCTTTCAAACTCGCCCACGACCTGCACGCCGGCGTAGCCCTTGGCCCCCGCTTCCTTGTAGGCCCAATGCGCGGCCACGCCGCTGTCGGCGTGCTCGTGCATGGCCAGGCTGCGGATCTGGATCTCGATGGGCTTGTCGTCATCGCCCAGCACCACGGTGTGCAGCGACTGGTAGCCATTGGGCTTGGGCCGCGCGATGTAGTCCGAGAACTCATCTGGCATGGGACGCCAAATCTCGTGCGCGCGGCTCAAGGCGGCATAGCAGGCCGGGATGTCGGCCACGATCAGGCGCAATGCGCGCACGTCGAACACGCGGTCAATGGGCAGGTTCTTGCCCTGCATTTTTTTCCAGATGCTGTAAAGGTGCTTGGGGCGACCTTGCACCTGGGCCTGCAGCTCGGCTTGCGCCAAGGCCGAGGCCAAAGTCTGGCGCACCTGCTCCACATCGCGCTCGCGCTCCAGGCGCTTTTCGTCCAGCGAGCGCGCGATCGAACGGTAGGTGTCGGGCATCAGAAAACGGAAGGACAGATCCTCCATTTCCCACTTGATTTGCCCGATGCCAAGCCGACTGGCCAGTGGCGCGAACACCTGCATCGACTCGCGTGCCAAGGCCTTGGGGCACGGTAGCTTGGTAGCGGCATAGTGCCGCAGCGTCTGCAGGCGCGAAGCCAGGCGCATCAGCACCACGCGCAGATCGCGCGAGAAGGCCAGCAGCATCTTGCGGATGCGCTCGACCTGGTCAGCGCGCAAGGGGCCATCGGTCTCATCGCCCAAGGAGTCACGCGCATTGCGTTGTATCTGCACCAGCTTGCGCGTGTGGGCCACCAGGGCTGCAGCATCGGGGCCAAAGGCGCGGCCAATGACTTCGTCGGGCGGGGTCAGGTACTCGCTGGCGTAGACCAGGTAGGCGGCCGCGCGCAGCGATGGCGGCGCGCCAATGCCCAGCAGGATCTGCGAGACACCATCGGCATGGGCCAAGGCGTTCTCGCCCGTGTCGAACAATTGCTCGGCCAGCAAGGGCTCGGCAAACGCTCTGGCGCGCGCAAGGGCATGGGCCGCACCGCCATCCTGCCCGGGCAGGCTCAAATCGACCAGGTCAACGATGGCCGCGTGCGGTGCATCAAGAATGCCTGTCTTCATGCCAACAAAAAGTCCTTGATGGTGGCGATCTGGTCAGCGGCGATCAGGGTGGGCGCGTGGCCCACGCCTTCGAATTCAACCAGGCGAGCTTTGGGGCCGCGCTGCGTCATGCTTTGCGCGGTCTCGTGGTCCAGCAGATCGGAGT
The DNA here is from genome assembly GCF_014378415.1 of Aquabacterium sp. Lineage (GTDB taxonomy): Bacteria > Pseudomonadota > Gammaproteobacteria > Burkholderiales > Burkholderiaceae_C > Aquabacterium. The sequence continues at coordinate 8,471 of NZ_JACMNS010000184.1, forward strand.
TTTTGCCACGCAACAACAGCACCTCGCTTTTCAGGCCATCGTAGACGCCCCAAAGCGCGGCTTCGCCACTGGTCGCGGCTTCAGCCGAGATCGACTTGAAAGGCTCGGCAATGGCCGGGTCGTAATGCAGTTGCAGGCCCAAGCCATCGGCCGTTGGGCGCAGCAAAGGGCGCGACAAGGCCAGCCATTGCTCAGGCGTGTGCGGGCCAAAGCCGGTAGAGATGCTCCACAGGTAGTCGGCCGCCTCTTGCTCGGTGGCAAAGCGCTTGGGCTGGCCCAGGTAGTCGCCAATGCGCACCAGGGCATCGTGGCGCAGCCGTGGGCCCACGTCATTGAGCACCATCTTGCGAATTCGCACCCCGGTCACTTCGGTCGGCAAGGTTGAAAAGCCCAAGCCGATCAAGCCGCCCATGGAGGTGCCCACCCAGTCGATGTCCAAGGGGCTCTCCGCTTTGAGCGAGGCGCGCAGTTGCTGCACCAGCGTCACCATGTCGGACACGTACGAAAAGACCTGGTAGCCCGCAGGCGCGGCCAGCCAGTCGGAATGCCCGCGCCCGACCACGTCGGGGCAGACCACATGGTATTGACTGCTCAGCGATTGGGCCAGGGCGTCGAAGTCACGGCCCTGACGACTCAGTCCGTGCACGCAAATCAGGATGCGAGGATTGGCCTCGTCGCCCCAAGACCAGTAAGCCATGCGGTGCGTTTGAGCATCAGTCTTGCTTGCGCCTGGGCACACCACGTGGTTCAAAGTGGGGCTGACGAGATTGTTGTGGTCCAGGGTGGTCATG
>NZ_JACMNS010000185.1 GCF_014378415.1 Aquabacterium sp.
CTTCAAAGAGATCCGGCGCGTGCCCACGGGCAAAGAGCCGCACCACTTGTACCTGTCGCCGGATGAAAAGTCACTGATCGTGGCCAACGCCCTGAGCGATTCGCTGACCCTGATCGACCCCAAGACGGGCGAAGTCCAGCGCGTCATCAACAACATCGCCGATCCCTACCAGTTGCGCTTTTCGCCCGACATGAAGTGGTTCGTGACCACGGCCAATCGCCTCAACCATGTTGACATCTACCGCGTCACCTCGCGTGCAGGTGGCGGTTTTGACCTGACCCTGGCCAAGCGCGTGCCCACCGGCAAGACGCCCAGCCACCTCAACATCGACAGCAAAAGCACCGTGGTCTATTCGACCATGCAGGACAGCGATGAGTTGATCGCCATCGACCTGGCCACGCAGGCGCCGCGTTGGAAAGTGCCCGTGGGCAAGATGCCCGCCGACATCTTCATCACCCCCGATGACAAGCGCATCCTGATCGGCCTGACGGGAGACACGTATGCCGAGGTCTACGACGTCAGCGGCGCCAAGCCGTTGCTGGTCAAGCGCATCGTCACCGGGGCAGGCGCGCATGCTTTCCGAGCCTGGGGCGACCAGCGCCACGTGCTGCTGAGCAACCGCGCGGCCAACACCATCAGCCGCATCGACCTGCAAACCCTGACCGTAGTTGACACCTACCCCGCGCCGGGCGGGCCTGATTGCATGGACCTGTCGGCCGACACCAAGACCATCATGGTCACCTCGCGCTGGGCCCGCAAAGTCACCTTCATCGACACCGTGGCCAAGAAGGTCATGCGGCAGGTGAATGTGGGCCGATCACCCCATGGCGTGTGGACCCTGGACCACGCGCCGATGCGCTGAGCCTGGCATGCGTCTGATCTGTGCCATCGCCACCTTGACGGCCACGCTGTGCGGCGCCACGGCGTTCGCCAATGAGGCCTGCCCCAAGCCGGTCTACCTCACGATCGACACTGGCCACATGGGCGTGGCGCCTTTGATCATCGATGTGCTCAAACGCCAGCACGTCAAGGCCACCTTCTTCCTGGCCAACGAGCGCACCCAGGCCGTGGGCGACAAGCCCGCTGGCACCACGCTGGACGACCAGTGGGCCCTCTGGTGGAAAGCCCTGGCCGCCGATGGCCATGATTTTGGTTCGCACACCTGGGACCACCTGATCTGGCGCGCCGACGAGCCCAAAGGCTTTCTGCTGCAAGCCACGGCGGGGCCTCAAACCGGCCAGAAGCTGCACCTCAGCCCGGCCGACTACTGCGCAGAATTGGCCAAGCCCGCGCGCCGTTTCGAGTTAATGACCGGGCGGCCCATGCGCGCCCTGTTCAGGGCCCCGGGTGGCAAAACCTCACCCGCCTTGCTCAAGGCCGCCAAGGCCTGCGGCTGGCAGCACGTGCCGTGGGCGGCCGCCGGTTTTCTGGGCGACGAGCTGTCCAGCGATCGCTATCCCAACCGGGTCTTGCTGGACCGCGCCTTGCGCGATGTGCGCAGCGGCGATATCTTGCTGATGCACCTGGGCATCTGGTCCCGCCAGGACCGTTGGGCCCCCGCGGTGCTGGAGCCCTTGATCACCGGCCTGAAAGCCAAGGGCCTGTGCTTTGCAACCTTGCGCGATCACCCCGTGTACGCGCAAGTGGGCACGGCACCCCGTTGAAGCGTTTGCCATGATCGACGTCAACATCATCCCCGGCTTGAGCGATGCCTTTGGCAACGTCCAGCAATGGCTGTTCGAGACGCTGGTGCAGCCCGCCGTTTATGGCCTGGGCATGGGCAACCTGCTGGAAGACGCCTACGAGGCCACCGGCTGGCTGATGGTTGGACTGCTGCAACTGCTGGTGATGCTGTGCCTGCTGGCGCCTTTGCAGCGCTGGCGCCCGGTCGAGCCCCTGCGCGACCGCATCGCCGTGCGGGTGGACATGGTCTACACCTTCATCCACCGCCTGGGCCTGTTCAGGCTGCTGATGTTCTTTTCCATCGAGCCCTTGCTGGACGAGGTCTTTGGTTCTGCCCGCGTGCAGGGCATCGACGGCATCCAGCTGGATGCGCTGATGCAGGGCTGGTGGCCCGGCGTGACCGACACCGCCCTGGCCAGCTTTGCCCTCTACCTGGTGGTGTTTGACCTGGTGGACTACTGGATCCATCGGGGCCAGCACGGCCTGAACCGCTGGTGGGCCCTGCATTCGCTGCACCACAGCCAGCGCCAGATGACGATGTGGAGCGACAACCGCAACCACCTGCTCGATGACTTGCTGCGCGACACCATCATCGCGTTCACGGCCCGCGCCATTGGCGTACCGCCCGGGCAATTCATTGCCATCGTGGCCTTCACGCAATTGATGGAAAGCCTGGCCCACGCCAACGCCCGCCTGAGCTTTGGCTGGCTGGGCGAACGCCTGCTGGTCAGCCCACGTTTCCACCGCATTCACCATGGCATTGGTGTCGGGCATGAGGGCCCGACGCCGGGCACCCTCGGCGGCTGCAATTTCGCGGTGCTGTTCCCGGTTTGGGACATCGTGTTTGGCACCGCCCGCATCAATGCCCGCCCCGACCTCGCCATGGAGCCCACCGGCGTGCGTGATCAACTGCCGGAATTTGGCGGCAAAGACTACGGCCGTGGGTTTTGGGCCCAACAGTGGCTGGGTTTGAAAAGACTGCTCCAAGGCAGTTGAACCCGACCTTGGGTATCCTGTCGTCATGCAAAAGACGATCGATGCTTTCTGGCGCGCGGCGGCCTACTGCCTGCATCCCCGTGTGATCTGGCTGTCCTTGCTGCCATTGTTGGTGGCAACGGTGCTGTCGGTGGGCTTGGCCCATTTTTACTGGGAAGGCGCCGTGGCCGGTGTGCGCCAGGGCCTGGACAGTTGGGCCATCAGCCAGCCATTGCTGGGTTGGCTGGACACCGTGGGGGCCCCCGGTTTCCGCGCGGTCATCGCGCCCCTGATCGTCGTGGTGCTGGCGGTGCCCCTGCTGGTGGTGTTGTCGTTGCTGCTGGTGGCCACCTTGATGATGCCCGCGCTGGTCCGCCTGGTGGTGCAGCGCCGTTTCGCTGGCCTGGAAGTGCGTCACGAGGCACCCTGGTGGACCTCCTTGTGGTGGTCGCTGGGCGCCACCCTGATCGCTGTGCTGGTGATGGTGGTGAGCTTGCCCCTGTGGCTGATCCCGCCGTTTGGCCTGGTTCTGCCACCCCTCATCTGGGGTTGGCTGACCTACCGCGTCATGGCCTTTGACGCGCTGGCTGGGCATGCCACCGTTCAAGAGCGCATCACCCTGCTGCAACAGCACCGCACGCCTTTGCTGATCATGGGGGTGATCTCAGGCTACCTGGGCGCGGCACCCACTGCCCTGTGGGCGGTGCTGGGCGCCATCTCGATCGTGGTGGCGCCCTTGCTCATCGTGGCTTCGGTCTGGGTTTACACACTGGTGTTCGCCTTCTCGTCACTGTGGTTCAGCCACTACCTCTTGGCAGCGCTGCGTGACTTGCGCGCGGCCGCGCCCATCCCTCAAATCCTTATCCTGGACCCCGCATGATCGGCATCATCATCATTGGCGACGAAATCCTCAGCGGACGCCGCGAAGACAAGCACCTGGTCAAGGCCATCGAACTGCTCAATGAACGCGGCCTGCGTTTGTCCTGGGCCCGCTATGTGGGCGACGAACCCGAGCAGATCACCGCCGAGCTGCGCAACGCCTTGGCTGGCAGTGATGTGGTGTTTTCGTTCGGCGGCATTGGTGCCACCCCCGACGACCACACCCGCGCCTGCGCTGGCGCCGCCTGGGGCCGCCAGTTGGTGCTGCACCCTCAGGCGCGCGAACTGATCCTGGCGCGCTGCAAGGCGATGGCCGACCAGGAAGGCGTGCCCTTTTTGCCCGATCACCCCGACACCCTGCGCCGGCTGGACATGGGCCGCTTTCCAGAAGGCGCCACCATCGTCCCCAATCCCTACAACCAGATTCCGGGTTTTTCGATCGACCAGCGGGTGCATTTCCTGCCCGGCTTTCCCGTCATGGCCTGGCCCATGATGGCTTGGGCACTGGACGAGTTGCACGCCGATCTGCTTGGGCAGGAGCGGCAGGTCGAGCATTCCGTAATCGTCTACGCCATGGCCGAATCGGTGCTGACGCCGATGATGGTGGAGTTGGAGCAACGCTTCCCTGGCGTTCGCGTGTTCAGTCTGCCCAGCGTGGACCACCCGGTGCACGGCCGCCACATTGAACTGGGCGTCAAAGGCGTGGCACGGGATGCCGAGCAGGCCTTCGCTTGGATGCAAACCAATCTGTCACAAATTGGTGCATCAATTGGACCAATAATGGTGCGTTGAGAATTTTGATTCTTTTTTGCACACATTTGGTGCTTTGCCGGCACTCACCAGCCCGTGACCCGCCTGTTTTTTGACCGCTGTTCCCCGTCGCGTGGTGCGTTGGGGTGCATGAAGCACTGTATTTGTGACATCGCCTCGTTGGCGAATCACCGATTTTCCAAAGGTGATCGCTCTGAAGACGGCACGCTTTCTGCTATTACACTGCGCGCTGTTTCTGATCTGGAAACATCCTCATTCGATTACCCTGCTTGCAACCAAAGCCTCTAGCTAGGAGCTTCTGATGGCCAATAAGACCGTCGCCGACGTGATGAAGTTGGTGAAAGACAATGAAGTCAAATTCGTTGATTTCCGTTTCACCGACACACGCGGCAAAGAACAGCACGTCACCGTGCCTGTTTCGCATTTCGACGAAGACAAATTCGTTTCGGGCCATGCTTTTGACGGTTCGTCGATCGCTGGATGGAAGGGCATTGAAGCCTCCGACATGCAGTTGATGCCTGACCCTAATACAGCCAACATCGATCCGTTCTTCGAAGAGCCCACCCTGATCCTGTCTTGCGACGTGGTCGAACCTGCCGACGGCAAGCCTTACGAGCGCGATCCTCGCTCGCTGGCCAAGCGCGCTGAAGCCTATATGAAGGCCTCCGGCCTGGGCGACACCGCCTACTTCGGCCCAGAGCCTGAATTTTTCGTGTTCGACAGCGTCCGCTGGGGCAACGACATGTCGGGCTGCTTCTCGAAGATCGACTCCGAAGAAGGCGCCTGGAATACCGGCAAGGAATACGAGCACGGCAACACGGGTCACCGTCCGGCCGTCAAGGGTGGTTACTTCCCAGTGCCCCCGGTCGACAGCTTCCAGGACATGCGCTCGGAAATGTGCCTGATCCTCGAATCGCTGGGCATTCCCGTTGAAGTGCATCACCACGAAGTGGCCAATGCAGGTCAAATGGAAATCGGCACGAGGTTCAGCACGCTGCTCCAGCGCGCCGACTGGGTCCAGTTGCAAAAGTACGTGATCCACAACGTCGCCCATGCTTATGGCAAAACGGCCACGTTCATGCCCAAGCCCATCGTTGGCGACAACGGTTCCGGCATGCACGTTCACCAATCGGTCTGGAAAGATGGCAAGAACCTGTTCGCAGGCGACGGCTACGCTGGCCTGAGCGAATACGCGCTGTTCTACATCGGCGGCATCATCAAGCACGCCCGTGCCCTGAACGCCATCACCAACCCTGGTACGAACTCGTACAAGCGTCTGGTGCCTGGCTTCGAAGCCCCGGTGAAGCTGGCCTACTCGGCCAAGAACCGCTCGGCCTCGATCCGGATTCCTCACGTGGCGAACCCCAAGGGCCGTCGCGTGGAAGCCCGCTTCCCCGATCCACTGATGAACCCCTACTTGGGTTTCTCGGCCCTGCTGATGGCCGGTTTGGACGGCGTGGAAAACAAGATCCACCCTGGCGAAGCCGCCACGAAGGACTTGTACCACCTGCCTCCCGAGGAAGATGCCCTGATCCCCACCGTGTGCCACAGCTTGGATCAAGCTCTGGAATATTTGGACAAGGACCGCGCGTTCCTGACCAAGGGTGGCGTGTTCACCGACGCCTACATCGACGCTTACATCGAGCTGAAGATGCAGGAAGTCACCCGCTTCCGCATGGCCACTCACCCGGTCGAGTTCGACATGTACTACAGCCTGTGATCCCTCCCGGGATCACGCTCTGGCGTGTGTAAAAGGGGCGACTTCGGTCGCCCCTTTTTGCTTTTGAAGCGTTAAGGGTGTTGGGCTGAAGGCATACTTGGTCCGAATCACGCCGGAGCGCCCCGACATGCACGACAGGAAGAACACGTTGACCCAGGATTTCTCGTTGGTCCCTGCCGCTCGTGGGCTGGCTTTGGTGGCGCTGCTGCTGGCCGGGTTTGCTCACGCGCAAGCCGCAGAGGACAAACCGGTCTACCGTTGCCCGGGCAACCTCTACACCGATGCCTTGTCCGCCAAAGAGGCCATCGGCAAGGGGTGCAAGACGCTGGAAGGCACGCCCATCACGGTGATCCAGTCGATCAAGCCCAAGGGCGGCTCGGCATCCGCATCGTCGGGTGGTGAAAAAGTGGCCGCCGATGACCAGAAGGCCCGCGATGCCGACAAGCGTCGCATCCTGGAGGCTGAACTCCAGAAGGAAGAAGCAGCGTTGGCCGCCCTGCAAAAGCAGTACAACAACGGCCAGCCCGAGCGCCAGGGCGACGAGCGCAATTTTCAAAAGTACCAGGACCGGGTCAATGACATGAAGGCCGCCGTGACCCGCAAAGAGGCTGATGTTGCCGCCCTCAGGCGCGAATTGACCGCGGCAGGAAGCGGCAAGTGAGTCAGGCGGCCTCATCAGTGAGGGCCGGTGCGCATTCCGGGCGCCACGCCAGCATGGCCCGGGGCGGTTCCACCGTGGACCCTGGCGAAGTTCAAAAACTGCTGCCCAACGGATTAGATGTGTTCGACTACTTGGCCACGATGGTGGCGGTGGTCGAGCCTGATGGGCAGTGCCTGTTCGCCAATGCTGCGTTTGAAGAGGTGTTGGGCCTGTCGCGCCGCAGTGTGCTGCGAGAGTCGATCTTTGATTGGTTCGAAGACCCGATGCTGCTGCAGGACATCGTGGGCGCCGTGGCGCGCAACGAATACGCCACCAGCCGCATCGAAGCCCAGCTCAAGCGCCATCCCCACGTTTTTGTGGATTCCCTGCCCGTTCAGGTGATTGTGACCCGGCTGGAACATGCCGACCTGGTGTTGATCGAGCTGGTGGAGGTGGAGCAGCAAACCCGCCAAGAGCGCGAAGAGCGCGCGCTGGACCAGGCCCAGGCCAACAAGGAGTTGATCCGCAACCTGGCGCACGAGATCAAAAATCCGCTGGGCGGCATCCGTGGCTCGGCGCAATTGCTGCAGATGGAGCTGGAATCCAAATCGCTGACCGAATACACCCAGGTCATCATCCACGAGGCCGATCGCCTGCAGGCCCTGGTGGATCGCCTGCTGGCGCCACACCGCCGGCCGCACCTGGTGGGCGACGTGAACGTGCACGAGGTGTGTGAGCGTGTTCGTTCGCTGATCCTGGCCGAGTTCCCCAGGGGGCTGAAGGTCTGGCGTGATTACGACACCTCCTTGCCCGAGTTCCGAGGTGACCGCGAGCAACTGATCCAGGCCGTTTTGAACATTGCCCACAATGCTGCCCAGGCCTTGTCGGACCGGATTCAGACCGGCGATGCCTTGCTGAGCTTGCGCACGCGGGTGGCGCGTCGAGTCACCATCAACCGCCAATTGCACCGCCTGGCACTGGTCTTGCATATTGAAGACAACGGCCCGGGCATCCCCGAGTCCATCCGCGATCGCATCTTCTACCCATTGGTGTCGGGGCGTGATGGTGGTTCGGGACTGGGTCTGACATTGGCACAAACCTTCGTTCAACAGCACCAAGGCACCATCGAATGCGAGAGCGAGCCAGGACGCACGGTTTTCAAATTATTGATTCCCTTGCCGTGACCGGTCTGCCCTGTCAGCATTCGATCATTGGGTGCACACACTGACAGGCCGGCATGAAACCTATCTGGATCGTTGACGACGACCAATCCATCCGCTTTGTGCTTGAAAAAGCATTGGCGCGCGAAGACCTTCCGGTGCGCAGCTTCACGAATTCCCGTGATGTGCTGGCCGCCCTTGAAGACGACGAGCCCCAGGTTTTGGTCTCGGACATCCGCATGCCGGGTGGTTCGGGCATCGATTTGCTGAGCAAGGTCAAGGCGCGATTCCCGGGGTTGCCGGTCATCATCATGACGGCGTACTCCGACTTGGACAGCGCTGTCTCGGCCTTCCAGGGCGGTGCTTTTGAATACCTGCCCAAGCCTTTCGATCTGCCCAAGGCGGTCGAGCTGATCCGCCGCGCGGTTGATGAAAGCGTGCGCGAGGATGTTGCTGACGAGCGCCTGCAGCAAATGCCCGAGATGCTGGGCCAGGCCCCAGCGATGCAGGATGTGTTCCGGGCCATTGGCCGCTTGAGCCAAAGCAATGTCACCGTGCTGATCACGGGCGAATCGGGCTCGGGCAAAGAGCTGGTGGCTCAGGCTTTGCACAAGCACAGTTCGCGCAGCGGTGGGCCTTTCGTGGCCATCAACACGGCGGCCATCCCCAAGGATTTGCTGGAGTCTGAATTGTTCGGCCATGAGCGCGGCGCCTTCACTGGTGCGCAGACCATGCGGCGCGGGCGTTTCGAGCAAGCCGATGGCGGCACCTTGTTCCTAGATGAAATCGGCGACATGCCGTTTGACCTGCAGACGCGCCTGTTGCGTGTGCTGAGCGATGGCCAGTTTTACCGCGTGGGCGGCCACCACCCGCTCAAGAGCAATGTGCGCGTGATTGCCGCCACCCACCAGAACCTGGAAGACCGTGTGCGCCAGGGCGTGTTCCGCGAAGACTTGTTTCACCGCCTGAACGTGATCCGCTTGCGCCTGCCGCCTTTGCGCGAACGCCGTGAAGACGTGGCCGCATTGGCCCGCTTCTTCCTGCAAAAAAGCGGCAAGGACCTGGGTGTGGATGCCAAGCGCATCTCCGAGCCGGCTTTGGCCAAGCTCACCGCTTTTGACTTTCCCGGCAACGTTCGCCAGTTGGAGAACATCTGCCATTGGTTGACGGTGATGGCGCCCTCACAGGTGATCGAGTCGAAAGACTTGCCGCCTGAGTTGATGGGCGTGCAGCCTTTGGCGCCCTCTGCGCCCAGCAGCCTGTCGGCGCCGATGCAGGGCTATGCGCCACCCGAGCCCGTGGCACAGTTGGGCGGGCTCGGCTTGCCGGACAGCCATGCTGCCATGGCGTCTGCCAATCAGTCTGCCGCTGCTTCTGGTGGCAGCATGGGTGGCGCTGGCGAGGCGCCGTTCGCGCAGCCCAGTTCGTTTCCTGCCAGCGCGGCCCCCATCACGTCGGCGGCAGCACCCGCCAGTTGGTTGTCCGACCTGGAGCGCGAGGCGCGTGTCAGGCTGGAGTCGGGCGCCACGGATGTCTGGGACGCACTGACCCGCCAGTTCGAGGCCCAGTTGATCCACACCGCGCTGGAGATCACCCGCGGACGGCGCATCGAGGCCGCGCAAAAGCTCGGCATTGGTCGCAATACCATCACGCGCAAGATTCAGGAGTTGGGCATCCAGGATTGAGCGCAGGGGATGCGTTAAAGTGGCTCAACAGCCGCTGAGGACCATTCCCATGAAACGCTTTTTGATCGCCGCCAGTACCGGCCTGACCTTGGCCGTGTTGGCCGCCTGTTCCACGACCAGCCCCGACGTGGTCAAGCCGGGCGACGCGCAGCGCCTGTCCCAGGTGGAAGATGCCGTTGTGCTGAATGTTCGGCCCGTGGTGGTTGAAGGCTCGCAAAGCGGGGCCGGTGCGGCCACGGGGGCCGTCATTGGCGGCGTCGGCGGCGCCTCGGTTGGGGGCGCTCGCGAGCAAGTCATCGTGGGGGTGATTGGCGCGGTGGTGGGTGGCGTGGTCGGCAATGCCGCTGAACGCTATGGCACCCGCGAAGATGCCAACGAAATCCTGCTGCAGATGAGCAACGGCCAGCGCCGCTCCATCATCCAGGCCAAGGGCAATGAGGCTTTCAAGCCCGGCGATGCGGTGCTGCTGGTGACGACAGGTGGCAAGGTTCGCGTGATGCGGGCGCCACCGGTTCAGCCTGGCCGCTGATCAATCACGTTGATCACAATTCGGGCGCGGTTCAGTCCAGCGTCTGACGGTAACGCAGCATGGCGATGGTGCCCACCACCAAGGTGAATAGTGCCATTGGCCACAGCTGCGGCCAGATCTCCACCAAGGTGGAGCCCTTGAGCATGATGCCGCGCACCACCCGCAGGAAGTGGGTGATGGGCATGACCTCGCCCACCCACTGGGCCCAGGTTGGCATGCCCCGGAAGGGGAACATGAAGCCTGACAGCAAAATATTGGGCAGGAAGTAAAAGATCGTCATCTGCGTTGACTGCATCTGCGTGCGCGCGATGGTCGAGAACAAAAAGCCCACCACCAGCGTGGCGATGATGAACACCAGCACGGTCAAGGTCAGCAGCAGGTGGCTGCCGAACATCGGGATGGCGAACAGCCAGCGCGAGGCGATGTAGACCATCAGCACCTGCAGGTAGCCGATCAGCACGTAGGGCATGATCTTGCCGATCATCACCTCCAGTGGCTTGACGGGGGTGGCCAGCAGGTTTTCCAGAGTGCCACGTTCGCGCTCGCGGGTCATGGCCATGGCGGTCATCATCACCAAAGTCATCACCAGGATGATGCCCATCAGGCCGGGCACGATGTTGTACTGGGTGATGCCTTCGGCGTTGTAGCGGCGGTGAATGCGCAGCTCAAACGGGGCGGGGCCGGCCTGCAGTCGGCTCAAGGGGCCGCGCAGTTCGGCGTTCAAGGCGATGTTGGGCAGCAGGCTCAAGGTGGCCAGAGCACCGCCGGAGGTGGACGGGTCGCTGGCATCGCTGTAGACGGCCAGGGCAGGGCGCTCACCGCGCATCAGCTTGTGGGTGAAGTCGGAGGGGAACACCAATGCAAACTGCGCATCGCCCTCGGCCAGCCAGCGCTCGGCTTCCTGCTCGGTCACGATGGCCTCGACGTTGAAGTAGCCGGTGTTTTCAACGGCCCGGATGATGCTGCGCACCATGGGGCTGGCGTCGGGCGCCACGACCACGGTGGGCAGGTGCTTGGGGTCGCCATTGATGGCGTAGCCGAACATCACCAGCTGCAGCAAGGGGATGGCGACCAGCATGGCCAGGGTCAGCCGGTCGCGCTTGATCTGCACGAACTCTTTGCGCAGCACCGCCCAGATGCGGCGCCATGACAGCGGCTTATCGGTAATTGTCTTGTGCATGCTGGCTCAGGTGGATGAAGACGTCTTCCAGGCTGGTGGGGATGGTTTCGACCACCCAGTCGTGCTGTGGCGATTGGGCCCGCAACCAGTCAGCAAAATCCGACTGGCTGGTGCTGCTGACGTGCACCGAGGTGCCAAAGGGAATGGCCATCCAGTCGTCACTGTGGTTGGTCAGGCCGATGACCTTGTCGAGCTGATCGCCGCGCACCTGCCAGGTTTTCAGGCCCGAGGTGCCGATCACGTGATCGGCGGTGCCAGCGGTCAGCACCTTGCCGTAGGAGATGTAGGCCAGGCGGTGGCAGCGTTCGGCCTCGTCCATGTAGTGGGTGCTGACCAGCACGGTCAGGCCCTCGGCGGCCAGCAGGTGGATCTGGTGCCAGAAGTCGCGGCGCGCCTTGGGGTCGACGCCGGCGGTGGGCTCGTCCAGCAGCAGCAATTGGGGCTCGTGCAGCAGGCAGGCGCCCAAGGCCAGGCGCTGCTTCCAGCCGCCTGAGAGCGATCCGGCCAGTTGATGGCGGCGCTCGGTCAGGCCCAGGCGGTCCAGCGTCTGCTCGACCTTTTGGCGGCCACCAGGCATGCCATAAACCTCGGCAATGAAGTACAGGTTCTCTTCAATGTTCAGGTCTTCGTAAAGGCCGAATTTTTGCGTCATGTAGCCGGTGCGCAGCTTGATCTGGCGTGACTGGGTGACCAGGTCAAAGCCCAGGCAATGGCCCTGGCCGGCGGTGGGCTCCAGCAGGCCGCACAGCATGCGGATGGTGGTGGTTTTGCCGCTGCCATTGGGGCCCAGGAAGCCGCAGATCTCACCACGCCGCACCTGGATGTCGATGCCATCGACGACCATGCGATCGCCGAAACGCTTGCTCAGGCCACGGACGTCGATGGCCAGGTCGGACGACGACGGCTCACTCATGTTTTGGCGGCAGCGGGCGCGGGCGTCACGCTCAGGGGCTGGCCAGGCTTGAGGGTGTCGGTGGATTGGTCATCGGGCGTGGCCTCGACCATGTAGACCAGTTTGCCCTTGCTTTCGTTGCTGTAGATCACCGGCGGCGTGAACTCGGCCTGCGGCGACACGTAGCGGATGGTGGCCGTGCCCGCCGTGCAGCCATCGCAGTTGTAGCGCACGCCCTGGCCCACCTTGGTCTGGGCCAGTGCCTCTTGCGGCACGAAGAAGCGCACTTTCACGGCATGGTCGGGCAGCAGGGCGACGACCGGGGCGCCGGCCGGCACCCACTCACCCAGCCGGTACAGGACATCGAACACGCGCGCGGCAACGGGGGCGCGACGCACCTTCTGATCTTCGGCCCAGCGCTGTTGCGATACCTGTGCCTTGGCGGCTTGAAGCTCGGCGTTGGCAGCGGCCACGGTGTCGGGGCGCGCGCTGTCTTTGGCGGCCGCCAGTTGCGCCTGCAATTCATGCACGCGGGCGGTGTCCCGGGCTTTGGCGGCTTCCAGCTCGTCCATCTGGGATGGCGTGATGAAGCCCTGGCGCACCAGATCCCGGTTGCGCTTGAGCTGCGCACCCGAAATGTTCAACGCGGCCTTGGCCTGCTCAAGCTGGGCCTTGATCGCTTTCAGCTCATTCTTACGACGTCCCTTGCCCAGGTCGGCCAATTGGGCTGCCGCCTTGTTTTGCTGCGCTTGGGCGGCCTGTTTGCCGTAGATTTCAGAGGCCGCGTCGATCTGGAATAGATCAGCACCGGCAGACACGGCATCGCCCCGTTGGACTTGGATGGTGCTCAACACGCCCGCGCCCGACGAGGCCAGATAGACCAGGTCAGCCTCGGCATAACCCGACCATGGCGTCACGTCATTCTTGCCACAGCCTGACAGCAAAACGAGCCCAGCCAGGCTGGTCAAAACGGTGACTGAACGTGAGCGTCGTTTCATGTTGATGTGAAGTTTTGTGATGACAGCTGTGGCGCCCCGCAGCATAAGGCCTGAAACGGGAACCTTTCGGGCCCGCGCCTACACTGAATCGCATTGCCACCATCCGATCCAGTCGGCGCCGTGATGACTCCCATCCGATCAAAAAACGTATTTGCTTCTGTGTTGAGTGTGGCCTTGGCCACGGCCTGGATGACGCCAGCGCAGGCCAAAGGTCCGGTCTCGCCAACCGCCCTGAGCCAGGTCACCGCCGTGGAAGGCATCCGCGAGTTCCGCTTGCCCAATGGCCTGCAGGTGCTGTTGATCCCGGATGACTCCAAGCCCACGACCACGGTCAACGTGACCTACCGCGTGGGCTCGCGCCACGAAAGTTACGGTGAAACCGGCATGGCGCATCTGCTGGAACACATGCTGTTCAAGGGTTCTCCTCGGCATCCCCAAGTGTGGGGCGATTTCAACAAACGTGGTTTCAGCGCCAACGGCTCCACGTCTTACGACCGCACCAACTACTACGCCAGCTTTGCCGCCAACGACGACAACCTGCGCTGGTACCTCGAGTGGCAGGCCGATGCCATGGTCAACAGCTTCATCGCGCGCAAGGACTTGGACAGCGAGATGACTGTGGTGCGCAACGAGATGGAGATGGGCGAGAACTCGCCTGGCCGCGTCTTGCTGGAGAAAACCGTGTCCGCCATGTACCAATGGCATAACTATGGCAAGTCCACCATCGGGGCCCGTGCCGACGTGGAAGGCGTGGACATCAGTCACCTGCAGGCCTTCTACCGCAGCCACTACCAACCCGACAACGCCACTTTGATCGTGTCTGGCAAGTTCGACCAGTCCAAGGTGCTGGCCTGGGTGCAGCAGTACTTCGCCATCATCCCCAAGCCCAAGCGCGTGTTGCCCCCCCTGTACACGCTGGACCCGGTGCAGGACGGCGAGCGGGCCGTCACCTTGCGCCGGGTGGGCGGCGTGCCGCTGCTGTACGCGGGCTACCACGTGGTGCCCGGCGCCCACCCCGATTTCGCGGCGGTGGAGCTGCTGGAAGTGATCATGGGCGACAACCCTTCGGGCCGTTTGCACAAGCGCCTGACCGACCAGCAACTGGCCGCTTCGGTGTTCAGTTTCTCGCAATCGCTGGCCGATCCGGGCTTCCTGATCATGGGCGCGCAACTGGCCCCGGGGCAGGATCTGGCGGCTTCTCGCCAAGCCTTGCTGGACGTGGTCGAGTCGGTGGGCCGCGAGCCCATCACCCAGGAAGAACTGGACCGCGCCCGCACCAAATGGCTGAACGATTGGGACATGGGCTTTGCCGATTCGCAGCACGTGGGCGTGGCCTTGTCGAGCGCGGTGGCGCAAGGCGACTGGCGCTTGATGTTCCTCAGCCGTGATCGGGTCAAGGCGGTCAAGCTGGCCGATGTTCAGCGCGTGGCTCAGCAGTACCTGGTGCAGTCCAACCGCACCGTGGGTGAGTACCTGCCGACCGCCACGCCTGTGCGCGCACCGACGCCTGCTCGCGTCGATGTGGTGGGCATGCTGAAGGACTTCAAAGGCCAGGATGCGGGTGTGCAGGCAGAAACCTTTGTGGCCAGCCCAGCCAACATCAACGCCCGCACCCAGCGCCTGACCATCGAGCCCGGCTTGAAAGTAGCCTTGCTGCCCAAGACCACGCGCGGTCAGGCCGTGCGCGCCACCCTGACCTTGCGCATGGGCGATGAAAAGTCGCTGGCCAATTGGGGCGAAGTGCCTTCGGCCCTGGGTGAATTGCTGGACAAAGGCAGCAGCACCTTGAGCCGCCAGCAGGTGCAGGACCGGATGGATGCTTTGCAAGCCGAGGTGTCCTTCCAGGCCGACGATGGCACCTTGAGCGTGGGCATCTCGACCAAGCGAGAGAACCTGCCCGCCGCGATTGAGCTGGTGGGCGATTTGCTGCGCCATCCCAGCTTGCCCGCCGATGCGTTGGAGGAGATTCGCCGTCAAGCCCTGACGGGCCTGGAAGGGCAGCGCAAGGAACCGCAAGCCGTTTTGAGCGAAGCCTTGTCGCGCCACGGCAATCCGTATCCGCGCGGCGATGTTCGTCATGCCCGGACCTTTGACGAGATCGAAGCCGATTGGCGAGCGGTGAAAATTGAGCAGGTGCGTGATTTTTACGCCAAATTCGTTGGCGCCAGCCAGGCTCAGTTTGCGGCCGTGGGTGATTTCGATCCCAAGGCCGTGACCCAGGCTTTGCAAGGTGCTTTAGGTGGCTGGTCCAGCCAACAAGCGATTGTGCGCGTGCCATCGCCTTTGATACCCGTGGCGCCAGCGCGCCTGGTGCTGCTCACGCCCGACAAACAAAATGCGGCCATGCAGGTGCTGCAAGATTTGCCTTTGAATGATTTGCACCCTGACTACCCGGCCTTCATGCTGGC
>NZ_JACMNS010000186.1 GCF_014378415.1 Aquabacterium sp.
GCCTGGTAGTTCGGGGTGTCGGCATTCGCGATGTTGCTGGCGATCAGGCGCTGGCGCTCAGATCGCAGTGACAGTGCATCAGCCTGGAAGTTAAGGGTGTCGGTCAATCTGTTCAGCATGGCAAGCCCTCCGGCCTGTGAGCGCTTTGCCAAGAACAACGGGATTTGGCGCAGCTTGTAGGGGATGGTGAACGCCAGGTGCTGAAACATGAGCCGGAATAAGCGGCCTTTCGGGCCTCATTTCAGACCTATTCGCGGGCCGTGGATTCGTACAGTGGTACGCATGGACACGAACCCCACCAACCCCGCATCGACCAGCCCTTCGGCCCCTGCGCCGGGCTTGTTGCATGACCTGGGTTTCGAGCCCTTTCAAATTTGGGCCGCCTTGTTGAGCGCCCTGGTGTGGTTGCTGCTGTGCGGTGGCGCGGTGCTGCTGTCGCCCTCGGCCTACGCGCAGACGTCGCCGGTTGGCGAGTCGGGCGTGCTGCAGGCCTATGTGCAGACCTTGCTGCACGATCAGGCTTTGCTTCAATCTGACAATTCAAAGAGTAGCGCTCCCTGGCGCGTCGAAGTCGTTTTGGGCCAGCTCGACCCGCGCCTCAAGCTGGCGCCTTGCGACAAAATCAAGGCTTATGTGCCTGCGGGTATGCGGCTGTGGGGCAACACCCGCGTCGGCTTGCGTTGCGAGCAGGGCGCCGTGCGCTGGAATGTTTACTGGCCCGTGGCCGTGAAGGTTTGGGGGCAAGCTTTGGTGGTGGTGGGGCCTTTGCGTCCCGGCGCGCCTTTGGCGATGGAAGATTTGCGCATGGCGGAAGTCGATCTGGCCTCGCATGCCTCGCCCGCTGTGCTGCGCGCGGAAGACGTCGTGGGCCGCACCGTGGTGCGCCAGCTTTCAGCCGGGCAAAGCCTGCGCCAGGAAGACGTGAAGGTTCGCCGCTGGTTTGCCGCCGGGGATCCGGTGCGATTGACCGTCAAGGGCCGTGGGTTTTCGGTCGCCTCCGAAGGCACCGCGCTGACGGCGGGTGACGAGGGGCAATGCGCCAAGATCCGGCTTGATGGCGGTCGCGTGGTCTGCGGGGAGCCGGTGGGGGCGCGGCAGGTGGAGATCTTGTTGTGAAATTCGGGAAATTTGCAGCCTCACCCCCCTCGCTTGCGGGGGTTTTGGCCTTTGGCATTAAAGTCGGTGGCTGCCGGGTCGATATCCCGGATGTGACCACTCGGTACACACCGAGCGTAAGGAGTACATCATGAAAATCGGCAATCCTTCAGACAAACCCGTTGGCGGCGCATCCAGTGCCAAGACAGAAGCCACGACCAACACCAAGACGACCGGTAAAACGGCCAGTCTGGACGGTGGCGTGAGCGAAAGCGCCAAGGTAACCCTGTCCAACACGGCATCCACCCTCTTATCGGGGGCGGATCCCACTTTCGATGCCCACAAAGTCTCGCAAGTGAAACAATCGATCGACGACGGATCCTACAAAGTGGACCCTGAAGCGATCGCGGACAAGTTGATCGCCAATTCACGCGAACTGCTCGAACGTCAGCACTGACCGAGTCCCTCGATCATGGCCGCTGTTCAACAATCGCCCGTGCAGGATCTGACGCCCCACATTGCCGCCATTCAGGTGCAATTGGGGGTGTTGGACGAGGCCTTGGTGTCGCAAGACGCCCAGGCGATCGACGCCTGCAGCCAGGCCTTGCACCGTTCATTGGTCGAGGCCATGGCGGCTTTTCGCCATGCGGGGCCTGATTCTTTGACGCCGCCATTGCGTCATCAACTGCTGTTGGCGCAAGCCCGCGTCATGGGGCAGCAATCCACCGTCAGGCGCGCGGCTCATTCGATCGAGCGCACCTTGGGCATGCTTTTGCCTCAAGAAGCCTCGGCGACTTATTCGGCGCTGGCGCCCAAATCCGGCCAGATGGCCGTGAACGCTTACCGCGCTTAGAGGGCCCTGTCCCCGCGTCCGTCACCGGCTACAGCCTGGGCGAGGCCGTCATTGCATGGATTGACGGATCGAGCCGTCTAAGCTTACTGGCGGGCGTCGCTCCATGAGGCAGACCCTGCTACTTCAAGCCCATGTATCGTGCGCCCTCAGCCATCACGTTGGAGATTGCTGAATACGGACTGTAAGTTGCGCTCATGACGCATGATCTCTTGCGTCGAAAACGTGCCCAAAGAGGTGGTCCCTTCTTTAGAAGCCTGCCAGCTTCTGAAACTCGGT
Source organism: Aquabacterium sp. (assembly GCF_014378415.1). GTDB lineage: Bacteria > Pseudomonadota > Gammaproteobacteria > Burkholderiales > Burkholderiaceae_C > Aquabacterium. Next base: position 2,225 of record NZ_JACMNS010000186.1, read on the forward strand.
GCGCAACAGCGTGACCACCTCGACCAGGTTGATGAAGCCCAGTTGGTTCTTTTTAAGAAAAGCAGCCCACTGCCTTTGCTTCATCGCGTCTTGCGCGAACGCGTCACTCAAACCGGAGGGAAGGGCGCTGGGCATGGGCAGTTTCCGCCGCGCGAACGTGGCTCTGATGGCACGTTGCAGTTCGGCGGGTTCCAATGCCTCCTCTGTCAGCAATACCCAGAGATCGAAGTAGTCCTTCATGCGGGTGTTTGCCATGCCCAGTAGGCACACTGCATGAAACTTCTCGGCCACCACGGTGTATTTGGGATAAGCGCGAAGCCGTGGGGCGGGCAGGTCTTGGAGCAGTACCGGGTAGCTCACCGATTCTGGCGCTGGTGTGACAGCATCCCCAAAGCCGATGTCCACCTGCAACGCGATGCGCGCGCCGTCCAGCTTGGCCAGCAGATCGATCCGCATACCGCCGTAGCCAGCCTCCTTGCGGATCACCGAACCCCTGATTGAGGCCTGATCAAACTCGATGCCATCCTCCACTGCGATCTGGCAGATCTCGCGGAACGCAGAGATCGCGGAGTCAATGTCGCTTGGACCAAATCCAAGCAAGTCTGCATCGCGCGTTGGCCGGTGCGGCTGGTCGTACCACAGCGCAAACAGCAGAGCACCCTTGAGCAGGTAGTTGTTGGCATGCGACGAGACCGACAGCCGGTACAGCAGCCGCTCCAAGCCGTAGTGGGTCAGCGTCAGGTTGAAATCCTGCTTGGTGGCATCAGCGTGCTGCTTCAAACGGGCGCGTATGGATGCAGCCAGGTTGCGACTCATGCTGCTACGCTTTCCAGATAGGGGCGCATGACATTGGCAACACGGTCCACGGTGGCGTAGTGCCACAGCGCATCCATCGTCAGCTTGCGCTGCGACCAGCCGTCGTGCAGCGCTTCCAGCGCGACGTCCAGGCCGATCTTGTTGCGGTACTTGAAGCAGTCGGCCACTGTCTTGGCCGTGTTGAACACAGGTACCTTCACACCATCGATCACGACCGATTCGATACCTTCGGTCAATGCTGCACCTGACATGCGTACCGCACGAAGAGCCGGCTGGCCCAGGCGGGGCGTGGGCGAGTGGTGGGGGATGGCCATCCAGACTTCGAACGGTGCCTGCGTGCCGATGCCGTGGACGCGAAGCGCCGACAGCAGGCACACCACACCACGCGGCACGCGCAACGAGACCTCGGCCAGGGAGCGGTGTTCACTGAGCGTGCGCCCCGGCAGACTGTAGACGCCTCGGGCGATGCGCTCAAGTTTGCCGGAGGAGACCAACCGGCTGAGGATGGCCGTCGGTAGGCCCTGCTCGGCGAGATCGCGCGCGCGCAGCAGTGGCTGACGCGCAGCGAGCGCCAGTGCGGTTTGCTCCAGCGTTGAATTCGAGTTCAGTGCCATGTGGGGAGTTTGTTGCATTAGCTAGTCATTTGTCAATAAATGACTAGCTAATGCACTGATATGGTCGGCCTGTTCGGGCTCGGCGATCCGATTTGCGCGAGTGCCAATCTTCCTGCTAATGCAGTCATTTGGCTAATTCCAAGAATTGAGACCCAAACTGTCTTGCCAGTGGCTTGAAGTCCTCACCTTTGCTCAGAATCGCCAATGCCACCTGGCGACAGGTGGGGGCGGCCGTGCCGGGGCCGACCTGCGGTTGAGCGCTGATTCGTCAAAGATCGCGGCACAATGCCTCAAAGCCGTTTGAGCGGCGAGGGAGTTGCTGTATGAGTGAACTGTTGATCCAGCGTGCCGAGAGCCATTGGACGCCCTCAGAAGCTTTGCTTTATGCGCGTTTTGCGGAATTGGCGGTCAGCGTGGCGACCGAGGCCGATTTCAATGACTTGGTGATCAACCACGTTGATACACTTTTACCCCATGGCATGCTTTTGGCGGTGCTGGGTGAGTTCACCTTTGAGCACCTGACGATTCAGCATCACATCACCTGTCGATACCCGCAATGGGCTTTTGCACAGATCCCGACGGTGATCAACATTCGCGAGCGTCCTGTCATTGCGCGATGGCTCAAGACCCGCCAGCCCGTCATCATTGACATTGAGCAAGACGCCAAACTTTTTTTCCGAGCGTGAGCTGTTTGAGATTCAGGCCTTTAGCCTGGGGCGCATAGCCGTGCACGGTTTGCCTGATCTGACCAAGCACATGGGCAGCTGTTTCAGCTTTGCCTTGGTCGATCCAACCCTTGACAGGGCCATGCTTACGCAGCGCTTGTCCATGATCTGCCCCTTGCTGCACATCGCGCTTTGTCAGGTGTTTTGCCAAGCCAAGTCGGTGGGAGCCCCAGGGCATGACTTGACTGCGATTGAGAGGGAGTTGCTGACATGGTTGGCCGCTGGCCGAAGCAATCAGCAGATGGCTGAGTTGCGGCAGCGAAGCCTTTCAACCGTTCGGAATCAGTTGGAAAAGCTGTACGCCAAGCTGGGCGTGAGCACCCGGGCAGAGGCCGTGGCGCTAGCCTTGCGCCAGACCAGGCACCTGCCTGATCTTTGGGAATAGGACGAACGTCCTATTTCATAAGCTTGAATTGCAGAGCAAGCTCTCTTCATGAACAAGAGGGCTTGCATGATTACGCATTGAATTCAATGTTGGCGCGTTTGATTGGCTCTATGCCGTTTTGTGTGGAACTTGACATCACCGGCATCGATGGACTAGGCCGGAGGCCTGAGGGGCGGCAAGCGACAAAGGGTTGGTTGGCAGGTCAGCGAGCTTAGACATTTGCAAGTACGCGATGGCGATGAAGTTGGCTGCAGTTCTGAATCCTCGGGCGGCACGCTTGGCCTGCTGTAGTAAGCCATTCATCGCTTCAACATAGGCATTGCTTCGGTTGTCCAGCATGCCTCGAACTACGGCATCAAGTCGTTGACTGATGGTTTTTGCCAACTTCTTGAACGGCTCTAGTTTGCAGCGCTGCGCCCAGCTCAACCAGTCCTTTAGGTCAGCTCTGGCTTGCCCCTCGTCGTTGCTCGCGACGGCTCTGGCATACACCTCACGCAAAGCCATTTTGAGCCGCCATGCTCGGGCGCTTTTGAGTCTGGAGTGCTGGAGCCAATGCATGGCTGAGGTCTGTTTTTTGCTCCAGCCTTTTGGGTTGCGACGCATGCCCCAGGTCAAGCTCTTAAGCAACTTGCGGTCGTTGCTGCCCAATGCTGTTTTTACAGCACCCGGCTCTGCTCGCATTTCTTCACGGCGCACCTCGTCCATCGCCTCTTGGGCCATGGCAATGACATGAAAGCGGTCATAGCTGATTTGAGCCTCAGGCAAAGCCGGTGGTCTGGAGCATGCCCGATATCGCCACATTGGCGAATGCCAACTCTCAGGCAGGCACTATTGCTGACGACGTCTTGTCGGGAGCCGGGACAGCCGATGCACTTTATGGTGTGGCCGGTGATGATGACCTGAATGGGTTGGCTGGCAATGACTTCCTCTTTGGCGGTTTGGGCCACGATACCCTCAACGGTGGCGCCGACAACGACTGGCTGTTCGGCGATGCCGGTGAAGACGAAATGATCGGTGGCCTGGGCGATGACACCCTCTATGGCGGTGATGGAAGCGACTTCCTCAGCGGAGGTGCTGGCAACGACTCC
>NZ_JACMNS010000187.1 GCF_014378415.1 Aquabacterium sp.
CATGACCACGACCTGAGCAGAGGACTGGCCGCTCGACGCATCCATCCCGGCATCGGGCAAGACCACGAGCAGGTCCGCGCTGTACAAAATTCGGGCTTCCAGCTCTTCCATTTGCCCGTCAAAGCCGCCAGGACGAGCGACAACACGAGACTTGAGCTTGCGCGTCATGTCTGGCTGTCAGTCAGGCGGGATTCACACACGTCGGGGCACCTCTGGCAGTTTGAAATCAAGCGTTGGACACCGCAAAATGATGGATGAAGCCTGTGCAAGCAAGACTTGTAAATACGCCAAGAATTAACGACAACTGAACGTTTTACGGCGAGCCTCAGGCATCCACCACCAGTTCGCCCACCTCGGCCCAGTCGATGCACTGCACCTGGTTGCGGCCGGCCTCCTTGGCGGCGTACAAGCCTTGGTCTGCCCGCTCGATCAACAGCAACATGTTTTTGGCGTTGCCGGAGCCCAGCAGAGCCACGCCAAAGCTGGAGGTGATACGCAGGTTGGGCACGCCTTCAACATTCGAGCCGACTTCGCGCTCGATGCGGCCACGGATGCGATCGGCCACGACCACGGCCTGGTCCAGCGTCAAGCCATGCAGCAGCACGCAGAACTCTTCGCCGCCATAACGGCAAAGCACGTCTTGCTCGCGCATGGAGGTTTTCAGAACCTTGGAGACGGCCTGGATCACCAAGTCGCCCACCGAGTGGCCATGGGTGTCGTTGACGGATTTGAAGCGGTCGATGTCGATCATCACGCAGCACAGGGGCTCGCCGGTTGCCAGGGCATGCTTGAGCATGGGCTCGGCGCGGGCGAAGAACGCTCGGCGGTTGAAGCAAGCAGTCATGGGGTCGCAGTTGGCCAGCAGTTGCAGCTCGTCGTTCTGCTTCTGGATCTGATCGCGAGACACTTCCAACTCCGTCAGCGCGGATCGCAGTTTGGTGTTGGCCTGGTCCAGCGCAGTCACGTCGTCCAGGGTGAGCAGGCAGCCTCGGGCGTTGCCGGCGGCATCGCGGATGGCGGCGCAATTGAGCAAGGCGCGTCGGGTGTCGCCACCATCGCGGCTCAAATCAACTTCGATGCCCAGGATGGGCTCGGTGGTCTGCAGCGCACGCTCCCAGGGCGGCAAGTCGGCGGTCTCGTGCACGCCGTTGACCAACCATTCCAACTGCTTGATTGAGCGTCCCATCAGCACGTCGCCGGCCTGCGGGTGAAAGCCACGGAACGCCGAATTGGCCAGCAGGATCTGACCTTGCAGGTCAAGCACCAGCAAGCCTTCGGTCAGCGTGTCAAAGGCCACGCGCACCCGCTCGGGGATGGCTTTGGAAGGATCCAGATGCTGCAAAACCCGGCGCAGGTAAAGGTAGAAGGCCACGAACGATGCCGTGCTGATCGTGAAGATCAGCTGCACGGTGGGCTGTTTCAACCAGCCCATCAGCGTGTTGGGCCAGGGTGATCGGTAGCCGATTTCAAGCTGGCCCCATTTGGCGGTGCCTGAGTTGAGGGGCACCACCACGCTGGTGATGGTGGACAAGCCCAGAGGCGGCGCCGCCCAACCCTCTTTGTGGCCGCGGGTGGACATCACCAGATCACCGGCCTCGCGGCGGATGCCGATCGATTCGATCTCCGTCGATTGCTGCACGATCTCCGTGATCATGCCGGCCAGTGGCGCCTGCATGCTCGCGTCGTTGAGCAGCAGCTTGACCTGCACCGCCACGTTCACCGCCACCTGCTCACGCACGCTTTGGGTCATGGCGCGCTGATCGGGCAACAGCTTTAGGACGAGGTCAAGCACCATCAGCAGTCCCACCAGCAATGACACCAGGCCAAAACTGATTCTCGCCGTGGGGCTCATGGCCCAACGACGCATCAAACCGCGGATTGAAAACTTCTCGCTCATCCAATGCCTTCTAGTTCACGGTTTCCGGCCTTGTTGTCGCCAAACAGCCGCGCCGCGCGGGCGTCCATGCCGGTGGGATCGTCTCCGTGCTCATCACCGTCTTCTTCGTCATCCGGACCACGCCCGCCGCCCAGGCCCATCACCGGCAGCGGGTCAATGGAGCGCCAAGCGGGTGTGCTGATCATCAAACTGGCCAGCAGGCCGGACATCCGGGCCGCCCACCAGACTGCGCCCACCGACAAAGCGGCGCCCGAAGTCTGTACCACCATCTTTTCGACCTTTACCCGGCGATCTTCAGTGTTTTCAGTAAAGACCAGGCTGGGCGCCGAATGCTCGCTGCCATGCAAGCCCACCGGGGAAAAACTCAGATTGAGGCCGGGGGTAGATGATGAGTTGACCAGATTGACACTCATCTCCAGCAGGATGTTGCCGGGTGTCACGCCGAAGTTCAGCCCACCGGCTTCCAGGCGGAAGGCAAAGCCACCGGCTTGGTTGGCAGCGTAATTCGCGGCAGATGTGGCATAGCCGCCGCCTGACGCCTGCTGGCCAGAAGGGCCTTGGCCAGTGCCCTCGCTTTCGGCACGGCCTTGAACAGGTGGCAGCGCTGCGTTGTCTGCGGGGCTGGGCGACCCACCAGAGTAGTCATCCAGTTTGTCGCCAATCTGATCGACCGCGTCGTCCTTGGGTGGAGCCGTGGGTGTGGTTGGCTGGGTTGGCGTGGCGGGTGATGTGCCCGAGCCAGTGGTGGAACCGCTACCCGAGCCTGTGCCGGAGTTGGTCGGGCTGGGCCCCTGCGGCACAGATGCCGACGCGACCGCAATGGACATCCTGCGCGCCACGGCATCGGTGTCGCTACCGGCCAGTGCCGTGCCACCATCGTCGCGCACCTGGAAGGTGAAGCTGGTCGATGCGCTGGTGCCGGCGAGTGGGGTGAAAACCAGTTGGCCCGATGTGATGTCACTGGTCAGCACAAAATCGCCCGCGTTGACCACCGCGCCATTCAAGGTCAAGGTGCCTGCACCAGGCAAGGTCGTGATCCTGGCAGACCAAAAGGCGTTGCCGGGCGCATCGCGGAGATCACTGAAGCCAAAATCTGCCACGGTGAAGGTGCGGGTGGTGCCTTCATTGGTGGTCACGGCGTGGTCGGTGCCCACCGGCGCGTCGTTCACGGCCGTGACGTTGAGCGCCATGGTGCGGGGTGTGGCGTCCAGGTTCAACCCGCCATTGGCTGTGCCGCCGTTGTCTTGCACCTGGAAGGTGAAGTTGGCGTAGCCTGCGCCGTTGCCATCGGCCACTGGCGTGTAGACCAGCTTGCCCGCTGCGATGTCACTGGCCAGGATGAAGTCGCCCGCGTTGATTGCCACGCCGTTCAACGTCAAGGTGCCCGCGCTTGGCAAGGTCGTGATCTTTACGCTCAGCAAGGTGTTGGCGGGCGCATCGTTGGGGTCGGCAAAGCCAAAGTCCGCTGTGCCGAAGGTGTAGGCGGTGTCTTCTCTCGCGGTCACCGTGTTATCGGCTCCAACGGGTGCGTCGTTGACGGCCGTCACATCGACTGTCATGGTGCGAGGTGTGGCGTCCAGGTCCACGCCGCCGTTAGCAGTGCCACCGTTGTCTTGCACCTGGAAGGTGAAGCTGGCGTAGCCTGAGCCGTTGCCATTGGCCACTGGCGTGTAGACCAGCTTGCCCGCTGCGATGTCGCTGGCCAGAATGAAGTCGCCCGCGTTGACCGCCATGCCGTTCAGCGTCAGGCTGCCTGCGCCTGGCAAGGTCGTGATCTTCACGCTCAGCAAGGTGTTGCCTGGTGAGTCGTTCGGATCAGCAAAGCCAAAGTCCGCCACACCAAAGGTGTAGCCGGTGTCCTCGCTGGTGGTCACCGTTTTATCGGACCCCACGGGTGCGTCGTTGACGGCCGTCACATCGACTGTCATGGTGCGGGGTGTAGCGTCGAGGTCCGCGCCACCGCTGGCTGTGCCGCCATCGTCTTTCACCTGGAAGGTGAAGCTGGCATAGCCTGATCCATGGTCATTGCTGCCAGGCATGAATACCAGGCTGCCGGCGGCAATGTCGCTCGCCATCACAAAATCGCCGGCGTTGACAGCCACACCATTGAGCATCAAAGCGCCCATGCCCGGAATGGTGGTGATCTTGACGGCCAGCAGTTGGTCGGACGGCGTGTCATTGACATCCGTGAATCCAAAATCGGCGTTGGTAAAGATGTAGCCCACATCCTCGGCCGTGATCACCGTGTTGCTCAAACCCTCAGGCGCCTGATTGACCTTGCTGGTGACGTTGACCGTCATGGTGTTGGCCGATGCATCCAAGTCCGACCCGCCATTGGCGGTGCCCCCGTTGTCCTGCACCTGGAAGGTGAAATTGGCGTATGGCTGTCCACTGACGCCGGCTGCCGGCGTGAAAACCAGCAGACCGCCAGCGATGTCGCTGGCCAGCACGAAGTCCCCCGCGTTGACGGTCAGCCCATTGAGGGTCAGCGTGCCTGCGCCAGGAACCGTGGTGATCTTCACCGCCAATAAGGCATTGGCTGGAGAGTCACTGACATCTGTAAAGCCAAAATCGGCCGAAGCGAAAACATAGGCCGTGTTTTCCAGCGTGGTCACGGCTCTGTTGGCGCCCGCCGGCGCATCGTTCACGGCCGTGACGTTGAACGTCATCGTGCGGGGCGTGGCGTCCAGGTCCACCCCGCCGTTGGCCGTGCCGCCATTGTCTTGCACCTGGAAGCTGAAGCTGCTATAGCCCGTGCCATTGGCATTGGCCACTGGCGTGAAACGCAGCAAGCCCGAGGCAATGTTGGCCGCCGAGATCACTTGTCCGGCCGTCACCGCCACGCCGTTCAAGGTCAGGCTGCCCGCGCCCGGCAAGGTTGTGATCTTGACGCCTAACAAGGTGTTGGCGGGTGAGTCGTTCGGGTCGGTGAAACCGAAATCGGCCGCCGTGAAGGTGTAGGCCGTGTCCTCGTTGGTGGTCACCGTCTTGTTCGTGCCCGCTGGCGCATCGTTCACGGCCGTGACGTTGACCGTCATCGTGCGGGGCGTGGCGTCCAGG
>NZ_JACMNS010000020.1 GCF_014378415.1 Aquabacterium sp.
GCCGCGCCCCGCACCACCCGTGCCCAAAGCATGGACGTGCTGTCTTCGCAGGCCAATCTGGCGGGCTACAAGGCCGTCATGATCGCCGCCGACAAGTACCAGCGCATCTTCCCGATGCTGATGACCGCCGCCGGCACCGTCAAGGCCGCCCGCGTGGTGATCCTGGGCGTGGGCGTGGCCGGTTTGCAGGCCATCGCCACGGCCAAGCGCCTGGGCGCCGTCATTGAAGCGTCTGACGTGCGGCCTTCGGTGAAAGAACAAGTCGAATCCCTGGGCGCCAAATTCATCGACGTGCCTTACGAGACCGCCGAAGAAAAAGAAGCCGCTGAAGGCGTGGGGGGCTATGCCCGCCCCATGCCCCAAAGCTGGCTGGACCGCCAGAAGGTGGAAGTGGCCAAGCGCGTGGCCAATGCCGACATCGTCATCACCACCGCCCTGATCCCCGGCCGTGCGGCCCCCGTGTTGGTGACTGAGGACATGGTCAAGGCCATGAAGCCGGGCTCGGTCATTGTTGACCTGGCTGCAGCGCAAGGCGGCAACTGCCCCCTGACCGAAGCCAACCAGACCGTGGTCAAGCATGGCGTGACCCTGGTGGGCGAGACCAACCTGCCGGCCCTGGTGGCCGCCGATGCCTCGGCCCTGTACGCGCGCAACGTGCTGGATTTCCTGAAGCTGGTTTTCAACAAGGAAGGCCAGTTCCACGTCGACCTTGAAGACGACATCGTCAAGGCTTGCCTGATGTGTCGCGACGGCGAATTGCTGCGCGCCTGACGACCAGCGAGGAGACCGATATGCAACGCAATATGCTGCGTGCCAAGCTGCACCGCGCCACCGTGACCGAGGCCGACTTGAACTACGAAGGTTCTTGCGGCATCGACGAGAACTTGCTTGAAGCGGCCGACATGAAAGAGTTCGAGTACATCGAGCTCTACAACATCAACAACGGCGAGCGCTTCTCGACCTACGTCATCAAGGCCGCTCGCGGCTCCGGCGTGATCTCGTTGAACGGCGCGGCCGCCCGCAAGGCGCACGTGGGCGATTTGCTCATCATCTGCACCTACGCGCCGATGACCGAAGCCGAAGTGGCCGGCCACAAGCCCAAGGTGGTCTTGCTCGACGAGGGCAACGCCATCAAAGAAATCCGCAAGTTCTGACCTCATTCAATCTATCTGGAGACACGATGGAAGCCCTCGCTCAAGTCGACCATGTCGTCATCAACCTGTCCATTTTCGTGCTGGCCATTTATGTGGGCTATCACGTGGTGTGGACGGTGACGCCGGCATTGCACACCCCCCTCATGGCCGTGACCAACGCGGTGTCGGCCATCGTCATCGTGGGCGCCATGTTGGCCGCCGCGCTGACCGTCACGCCACTGGGCAAGACCATGGGCGTGCTCGCCGTGGCGCTGGCCGCGGTCAATGTGTTCGGGGGCTTTTTGGTCACCCGCCGCATGCTCGAGATGTTCAAGAAAAAAGAAAAGAAAGCGGGAGCCCCGTAAATGAGCATGAACCTCATCGCTTTGCTCTACCTGTTCGCCTCGGTGTGTTTCATCCAGGCGCTCAAGGGCTTGAGCCACCCGACCACGTCCATCCGGGGCAACTTCTTCGGCATGGTCGGCATGACCGTGGCCGTGCTGACCACCGTGGGCCTGATCCACGGCAAGGTCACCGCCTTGATGGCCGGTGGCCTGCACGTTGACCTCACCGAAGGCCTGGCCTGGGTGCTGGGCGCGCTGGTGGTGGGCGGCGGCGCCGGCACCATCATGGCCAAGCGCGTCGAGATGACCAAGATGCCCGAGCTGGTCGCTTTCATGCACAGCATGATCGGCTTGGCGGCGGTATTCATCGCCGTGGCCGTGGTGGCCGAGCCTTGGGCGCTGCTGCAAGAAGTTGGCCCCGGCCAGCCCATCCCCACCGGCAACCGGCTTGAGCTGGTGCTGGGGGCGGCCATTGGCGCCATCACCTTCAGCGGCTCGGTCATTGCGTTTGGCAAGCTGAGCGGCAAGTACAAGTTCCGCCTGTTCCAGGGCGCGCCGGTCAGCTTCAAGGGCCAGCACATGCTGAACCTGGTGCTGGGCTTGGCCACGCTGGGCCTGGGCGGCTACTTCGTGGCCACGCAAAGCATGGAAGCCTTCTTCGCCGTGCTGGCGCTGAGCTTCCTGTTGGGCGTGCTGATCATCATCCCGATCGGCGGCGCCGACATGCCGGTGGTGGTGTCCATGCTGAACAGCTATTCGGGCTGGGCGGCGGCGGGCATTGGCTTCTCGCTGAACAACTCGATGTTGATCATTGCCGGTTCGCTGGTGGGCTCATCAGGCGCGATCCTGAGCTACATCATGTGCAAGGCCATGAACCGGTCCTTCTTCAACGTGATTTTGGGTGGCTTTGGTGGCGAGGCTGGGCCTGCGGCTGCCTCGGGTGCGCAAGTGCAACGTCCGGTCAAAACCGGCAGCGCTGTTGACGCAGCCTTTGTGCTGGGCAATGCCGAGACCGTGATCATCGTGCCGGGCTACGGTTTGGCCGTGGCGCGTGCGCAGCATGCCGTCAAGGAGCTGGCCGCCAAGCTGACCGAAAAGGGCATCACGGTGAAGTACGCGATCCACCCGGTGGCGGGGCGCATGCCGGGCCACATGAACGTGCTGCTGGCCGAGGCCGAAGTGCCTTACGACCAGGTGTTCGAGATGGAAGACATCAATGGCGAGTTTGGCCAGGCTGATGTGGCCATCATCTTGGGTGCCAATGACGTGGTGAACCCTGCGGCGCACATCAAGGGCAGCCCGATTTACGGCATGCCGATTCTCGAGGCATACAAGGCCAAGACCATCATTGTGAACAAGCGGTCAATGGCGGCGGGGTATGCTGGCCTGGACAATGAGCTGTTCTACAGTGACAAGACCATGATGGTGTTTGGCGATGCCAAGAAGGTTGTCGAGGACATGGTCAAGGCGGTGGAATGATCGATCGCTGCGATTGACGTGCCCATGAGGGCGTGAAAAAAGCCGGGCACTGCCCGGCTTTTTGCCATCAGTCGTGTTGGCTCAGTGAGTGTGAGCTGGTACTTTCGACAGTCTGCGGCGGGTCAATGCAAGGGACAACAGCCCGGCTCCCATCAGCGCAAAGGTTGACGGCTCAGGGACTGGTGTCAGGACGTAGCCGTGCATCTGGCTGCCAATGAAACCCACGCCGGCGATCTGACCGGAGGCGTTGACGGACAGTGCCTGGTCCAGGAACCAGCCTTGTCCATTGACCAGCCATTCATTGAGATCATAGGCTTGGCCGTCCTGCCACAAGGTTGCGTGGAACATGGGGCCGAAATCCGAGAACCCGACGATCTGTCCAGCATCGTTGATGTCGTAGGCGCGACCTCCTGCGCCACCGGCGACCGGCGCCAGCAACTTGGCCTCTCCGTTTTCCCACGCCACGGCTTGATCCCGATTGGCGGCGCCAGAGTATCCGACGACGGTGCCTGTGTTGTTCAAGGCAATGGCCCCATTGTCGGCGCTCCCAGCAAGGCCGACCAATTCCGTGTTGGTGCGGTCATGCCAAAGCATGGCGTGGGCTTGGTAGAAGGGGCTGTAGGCGGTTCCGATGGCGTTACCGCTGTCATTGATGTCAAGCCCAACACTTACCCAGCCCGGCGACAGGGTGCCGAGCGGCTTGATTTGGCCCTGGTTCCAAACGACAGCCTGGCCTTCCGAGGTGCCGATGACCTGGCCAGCTTGATTGATGCCATTGGCGTGGCTGTAGGACGCATTGGGCAGACCGTTCAACTCGGTCATCGAACCTTGCTGCCAGATGACGGCCTTCGAATTCGATGAACCAACGACGGTTCCGGCGTTGTTGATGTCATGGGCCGCGCTTGTGAAAGCGCCTGGAAGTGCCCCCAGGTTGCTCAAGGTGCCGCCGGACCATAGGAAGGCGCGGTTGCCTTCAGAACTGCTGCCGTAACCAACGACGGCGCCGAGGTCATTGATGGCGTAGGTCCAGGTGTCGCCGCCGCCCGGTAGCACACCGATGTCGGTGATTTTGTACTGCTGTGCGGCGTGTGCGCTCAAGCTGGTCAATGAAACGGTTGCCGCGGCGATGCCAAGCAATGAACGACGAAATTTCTGCAGCATGTGCAATCTCCCTGTGATTGATTTTGATGGCCTTCGTGCTGGGCAATGCCGAGCGATGCCAAGAAGGTGGTTGAGGATCCTGGACAATCCTGAATGAGGCGAACCAGCGTCGGCACCCCGATGGGTCAACCGGCATCATGCCTTTGGTCAGGGGCAGGGCGCCATCACCCAAATGGTGGGTTTTGTTGTGGCTGCGCCCATGAAAAAGCCGGACAGTGTCCGGCGTTGTTCGTCGAAAAGAACCGCAGTGGCGCTTACTTCGGCGAAGCCCCTGTGCCTGTGCTTGACGTGGTCACCGTTGGCGCAGGCGTGGCCGACTGGACACCCGCGTACGAGCCCGAATATTGAGTGCCATTCTGTGTGACGTTGTAATTCCCGCCCACTGCCGCTGCTTGAGTGCCAAGCAAGGAGCCGCCCATCGAGCCCGCGATGGAGCCGGGGGTGGTGGAGGTGAAGGTGCTGCTCGCAGTGGTGGAGAGCAGGGCGCCATCGATGCGGCCCTTGTCTACATGGAACCCCGCCGTGCCATTGGTGTTGGCGCCATTGTTGACGGTGGCATCCCAGGTGCTGGCACCAAAGTCCATGTGCATGATCAGCGGCACGAAACCAGCCTCGATTGTGAGGGCGTAACCGGTGTACGTGGCCTTGACTTTGCCGTTTTGCAGACTGGCCATGTCAGCGGCAGAGGTGGCATAGCCGATCACACCCGTCTGCAAGAGGACTTGTCGCGATGGGCCATCTTCTGCGCCGAGATAAGACAGCAGCTGATAAAAACTGACCTGACTGGCTTGTGCATCAATCGGGTCATCCGGGTTAGTCACAAGGGCCAGTGTGGTGCGCCCTTCGGGGGTCGGTGTCAACGACGAGACGTAGACGCCATCCTGCAAGGTCAAGGGTATTGACGTTGGCAGAGGGTAATTGCCCGCGTTGGCCCCGGTGACCTGCAGCACGAATGAGTCCGGCAGGAAGGAGCCGGCCAAGGACACTTTGGTCGGAGTGCCGGTGAGGCCGATGGTGTACGGGGCAGCAAACGCCAAACCTTCGCCGGTTCTGATTTGTGTGTGAACACTGGCGAAGCCGATCAACTCCGGGGCTGCTGCCAGCGCCAACGTGCGGTAAAGCTCGGCCGTGTTGGGTAACTGCGCCAGCGGTGGCGCGCCAGCCGCAGGCGGTTCGAACTCCGTCCAAGGCCCCCAGCTGGTGACCGAGTCCTGGGCAATGGTCACATCACCGTACAGCTTGACGCCGCTGAGCTGTGCCTCGGAGGGCGCGGCTTGGGCCTGGCTTTGCAACAACAGGGTGGCCACGGCCAGGCTGAGTGCTTTGAGAGAGTGGTTTTTCATGATGGAGACTTCCTTGCTTCAGTAGCTGCGGCCCAACGTGATCTGCACCAGGTTACGGTTGTATTCGTACAAGGCGAGATTGGCTTGGTTTTGAATGAGGGTGACGGTGGCCGAGCCTTGCCACTTCTCCAGCCAGCCTGTTTTAATTTGTTGGTTGGCACCGAACTCAAGTCGGTATTCGTCTTCGCGGCGGGCGATGCCATAGATGGGCTCCACACCGATGTAACCACTGTGGCGCAAAGCGGCGCGGGCGAACAGGTCGCCGCCATTCCACGCGTTCTGGCGGCCGCCAAAGAAGATTTCGTAGCCGTTGTTGCTGAAGCGGTCCAACTGGGCTTCTTCGTCGAACATGCGGGCGCCGGCTTGCAGGGTCAGGCGGTTTTTGTTGTACAGGCCGCCATAGCTGAAGCCGCCCGAGCTGTAGTGGCTGTCGCGGCCTTGGTCGCCGGGCTGGGCGAAGTTGCGGTAGGCCAGTTGGGCGTCGGCCGTGAGCTCGTCGCCAGAGTTCAGGCGCCAGGTGGCCGAGGGCGACACCGAGGTGTACAGGGCCAGCTTGCGGTCACCCAGCGTCAGGCGGTCGGCCTGGAAGTTGAGGTTGCCGCGCCAGTTTTTGCCCATGATCAGCGATGGGCCGGTGGCCGCGGTGAGCACGCCCAGGTTGTATTCACTCAGCCGGCCATAGCCTTTGTAGTAAACGCCCAACTGGCTGTTCCAGCCAAAGCGGCCGGTTGATTCGCCAGAGCGCACCGGGGTGGGTGACATCCAGGCGTGGCTCACGCCAGCTTGCAGGGCATAACCGCCGTCGGCCCGGGCGGTGGAGCCAGGGTTCAGCACCAGGCCGCCAGGCAGCACGGCGTTGTCCGGGCCAGCGTTGACGTTGCTGTCGTACACGGCGCCGAGCGACAGGTTGTAGTCCAGCTTGTGGGGGCGGCCAAAGTTGGCGGCTTCGTCCAGCTCAAGTTGCTTGACGAAAGACAGCACGGCCAGGCGCACGGCTTCGGGGGTGTTGGGGTCGTCCAGCACCTTTTGCGCTTGGGCCTTGGCCTTGGCGAAGTTCAGGGTGCGGTAGTAGGCCACGGCCACTTCAAGCCGGGCGCGGTTGAGTGTGGGGTTGGCGGCCAGGATGGTTTCCAGCGTTTCGATGGCGCTGTAGGGCCGGCCGGTTTCGCGCTGGTACAGGCCTTCGCGGTATTGGTCTTCCACCGACGGGGTGGCAGATTGCGCTTGGGCGTTGAACGCGCCCAGGCAAGACAAACCGGTGGCCATGGCGACGACACGCAAAGAACAAATACCAAGCATCTGGGGAGCTCCACACATATTTAATCGGAATAGGCTCTGATTGTGGAGTTCAGCCCTCCATGTGTCGAGCCCTTGTCCGCATGCAATTGGCGGGGTAATGCCTAGGACTCCCCGCATCTGGGGGGTGCTAGGCAGTGCCGCGCGCCATCTCTTTTCGGAAGCGGTTGAGCTCTTGCACGCTGCCAAAGCTGCGGCCCATGATCAGGCTCATGTTGTGCAGGATGCGCTCGATGACCTTGTTTTCCCAGACCGCGTCGAAGTTGATCTGGCGGTCCAGCCAGTGCTCCAGCCACAAGGGATCGGGTAGGCGCGACTGGATGGTGTCGCGTGGGAACAGCTTGGCGCTGACGTGCAGGTTGGTGGGGTGCAGCGCTTGCGCGGTGCGTCGCGCGCTTGCCATCAGCACGCCCACTTTGGCAAAGGCGGCTTTGGCTTCGTCGCCAAACTTGTTGATGGCGCGTTTCATGTAGCGCAAGTAAGCGCCGCCATGTCGGGCTTCGTCTTTGGCCAGGGTTTCGTAGATGGCCTTGATGACGGGCTCGGTGTGCCACTCGGCGGCGCGGCGGTACCAGTGGTTCAGCCGGATCTCGCCGCAGAAGTGCATCATCAAGGTTTCCAACGCCGGGGCGGGGTCGAACTCGAAGCGCACCTCGTGCAGCTCTTCTTCGGTGGGGGCCAGCTCGGGGCGGAAGCGCCGCAGGTATTCCATCAGCACCAGTGAATGCTTTTGCTCTTCAAAGAACCACACGCTCATGAAGGCGCAAAAGTCGCTGTCATCACGGTTGTCACGCAGGAACATCTCGGTGGCGGGCAGGGCGGCCCATTCCGTGATGGCGTTCATCTTGATGGTCTGGGCTTGTTCGTCCGTCAGTTGGCTGGCGTCGAATTGGTCCCAGGGGATGTCGGTGTCCATGTTCCAGCGCACGGATTCAAGTTGCTTGAAGAGTTCAGGGTAAAGCATGGTGATCTCCAAATACTGCAAACAGCCTACCCGACAATTTTGACAATGTGACTGCAATGCAGACGGCGGCATGGGTTTGTGGTGTGATGTGATTCCCTACTTCGAAAGGCCATGCTCATGAGTGCA
The DNA here is from genome assembly GCF_014378415.1 of Aquabacterium sp. Lineage (GTDB taxonomy): Bacteria > Pseudomonadota > Gammaproteobacteria > Burkholderiales > Burkholderiaceae_C > Aquabacterium. The sequence continues at coordinate 7,847 of NZ_JACMNS010000020.1, forward strand.
CGTCGTTCCTTGCTTTTGATGGTGGCTGCGGCCCTGGGGGGCACCATGCCTGCGTTGTGTCTCGCGGCTGAGCCGGTGCCAGCGGCCAATTCAGCCGCCTGCCCGGTTTTGTTGAACAAGACCTTTCCGCGCCTGCAGGATGAAAAACCCCAGTCGCTGTGCCAGTACGCGGGCAAGGTGGTGCTGGTGGTCAATACGGCCAGTTATTGCGGCTTCACGCCACAGTTCAAGGGCCTGGAGGCGCTGTACGCCAAGTACAAGGACCAGGGCCTGGTGGTGCTGGGCTTCCCGTCCAACGATTTTGGCAACCAGGATCCGGGCAATGCCAAGCAGATTGCCGACTTCTGTGAGAACACCTATGGCGTCAAGTTCCCGATGTTTGGCAAAAGCCATGTGCGCGGCGACGAGGTCAACCCGCTGCACGCCAGCCTGATCAAGCTCACCGGCACCACGCCCAAGTGGAACTTTTACAAGTACCTGATCACCCGCGATGGCCGCACGGTGACGGCTTACAGCAGCATGACCGCGCCGGATGACCGTGACCTTGTCGCGGAAGTGGAGAAATCCCTGGCTGCAAAATAATTACCAATGAGTTACGATATGAACTTGCCGGTAATTTATTGGGTCGCGCAGCGTCGGCCACAGGAGCAAAGCCCATGAAACGGATTGCAGTGGTTGGGTCGGGAGTGGCAGGTTTGGGGGCGGCGGTGCGTTTGAGCGCGGCGGCTGGTGAGCGCCATGTCACGCTGTTCGAGGCGGCCGATTACTTCGGGGGCCATGCCCACACAGTGGACGTGACCTTGGCCGCGCCCTCGGGCGAGCTGGTCACCCACGGGGTGGACACAGGCTTTTTGGTGATGAACGAGCGCACCTACCCCCAGTTGCTGGGGTTGCTAGAAGCCCTGGGCGTGCCGCGCGCCAAGTCGGACATGTCGTTCTCGGTGCAGGCGGGCGGCCTTGAATGGTGTGGTTCATCTTTGAACACCGTGTTTGCCCAGCGGCGTAACCTGGTGTCGCCCGCGTTTTGGCGCATGTTGGCCGACCTGATGCGCTTCAACAAGCTGGCCACGCAGATGGCAGAGCAGGGTCTGGATGGCGAGCTGTCCCAGCGCATTGACGACTTCCTGGCCGAGCACCGCTTTGGCACCGAGTTCCGAGAGGGTTACCTGATGCCGATGATCGCGTGCATCTGGTCCTGCCCGACCGATCAGATGCTGCGTTTCCCGATGGCCACCTTGATCCGTTTTTGCCACAACCATGGCCTGCTGCAGGTGACCAACCGGCCGCAGTGGTACACGGTGCAGGGCGGTTCGCGCAACTATGTGCGTTGTTTGGTTGATCAGTTGAGCGACGCCCGTTTGTCCACTCCGGTGCGCAGCCTGACCAGCCTGGGCGTGGGCGGTGTGGGTGGCGTCATGGTGCACACCGATGCGGGCAGTGAACGTTTTGACGAGGTGGTGCTGGCCTGCCACAGCGATCAGGCGCTGACCTTGTTGGGCAGTGGCGCCACGGTTGAGGAGCGTGCGTTGTTGGGTGCCATTGGCTACCACCGCAACCGCGCGGTGCTGCACACCGACACCAGCATGTTGCCGCGCAAGCCGCGCGCCTGGGCCGCCTGGAATTATGAGCGGGCCAGCAGAGCCGAGGCCGAGCACCAGGGCGTGTGCCTGCATTACCTGATCAACCGTTTGCAGCCTTTGCCCTGGACCACGCCGGTGGTGGTGTCGCTCAACCCGCTGCGCGAGCCTCGGGCCGACACGGTGCTGGGCACCTACGACTACGCCCACCCGGTGTTTGACCTGGCCGCCATCCAGGCGCAATCGCGCTTGCCCAGCATCCAAGGCCAGCGTGGCGTGTGGTTCTGCGGCGCGTGGCTGGGCTACGGCTTCCACGAAGATGGCTTGAAGGCCGGGCAGGGCGTGGCCGACCAGTTGCTGGTCCGCGACGAGCGCTACGCAGGCGCACAGGCAGGCCGCAGCGCGCAGCCTGATCGGGTGTGGGCATGAGCCTGCCGCATCGGCCCCTGATCGGCTTTGGGCAGGTGCGCCACACCCGCCTCAAGCCGGCGCGCAACGCCTTTGCTTATCCCAGCTATTTTTGGATGTTGCCGCTGCGCACCTTGCGTCGGCAAGCTTCCGATGAGGTCCAGCGAAACCGCTTTGGCCTGCTCAGCTTTCACGATGCCGACCATGGTGTGGGCGGCCCGGATGCCTTGGCCTGGCTGGACGGCCTGCTGCGCGACGAGGGCTTCAGCGGCGCTGACATCGACCAAGGCGAGGTCTGGCTGCAAACCTACCCGCGCGTGCTGGGCCATGTGTTCAAGCCGGTGAGCTTTTGGTATGTGCACCGGGCTGATGGCAGCCTGGCCGCCGTGGTGGCCGAGGTGAACAACACCTTTGGTGAGCGCCACTGCTATTTGCTGCATGGCCAAGCCCTGGGTTGGGGCCGCGAGATCACGGCCGACAAGGTGTTCCACGTGTCGCCATTTTGCGAGGTGACGGGCACCTACCGCTTTCGTTTCATGCGCAATGCGCAGGACCGCATCGTGGTGCGCATTGACCACGACGACGCCGAAGGCCCGGTGCTGCAGACCAGCTTGAGTGGCCAGTTGGTGCCATTGACCCGGGCCAGTGCGCGCCGCGCCTTCTGGGGCTGGCCATTGATGACCGTGGGCGTGGTGGCCCGCATCCACTGGCAGGCCTTGCGCGTATGGATCAAGGGCGTGCCCTTGCGCACCAAACCTGCCCCTCCCACCGAACTCGTCACCGGGCCGCATGGCCAGAGCACACCATGAACCGATCGACCGCCTTTCAAGTCCCCAACGCCACACCACTGCCCCAGGGCGCCCCGGCCTCGGCCCGCATGGCCATGCGCTTGCTGGCGCGCTTGCAAGTGGGCAGCCTGGATCTGCAACTGCCCGATGGCAGCACCGCCCACTTTGGTCAAGCCGCCGAGCAAGCACCGCGTGCGGCCTTGCGCCTGCGCAACTGGAATGTGTGCGCCGCCGCCTTGAAGTCAGGCGACATCGGCTTTGCCGAAAGCTACATTGCCGGTGACTGGACCACGCCCGATTTGACCGCGCTGCTCAAGCTGTTCATCGCCAACCGCGACCACATCGAAAGCGCCGTGTATGGCAGTTGGTGGGGCCGCCTGCTGTACCGCGTGCGCCACTTGCTGCGCCACAACTCCAAGGCCAACAGCCGCAAGAACATTCAGGCGCATTACGACCTGGGCAATGAGTTCTACCGTTTGTGGCTGGATCCGACCATGAGCTATTCCAGCGCCTGGTTCGACGGTGATCATTCGCGCTCGATGCCCGATGCCCAGCAGGCCAAGATCTTGCGGGCCTTGCGTGAGGCGGGCGTCACGGCCGACCAGCCTGGCCAGCGCGTGCTGGAGATCGGCTGCGGCTGGGGCGGCCTGGCCGAGGTGGCCGCGCGCGATTGCGGCGCCCATGTCACGGGTGTCACCTTGTCGTCCGAGCAACTGGCCTGGGCGCAGCGCCGCATGCTGGACGCGGGCCTGTCTGATCAGGCCGACCTGCGCTTGCAGGATTACCGCGACATCCAAGATCAGCCCTTTGATGCCATCGTGTCAATCGAGATGTTCGAGGCCGTGGGCCATGAATACTGGGCCAGTTACTTCGAGACCTTGAAGCGTTGCCTCAAGCCCGGCGGTCGCGCCTGCCTGCAAACCATCACCATCCGCGACGACCTGTTCGAGCGCTACGTCAAGTCCACCGATTTCATCCAGCAGTACATCTTCCCGGGAGGCTTGCTGCCCAGCGATGCGGCCTTCAAGGCCGAGGCGCGCAAGGCCGGGCTGGAAGTGGTCAACGCCCTGGCCTTCGGGCCCGACTACGCCGAGACCTTGCGCCGCTGGCGCGCCGATTTCGTCACGCACCTGCACAGCGTTCAGCGCCTAGGCTTTGACCAACGCTTCCAGCACATCTGGGAGTTCTACCTGGCCTATTGCGAAGCCGCTTTTGACATGGGCAACACCAACGTCGTGCAGTACACACTGCGCCGGGTTTGACATCGCCATGACGCCCTCCACCACCAGGCCATCCGCCATCAAGCATCAAGCATCGCGTCGGCAAGTCTTGCGCTGCCTGGGCGCGGCTGGCGTGGCCGCAGTGCTGGGCCCAAGGCCATGGGCGCAAGCCGATGCCCGCCGCGACGTGCCCACGCCACCCGAGTTGACCCAGGCCCTGCCGCAAGCCCGACTGCAAGGCAGTTCGCGCTTTCGCTATTACGGCTTCCATGTGTACGACGCGCAGCTGTGGGTGCCGCCCACGTTTGAGGCGGCCAAGTTGTTCAGTCAACCTTTCGCCTTGTGCCTGATCTACGCGCGCAGCCTGAAAGCCCGTGACATCGCTGAGCGCTCGATTGAAGAGATGCGCCGCCAGACCACCCTCAGCGAGGCCGAGGCCCAACGCTGGTTGCAGGCCATGACCGCGGCCTTTGCCGACGTGCGCAACGGCGACCGCCTGACCGGGCTTTACCAGCCTGATGGCAGCGCCAGCTTCTTCCTCAATGGCCAGGCCACCCAGGTGATTAACGACAAGCGCTGTGCCACGCTGTTCTTCGGCATCTGGTTGTCCAGCGCCACGTCGGCACCAGCCTTGCGGCGGGACTTGCTCGGTGTCTGACGCTGTCTTGCCCCACGCCGCGTCGGCCCGCTATGGCTTGCTGGGCTTGCCATTGGCCTTCGTGGCCTTGCCCCTCTATGTGATGCTGCCAGCCCATTACGCGCAACTGGGCGTGCCCTTGGCGCTGTTGGGCCTGGTGCTGCTGGGCACCCGTTTGTTCGATGCTGTGATCGACCCCGTGCTGGGCCGCTGGGTCGATGCGCGGTGGTCGCCACCACGCGCCTTGAAGGCGGTGGCCGTGGCGGCCCTGGCCCTGGGCGCGGGCTTTGCGGCCTTGTTCTTCCCGGCCGTGCAAGGCACCACGGCCTTGCTGATGTGGTGCGCCGTGGCCTTGACCGGCACCTTCATGGCCTTCAGTTTGGCCAGTGTGGTGCACCAGGCCTGGGGCAGCCGCCTGGGGGGCTCGGCCGTGCAACGGTCGCGCCTGGTGGCCTGGCGCGAGGGCTTGGGCCTGGTGGGCGTGTTGCTGGCCAATGTGCTGGCCACGCAAGCGGGCCTGGCGGTCACCACGATCGTCTTGTGGCTGAGCCTGGCCTTGGGCGTGTGGGCCTTGGGCAAGGCCCCCGTGCCCCGCAAAACCTGGGCGCGAGCCGCTTTGCTGCCCGCCGATCAATCGCTGGCCTTGCCTTGGCGTGGCCAGGCGTTTCGCCACCTGATGGCCTTGTTCATGGTCAACGGCATCGCCAGCGCGATCCCCGCCACCCTGGTGCTCTTCTTCATCAACGACCGCGTGCAGGCCCCCAGCTGGGCGCCGGTATTTTTGGGCGCGTACTTCGTCATGGGCGCGGCCAGCGTGCCCCTCTGGCTGAAGCTGATCAAGCGCATGGGCCCCTCCAACGCCTGGGCGTGTGGCATGGCCCTGAACGTGATCACCTTCATCGGCGTGCTGGCCATTGGCGCGGGTGACACCGGCGGCTACCTGTCCGTTTGCGTGGCCAGTGGCCTGGCCTTGGGCGCCGACCTGACCGTGCCCGGCACCTTGCTCACAGGCGTGATCCAGCGGGCGGGCCATGCCGGCCAATCCGAAGGCGCTTACGCCGGCTGGTGGCAACTGGCCACCAAGCTCAACCTGGCCCTGGCCGCGGGCCTGGCCTTGCCCGCCTTGCAGTGGTGGGGCTACGGCCCGGGCGCGCGTGATCCGCAAGCCTTGCAAGCCTTGAGCTGGGCCTATGGCGCTCTGCCTTGCGTGTTCAAGCTGTTGGCCTTGGCCTTGTGGTGGCGCTTGTGGCGCCGCCAAAACCTGGAATGAAAGCACCCCATCCCATGCGCACCACCTCACGATCCTTCTGGCTGGCCTCGCTGCTGGCCCTCAGCCTGATGGGCTGCGCCAGCGCGCCCACCCCGGCCGACTACGCCGATCAAAAACCGACCCTGGAGCTGCGCCAATACTTCAACGGCCCGCTCACCGCGCACGGCATCTTCACGGATCGCTCGGGCCGCGTCGTCAAGCGCTTCACCGTGCAAATGGTGGGCCGCTGGGCCGGCAATCAAGGCGTGCTGGAAGAAGACTTCAGCTACAGCGATGGCACCAAGCAGCGCCGCGTCTGGCGCATCACCGACCATGGCCAGGGCCACTACACCGGCCAGGCCGATGACGTGGTCGGCACCGCCGAGGGCCACGCCGCTGGCAACGCCTTGCAATGGGCGTACACCTTGCGCCTGCCCGTGGACGGCAAGACCTACGACGTCCAGTTCAACGACTGGATGTACCTGATGGACAGCCACACCATGCTCAACAA
>NZ_JACMNS010000188.1 GCF_014378415.1 Aquabacterium sp.
AGGTAGCCCAGGCGCATCTTGGCCGACACGGGCATGTCGGCCGGCACGGCGCGGCGCACGGCCGACACGATGGCGTGCAGCAGCTCGGGGTCCACCAGCAAGGCCGTGCCGCCGCCATGGCCGTTGACGACTTAGGCGGGGCAGCCGAAGTTAAGGTCAATGCCTGCCGGGCCAAGGGTGGCCAGCCGGGCGGCGTTTTCGGCCATGCAGCTAGGGTCGGAACCCAGTAATTGCGCGCGCACCGGCACCCCCGCGTGCGTGCGCCCACCATTGAGCAGCTCCGGCACGATGCGGGTGAAAACGCGCTCGGGCAGCAATTGGTCGGTGATGCGGATGAACTCGGACACGCAGCGGTCGATGCCGCCGACGCGGGTCAGGATGTCGCGCAGCGGGAAATCCAGGAGGCCTTCCATGGGCGCGAGCAGGATGGTCATGAAAAATTCAGGGAGGGAGGAGTCGGGGCGTAGTGTACGGAGCTTGGCCGGGTGTGTCTTGCGTGCGAGACTGAGGACCCACCGAGATGGAGACCACCCTTTGAGCACCTTGCTGAGCCATCCGCCGCTGCGCCGCCTGGACCAACTGCCCGGTCCACGCCCCTTGCCCATCGTGGGCAATGCCTTGCAGCTCAAGCGCCCGCGCATCCACCTGGATTTTGAGCAGTGGGCGCGCGAGTTCGGCCCGAGCTTCCTGGTGCGCCTGGGGCCCACGCCCGTGCTGGTGCTGACTGATCACGAGGCCATCAATGCCGTGATGAAAGACCGCCCTGATGGCTTCAGGCGGCCTGCCAGTCTGGAGCGCGTGGTGAAGGAGTTGGGCGGCGCGCAAGGCCTGTTCAGCGCCGAGGGCCAGGATTGGCACCACCAGCGGCGCATGGTGATGGCGGCGTTTTCACCCACCCATGTGCGTGCTTATTTTCCGGCCTTGATGAAGGTGGCTCAGCGCCTGAATGGACGCTGGCAGAAAGCCGCGCGGCAAGGGCAGGCGATTGACTTGCAAAGCGATTTGATGCGCTTCACCGTGGACGCCATCTCGGGCCTGGCGTTTGGCGTGGACATGAACACGCTAGAGTCGGATGAAGACATCATCCAACGGCACCTGGACAAGATCTTCCCGGCTTTGTTCAAGCGGCTCAACGCCCTGTTGCCGTATTGGCGTTACGTCAAATTGCCGTCGGACCACGACCTGGACCGCAGCTTGAAAACGGTGAGGGAGGCGATCAACGGCTTCATCGACCAAGCGCGCGAACGCATGCGCCACGAGCCCGCTCGCCGTGAGCAGCCCGCTAACCTGATCGAGGCCCTGATCGTGGCCGCCGACCACCCGGACAGCGGCGTGAACGACGAGGTCGTGGCAGGCAATGTGTTCACCATGCTGCTGGCCGGCGAAGACACCACGGCCAACACCCTGGCTTGGTCGATTCATTTGCTGCACCGCCACCCAGCCGCTTTGCAAAGGGCGCAAGACGAGGTGCGCCGCGTGGTCGGCGATGACCTGTCGGTCTTCAACATGGACCAACTGGGCGACTTGCCCTACCTGGACGCCTGCATCCAGGAAACCATGCGCCTCAAGCCGGTGGCGCCCTTTCGGGTGCAGCAAGCCTTGCGCGACACGGTGGTGGGCGATGTGCTGGTGCCCAAAGACGCGCTGGTGTGGTGCATCTCGCGCCACGATGCGCTGGACGACCGCCATTTCCAGAACGGCGCGGCCTTCATGCCTGAGCGCTGGCTGGCCGAAGGCACCGCCAAGAAGGTCTCGACCCCCTTTGGCAGTGGCCCCCGCGTGTGCCCGGGCCGTTACCTGGCCATGGTCGAGATGAAGGTGGCGATGGTGATGTTGCTGAGCCAGTTCGACATCGACCGCGTGGACACGCCGCAAGGCGGCGAAGCGCAAGAGCTGATGTCTTTCACCATGACGCCCGTGGGCTTGACCATGCGCTTGAAGTCTCGCCTCAGTTGATGCCCAGCAGTTGCTCGCGCAACTCGCGGGGCGCCATGCGGCCCATCACCGGGCGCAAGGACACGTCCCACAGCAATTCATTGTCGTGGGCCGTCCCCATGGATTGGCCATTGAGCGACGCGGTGATGCCCTCCTTGGGGATCCAGTCGATCAGCACGACATCGCCCTTGTGCAGCATGTCGATCTTGGCGTAGCCGGCGGCAATGGATTCCACCTCGGCGGTCAGCGACTGGACTTCGGCTTCGGTGGCACTGGCCGCGAAGTCGCTCAAGAACTGGCGGGCAATGAGGAAGCCTTTGACGTCCCGAAGCATGACCAACTGGACACGCTTGGGACCGGCCAGCTTCACGACCTCGTCCAGCGTGTGGTGCTTTTCGGTCAGGTACAAGGCGCAGGTGTTGGTCTTGAAAAAGCCGCGCTTTTGAATCGACGCGCCGTTGAGCACCAGCTTGACGCCCGCCACTTGGGCGGTGTCGTCGATGGGCACGCCATCCAGCTCGCGGGGCGGCTCGGCCTGGGCCACATGGGCCAGCACCATCAGACATGAGAGCGCCCATTGGCGCCACCAGCGTTTGTTGTTCACAGTGGGGCTCCTGTTTCATTGCCAAGCAGATCATTCGTCCATGATCATCGCAGCACCGCTGTTTTGTGTAACACCGGTTTTCCCCCGCTTCATTTCCGGCATAAAACGTCGATATATCAACTTGTGACATCACTCTCGGGCCTTTCCATGACGACCACCGATCTGGCGCCGACGCGCATCTCTGTCATCCAGCAGGAGCTTGATCAGGCCCGGGCGAAAGGGGCGCTGCAGAACATCGTCATTCCGCCTTGTCCGGAATTGCTGACGCGTTTGCAAAAAGCCATGGCGGCTGGCGAGCCTGACCTGAACGAAGTGGCCCGCATCGCCTACAGCGATGTGGCCATGTCGGCCACGCTGCTGCGCTCGGCCAATGGGCCGCTTTACGCCGGTGGTCAGCCGGTGCAGAGCATTGGCCAGGCCATGAACCGCCTGGGGCTGAGTGAAACAGCCGCGATCCTGACCGGGTTCATGGCACAAAACACCATCCGCGTCACCAGCTCCCACCTGCAGGGTTTTTGGGAGTTCGCCGCCCAGCGGGCTCTCGCCATGGCCTTCATCGCCAAACGCCTGCCGGGCATGTCGCCCGACCTGGCCTACACCTACGGCCTGTTCTGTCACGTGGGCCTGCCAGTGATGATGCAAAGTGTGAAGGGCTATGTGGGCACCATGGTGGAGGCCCAGGCCCGCGTTGACCGCTCTTATGTGGCCACCGAGAACGCCAATCACCGCACGGATCACGCGGTGGTGGGCGCTTTGGTCGCCCGGGTGTGGCGCCTGTCGCCCAGCCTGATGGCCGCTATCCGCCTGCACCACGACCTGGCTGCACTGGGTGATCGCTTCACCGAGCCGGAGGTGCACACCCTGGTGGCCGCCGGCTTGCTGGCCGACCACCTTTTGCGGCTGCAGGAGGGGTTGCCGCCCGAAAAAGATTGGGTCGCCTACGGGCCCAAGGCGTTGGAGTGGCTCCAGATCTCGGCCGATGAACTGGCGGTCTGGGCAGACGAGGTCATGGAGATGCTGGAGATCGGGTGACCTCCAGCCGAACCCTGATCCCGGCTCAGCCGATGGCCCGCGCCAGGCGGATCGTCTCGATTTTCACGCCACCGGTGTCCACCGTCCTGGCGGTGGTCAACTCACGTTTGAAGCCGGCCACTTCGTGGAAGTTCATCGCGCGTTCGTTGCGCAAGGGCAGCCACAGCGAAACGTGGGTGCAGCCTTCGTCTTCGAGGCCGTCGCGGGCGGCGTCCCACAGGGCCAGGCCTGCGCCGGTGGACCACATCGTGGGGGTGACGTAGATCTGCCAGATCTCGCCCATGGTGGAGGGCGTCTTGGGGTCGCGCGAGCGGTCGTAGCCCACAAAGCCGACCACCTGCTCGCCCTCATGCGCCACTTCGATCTGGGGCTCGCCCATTTCGATGGCTTCGCGCCAATAGCCCTGGCGCTTGCTGGCGAACAGGCTGCTCAGCAGCTCGTCAGGCACCAAGTCTTTGTAGGAGGCCTGCACGGCGGCGGCGTAAATGTCGGCAATGGCCATGGCATCGCGGGGAATGGCGGAGCGAACCTGATATCGGGACATGACAAATTGGTGTTGTTGGACGGATAAGTTCTGGACGAGGATTGTCGTCGCATCCGGGCGGCGCACAATGCGCACCATGAAAATCCCCAAAAGACTGGAACCGCTGATTGAAGATGGCTTGATCGATGGGGTGGTTCGCCAGCTGATGAGCGGCAAAGAGGCCATGGTTTTGGTG
>NZ_JACMNS010000003.1 GCF_014378415.1 Aquabacterium sp.
CTGGCGGTCAAACAGCAGCCAGTCAATGCGGGCGCGCTTGACGACGTCGGAGCCATCAATCACGCGTTGCTTGCCGGTGCTCTGCGTGCCATCGGGGGTGGCCAAGGACAGGTCGCCTTGCGCGTCCACGTTGTAGCCGCCGACCCAGATTCCGACCCGGTCGATCACCGGCATGCTGTTCTCAACCGCCATCGCAGGTGCGGCGGCGGTGGCCAGTGTGAGCGCAGCCCACGATGAAGCGGTGCGCAGGTGGCGGGCGTTCAGCAAGCGGTGGGGCATGAAGAATCTCCTGAGGGTTGATCCTTCAAACTTTAGAAGCGGAGGTGTCGCCCAGCCGTAGGCACTGTCTCCTTGCCCTGTAGGACATCTGCGCGACATCACGTCGGCCAAAGCCGACAGGCACTGTTCTTGCCACCGCTGGGCCTCTGCCTCGTGTTAGAACGGCAAGCATGACGATTCGTTGGCCTCGGACCGCACCGCTGCAAGGCACTTTTCGCGGCATCACTTTTTTGGGATCGGTGATCCTGGCGATCTCTCGGGGGATGCCCAACCATTGGCGTTTCCGGTCGCAGGACATGGCCCGGGTGCTGGCCGATTGCAGTGCCCGTGCCTTGCTGATCGTGCTGGTGGTCAATGTGCTGGTGGGGGCCATCCTGGCCTTTGTGGGCGCCGTGCAGCTGGTCAAGTTTGGCGCAGGCATCTTCGTGGCCGATCTGGTGGCCATTGCCGTCTCGCGCGAGATGGCCGCCGTGATCACGGCCGTGGTGATGGCCGGGCGCACCGGGGCGGCCTTCGCAGCCGAGCTGGCCACCATGCAGGCCAATGAAGAGGTTGACGCCCTGGAGGTGTTGGGCCTGAACGCCATGGACCACCTGGTGGTGCCGCGTGTTTTGGCCTTGCTGCTCGTGATGCCCTTGCTGTATGTGTTTGGTTGCCTGGCCGGTTTGCTGGGGGGCTTCACGGTGGGGGCCAGCATGTTGAGCCTGGCGCCGGCCGCTTACTTTGACCGCAGCCTGGACGCCCTGAGCTTTCAGCACCTGGGGCTGGGCTTCGCCAAGGCCATCGCTTTTGGCATCCTGGTGGCGATCGCGGGCTGCTACCACGGCCTGCATGCCGATCGCAACGCGGCGGGCGTGGGCCAGGCCACCACGCGCGCCGTGGTCGCGGGCATCGTGGGCGTGATCGCGCTGGATGCCGTGTTCTCGGTCTGCGCCAACGCGCTGGGGATCTGACCATGGCCCTGCTCAGCGTTCAAGACCTGACCATGCGCTTTGGCGACAAACTGATTCAAGAGGACGTGTCTTTCGAGGTTGAGGCTGGCACCATCTTCGCCATCATGGGGGCCAGTGGTTGCGGCAAAAGCACCTTGCTCAAGCACCTGATCGGCCTGCTGGAGCCGGCCCACGGGCAGGTGCTGTACGACGGTGTGGACTACTGGAAAAGCAACGATGAAGAGCGCACCAAGCTGCGTTCTGGTTTTGGCGTGCTCTTTCAAAGTGCCGCCTTGTGGTCGTCCATGACGGTGCTGGAGAACGTGCTGATGCCCCTGGAGCAGCACACCGATCTGCCCGAAGCTGAACGCATCGAACGTGCCCGAGAAGCCCTGTCGTGGGTCGAGATGGCCGACTTCGCCGACTACAGCCCGGCCGACCTCAGTGGCGGCATGAAAAAACGCGCCGGCCTGGCCCGGGCCATTGCGGCGCAACCACGCTTGTTGTTCCTGGACGAGCCTTCCGCCGGCCTGGACCCGATCAGCTCCAAGCGCCTGGACGACCTCATCCTGGAGATCCGCGATCGAACCGGCGCGGCCGTGCTGATGGTCTCGCACGAGTTGCCCAGCCTGTTCGCCATCGCCGACGACAGCATCTTTCTGGACGCCGACAGCAAGAAGCCCATCGCCCATGGCAAGCCCAGCGAGCTGCTGAACACTGCCACCCACCCAACCGTGCACGCGTTCCTGCACCGGGAGAAGTTATGAAACGCAATGCCTTGCTCGTCGGCGGCTTCGTCGTCGCGGCCCTGATCCTGATCGTGGCGGGGCTTGTGACCCTGGGCGGTGCCGATCTGTTTGCCAAGCGGCAGAAGGCGATCGTTTATTTTCAAGGCAGTGTGCGGGGGCTGTACGTCGGGGCGCCGGTGAGCTTTCGGGGCGTGAAGATCGGCGAGGTGTTGAGCATCGGCATCGAGGTCGACCCCAAGTCCCTGGTCACGCGCATTCCCGTCGGGCTGACCCTGGGCAGCGACACCTTGAAAATGGGCGACGAAAAAAGTGGCAGCTTTCGCAACCTGCCTGAGCTGGTGCAGCGCGGCTTGCGCGCCAAGCTCATCATCCAGAGCGTGGTGACCGGCCAGACCAGCATCGACCTGGACTTCAAGCCCAACACCCCCTTGGTGTTGCTGGGCGGTGGCTCCAGCGCCCTGCCCGAGATCCCGGCCATGCGCGATAAGCTGGATGCGCTGCTGGACCAGGTGGCCGAGTTGCCCTTGGCCGACCTGGTCCAAGACGTGCGCAAGACCATCAACCAGCTGGACCAGACCTTGAAGGTCACCCAACAAGCGGTGGCCTTGTCGGGCAAGGAGATCGGTGCTGCGGCGGCGCAAGCCAAGCAGACCCTGGTGGTGGGGGCCAAGGCCTTGCAGGATGTGCAAGCCCAGGCGCAAGCCACATTGGCATCGGTGGCGCAGTTGTCGGAGTCCTCTCGCCAGGTGGTGCTGCAAACCCAGCCCGAGATTCAGCAAACTTTGCAGGCCGCCCGCGATGCGGCACAGGCTGCGCAGCAGGCCATGGGCAATTTTGCCGAACTCAGCGCCGTGGGATCGCCTTTACGGTCGGATGCCGAGCTGGCGGTGCGTGACTTGTCGCTGGCCGCGCGCAGCCTGCGCTCTTTTGCCGACCAGCTGGAGCGCCAGCCCAACACCATTTTGTTTGGGAAGAAAGCACCATGATCACTTTGCGCCGCCTTGTCGTCTCCCGCGGTGTGGCCCTGTTGGCGCTGGGCCTGCTGAGTGCTTGCAGCACGGCCCCCGTGCCGACCTTGTTGTCGCTGCCCTTGCCACCCCCGGCTCAGCCAGCCGTGCCCGCTGTGGCAGCACCGGCCGTTTTGGCGGCCTCCGCCCTCAGGTTCATCACCCTGCGCCGCGTCAACATCCCCGAATACCTGCTAACCAATGCCGTGCGCTACCGCAATGCCGACAGCACACTGGCCGAATGGCCGAACACCGCCTGGGCCGAGCGCCTGGAGGTGGGGCTGACCAACCAACTGGCCCTGCTTTTGCGGCAAGCTTTGCCGAGTTGGACCGTGTGTGACTCGCATTGCCCGTCCATGCCCACTGGGCAGGTGTTGATCGTCAACATGGCCCCGTTGGACTATGTGCGCAGCGCTGGGCAATTGCGCGCGGATGTGAGTTGGCGCATCACCGGCCCGGGCAGCACGCCTACCCCGGTTTTCTCTGGCAGCAGCGCCTCCAGCACGGGGGTCTCGCCAGACACCCCGGTGGGCCAAGCCGCGGCCATCAGTACCTTGTTGAACCAGGTGGCGCAAGACGTCGCCCGCGCGGTGCGCTGACATTTATTTCACGGCACGGCCCCGGCGGGCACCCTGTTTGCTAATAACACAACGTTACCCACTAAAAGGAGAAGTGCCATGAACCACATTCGACAGACATCCGTCCGCTTGGCGTTGACCGCTACCACCGCGTTGGCCTTGGCCGGTCTGGGCGCGTGCAGTGACATGTCCGCCCGTGACCGCAACACCGCCGTTGGCGCGGGTGTGGGCGCAGCCGCAGGTGCCGTGCTGACCGGCGGCAGCGCTGGTGGAACCATCGGTGGCGCAGCCGTCGGTGGCATCATCGGCAATCAAATCAAGAAATAAGGAGAGCCATCATGGGCTTGGGAACCATCCTTCTGATCGTTGTTGTGTTGATGCTCATTGGCGCTGTGCCCACCTGGGGTCACAGTCGAAGCTGGGGTTACGGCCCCAGTGGCGGCCTGGGTTTGATCCTGGTCGTGCTGATCGTGTTGATGTTGATGGGCCGACTTTGACCTTCGCTGCCTGACTTTTTTCCATCAACCCGAGGAAACAAACATGCCAACCACCGCCAAACAACCCGCTGTCAAAACCAAGGCCAAAACCACCCCCGATGCCGTGCAACTGCTCACTGCCGACCACAAGGAAGTCAGGAAGCTGTTCAAGGGCTACGAGAAGTTTGTCAAGGCTGAAGACGTGCTGAAAGAAGCGGTGGTGGAGCATGCCAGCGCCAAGGACCTGCACCAATTGGGCGATGTCACGGCCAGCCGCAAGGAAGAATTGATGTCGGAACTTGGTGCCGAAGCGGCCGCGTGATCCAATCGCGCATGCCTACCCCACACCGCCCCTTTCGTTCCACCCTGTTGGCCCTGGGCGTGGGGCTCGCTGCCCCCGCTTTCGCCCAGGCGCCCCTTGACCTGAAGGAGTGCCTGGGCTTGCCAGAAGCCAGTGCGCGCTTGGCCTGCTACGACAGGCTGGCCGGGCGCGAGGCCATGGTGACGCTGCCTGCCTCGCCCGTCGTGGTGCCGGGAACTGCAGCCGCTGTGCCTGTCAGCCAGGCGGCGACGCCGGCCACCCTACAACAGTCCGAGAGCAGCTTCATGTCTCGCTACTGGGAGTTGGACCAGGCCGACAAGCGCGGCACCTTCAACTACACCAGCTACCGCCCCAATTTTTTCATGCCTTTGCATGAGATGAAATCGGTTAACCGCCGACCCAGCACCCCGACCCGGGGCACCGCCAGCACCTTGCCCCGCTACCAGAATGGCGAGGCCAAGATCCAGGTGTCGATGCGCAGCAAGGTGTGGGAAAACGCCGTGTTGCCCGGCGCCGATCTGTGGGTGGCCTACACCCAGCAGTCGATGTGGCAACTGTGGAACCACGAGCAGTCTGCGCCGTTTCGCAGCACCGATTACCAGCCGGAGGTCATCTACGTGGTGCCCACTCCCGCGTCCTGGCAGAAGCTGCCGCTGGGCTGGTCCTGGCGCATGTCGCAGGCTGGCATCGTGCACCAGTCCAATGGCCAACCCGACCCCTTGTCGCGCAGCTGGAACCGCGTCTATGCACAGGTGGGCCTGGAGCGTCGTGACGTCATGTTCAACCTGCGGCTGGAGCAGCGCCTGAAGACCGACAGCGTCGTGGGCGACGACAACCCGGACGTCCAGGACTACCTGGGCCGAGCCGAGGCGCAGCTGATGTGGACTCCGGGGCGTTCGACCGCAGTGCTGGCCTGGCGGCCATCCTTGTCGGGCAAGGGTTCGGTGCAGCTGGACTGGTCCTATCCCGTGTTCAACGACCGGCCTGATGGCCTGCGTTGGTACGCGCAAGTTTTCCAGGGCTATGGCGAAACTTTGCTGGATTACAACTTCAAACAGACCAGCTTGAGTCTGGGGTTGACGATCTTCAAATTCTGAGCAGACGTGTTAGCGTTGGGCCTTAACCTCTTCAAGGGATCGATTGGATGAGCACTCCCCACAGCCTGAAGAAAAACTCCGGTCAAGGCGCGGCCCCCAAAACAGGGGATGCCGCCTCCTTGCACCTGGTGGCCCCCATCCACATGCGCACCTCCACAGCCAGTTGCTGGAAGTGCCATGCCCTGACCCAGGTGCACGCCGTGGTCGCGGCCGACGTGGTCGACCTGGGTGAATCAGGCGAGAGCCGCACTTATGTGTACGGCATCGCCAACCCACCCACCGAGCTGACCGATGCGCTCTTGCTGCTGGCGCCCAACCTGCGCGTGGATTTGCCCGGTGATGATGGGGTCAGCCGTTTGACCAACCATTGTCCGCATTGCGGCGCGCTGCAGTCGGATGTGTATTTGTTCTCCGAGCCGGGCGGGCCTTTCTTTGGCCGCCCGCCCGAGGGGCATCTGGGTGCGGTCATCCTGGAGCATGACGTTCAGGTCGATGACGCGTCTTATTCGACCTGATGCGGTAATCAGGCCGGAAAATTAACCGGCCAATGGTTTGGTTTCTGAGAGTCATTGAGGTGGTCTATGTCATTGTTTTTGTTGCATTTAAATGCAACAATGATCCGGAAAAATAACCGGCAAAACAATGTCAGCAGGATCCAGCATACTCACCGAGTACAGCCAACCCCACCAGTTTGAGCCGCTCATGCCTGGTCGGGGCCTGGATCGGCTCGCGGTTCTGGCGCGCCCGGTGATTGAGGCCGCGCACCGGCTTCAGGGTTCTGCCAACGAGTCCACGCGGCGCCAGTTGTGCGAGCTGGTGCGTACCATGAACTCGTACTACTCGAATCGCATCGAGGGGCAAAGCACCCACCCCATCCACATCGACAAGGCACTTCGCGCGAACTTCTCAGGCAACGCGGATGTGGCCAAGCGCCAGCGCATCGCGTTGGCGCACATTGAGGCCGAGCGCGCGATGGAGGGCGTGGGCGCCACCGAGGCCCAGCTGTTGGGCAGCCAGTACCTGGTGCTGGCCCACGCGAACCTGTACGGCCGACTCAGCGAAGACGACCGCCGCACCGACGAGGGCCGCTTGGTCGAGCCGGGCCGCTTGCGCACAGAAGATGTGGCTGTGGGCCGCCATCAGCCGCCAGCCTGGGTCTCGGTGCCGAGCTTTCTGGCGCGCGTCGACGAGGTTTATGCCACCCACTGGGGCTTGGACAAGCTGCTGGTGGCCATGGCTTGCCAGCACCACCGAATGGCTTGGGTGCACCCCTTTTTGGATGGCAATGGCCGCGCTGGGCGAGTGCAGTTGCATGCTGCAATGCGCAGCCTCACAGGCGGGCTGTGGTCCGTCAACCGGGGGCTCGCTCGGCGACGAGATGAATACTATTGGCGGCTTTCCGAGGCCGGTGCAGTCAGGCAAGGCGACCTGGATGGCCGGGGCAATCTCAGCGAAAGAACGCTGTTGAACTGGTGCGAGTTCTTCATCGACATCTGCAGCGATCAGGTTGCGTTCATGACCAGGATGTTGGACCTTGGGCGGCTGCAAGACAGGATCACGGCACTGATCACCATTCGAAGCCATGAAGGTGCTTCCGACTACAGGCCGCAGGCCATCCTTCCCCTGCTCCATGTTTTGGCGGCGGGGCCGGTGGCCCGAGGCGGGTTCATCCAGATGACCGGGCTGGCCGAGCGCACGGGGCGCAAAGTGCTTTCGCAATTGATTGCCGATGGCCTGTTGATCAGTGATGGACACCGGGCAGAAGTGCGGATCGGCTTTCCGCTGAATGCTTTGGATGTGCTGTTTCCCAACCTTTATCCCGAGGCGGCCACCGCGGTGACGGATGAGTGATGCGGCTGCCTAAAACCCCCTCAGGTCATCCACCGGCGTCTTCAGCGCACCACCGCTGATGCGCTGCACCGCCCGGCTGACCACGTCCACATCGTTGTCAAACGTGCCATGGGCCGCTTTGGCTTGGCGATCTGGCTTGGCCACGGTGATCTTGTCCTGCTCCACCACCACCAGGCGCTCGCCCGGCACCAGGCCCGCATTGGCCGCTGCCTGCCGCCAACTGCGCAAGGATTCGCCCGTGCTCGATGAGCCATCCCACCCCCGGTAGTCGGCGTTGAACACGTTGTCCATGCCAAGGATGGGTGTGCGCAGATCGGTTTCCAGCGCGCTGGAGACAAGGTACAGCAGCGACTTGCGGTAGATGGCCACCACGTTGTCATCACGCTCATTGCGGTCGGACAGCACCTGCAGGTGAAGCTTCTTCATCAGGTCCGCATGCGGTGCGTAGTGCTGGTTGGCGAACTGCACGCTGCAGGCCGGTGCCCACAGCTGGATCGACGAAATCTGATCGACCAGGCCGCGCTTGGCCACCAGGTCCAGCATGTGGCCCAGGATGATCGAGCCGGCCGAGTGGCCCACCAAGTGGATCTCCAGGTCGTCGCCCCAGGTGCTCACCAGCTTTTGCAAGGCGGTGATCAGCAGGTCGCCACCGCGCGTGGCGTTGAAAGCCAACTCGGCGTTCTCTTTCATCTCGCTCCACACCGGCTTGACCAGGGGGCGGCCGATGGATTTTTCGATCAACAGGTCGGTGCGGTCGGTGATCCACTCGCCCACACCAGCGGCCGCGGGCGGTTGCTTGCGCCAGGCCTCCTGGATGATGTTGCCGATGCTTTCCATCAGGCCGGTCTTCCAGGCCAGGAACAGCGGATAGCAGCCATTGCCGGTGAAGAAGCGGCCCATGGCGCGCGCGCGCTTGATGGCGTCGGCCTCGCTGTTGAGGCCGCCATGCGCGTAGATCACCAGGCGCTTGACCTTGCCGGGCTGGCTGCGGAACCATGTGTCGGGCAGCACCGAGGCCTGGTGCAGCAAGGTGCGACTGACTTCGTCTTCGGTCAGGTAGCGGCGCACGCGGCCATCGTTGCCCATCACGATGCTGTGCTGGTAGGCGCGGCGCTCGTCCCACCAGTTGGCGGGGTCGGCACCGGCGGTGCGGGTCTGGCTGGCGGCGGCCGTGGTCATGCCGCCCACCATCACGCCCGACACGCCCAAGGCCACCACCCAGGCGTCCATGCCGTTGGCCAACCAGTCGGCATACGTGAGCACGGCAAAGCCGCCGGCGCCCCAGCCAGGTCCCCAGGAGTTCTGCAGCACAAAGCCCTGCTCGTTGAAGCCGACCAGTGCATAGGCGTGGCCATCGACTTCAGACGGGTGGCCGTCATACGGGATCACGGGCAGGCCGACATGGCCGGTGGGGGCTTGCGCCTTGTTGGCGATCTGGTTCCAGCCCTCGTGCGTGGTGCTGGAGACGTAGATAGCGCCCACCTCGCGGATGGCGGCCTGCAGGTCGGTGATGGACTTGACCTCAATGCGGTAGTAAACACCCAGGGTGTTTTGCGCGGCGCGTTGGGCGTAGCCGTACTTGGGCTGGGCGGGATCGTGGTCGCGGTGGGGCCAGTCGGTGTCCAGGCAGACGCCGTTGTGGAACCAGCCTTTGATGGCGCCCCGGCAGCTGGAGCCTTCGTAGTTCTCGCCGTCGTACTCGTCGTAACGGCGCGCGAAGCTGTAGAGCATGGCGGCGCTGACGGACTCCAGCGCCTTGGGCATCTGCTGTTTGCGCCAGCGCAGGTAGTTGACCGTGCAGGCCAGGCCGAAGCCGGTGCAGGCGCCTTCCTGGCCTTGGTCGAGGATCAGGCCGGCCTTGGTGTAGGTGGACAGGAAGCGCTTGATGTCGGCGGAATCGGGGAACTCGCCGGGCAGGCTCACGGGGGGCGGCATGTAGAAGCGGTCGCGCAGGTCGGCCGGGTCTTTGGTGACGGTGAGTGGGCGCTTCTTGCTGACGTGGGGTGCGCTGCGCTTGCGGGCTGTGGCGCTGACGCCGACCTTGGGCTCAGGAATGGGCCACACCTGCTTGGTCAGGTCGAACACGTTCTTGAAGCGGTCCAGGCCGTGGGAGCCGCCGTTGACCATCTTGCGGGCAGCCAGGTATTGGCCTTCGGCCAGGGCGGCGCGCATGGGGTCGGCGCGGTGGGCCAGGAAGGTGGCCAGCAGCATGGCGGCCACTTCGGGGGCATTGGCCAGGTCGGCGTTGCTGGTCAGGTCAATGCCGAGCTCGGTGCCGTATTGGGTGTAGTTGGCGCGGCCGGTGAGCTGGATGAAGCCGCGTCCCTTGAACTTGGCGCCGTCGCCGGGCTGGGTGTTGCCCAGGGCCTTGCGCCCGTCGTAGGCGCTGAAGGGGGCCATGCCGGGCTTGGTGTTGAACTGCGAGGGGAACTCGGAGATGGGCAAGAAGCCTTCGCTTTCAGCGCGGATGGTGCCCAGGGCCGCGCAGATCATGCTGCGGTCGTTCAGGCCCATGGCCTGCAGGGCGGCGGCCACGTAGGGAAGGTAGCGCGCGATGTTGGAGGGCTTGGTGGCGGGGAACAGGCGCCGCACGGCCTCGTTGTCCAGGATGATGGCCAAGGGCGGCAGCGTGACCAGGCCCAGTATGGATTGGCAGCGCGGGCCGACCACGCCATCGGCAATCAGGCCAGTGCCGGATTGCCAGCGGCGCACGGCGGCTTCCAGGTCGGCGTCGAAGTCTTGGCCGGAGGCCAGCTTGCTGTAGTCGGCGCCGTCGGGGCCGAGCTCTTTGGCCAACTGTTGGCGCAGGCGCTTGACGTCTGCACCCTGGCTGCCCCTGATCAATAAACTGCCCATGATCCCGCCCTTGTGAAATGGAGTGCGCCATTTTTAGCAGGGAAGGTGTGGGTTGGCATCCCTAGGGCGGGGTTCAAACTAGGGGGGGCGTGGGTGCGCTTTGTTGGGTGCTTGTGGTAGGAGTGCGGGGCGAAAAAGGGCTGGGGCGGTCTCCGGCAGGGCGCCTGCTTGGTGCTGAGAAGCGCAGTGCCGAGGTGGGCACGCGCAGCGTGCTTCGTCATCTGACTGGCCGTGGTTGTTTGAACGAAGCGGATGAAATCCGCGCAGTGAGTTCCACGGCCCCACCTCGGCATGAGCATCGCAAGGCAGTCCCACTTGAAAAGTGGGACCACCAAGCTGAAGCCCTGCCGGAGACCGCCCCAGCCCGCGCCCCGCGCTGCCCGATAAAGCGTTCAACCCTCAGCGCACCAAGGCACTCAAAAGGAGTCGTCGAGGATGAGCATGGCCTCATCGCGCCAATAAGCGGCTGCAGCAAAGAAGCCCTCCCACACGCAGCCATTGCAGCCACGCCCACAGCAACTGGTGGGCTCAGGCGGAGGCTGCCGAAGCGCAACACCGCGCGCCTGCGCCTGCGCTTGCAGGGCCGCGAACATGCGCTGGGCCGAAGCCAGGTCGGTGAGCGGAAAGTCCATGAACGTCAACGTCAACTCAGGCGCGAACCCCAAGGCGCCACAGCGAAGTCAGCTCGGCCTGGCGGGCCACGTGCAAAGGGTCGTTGTCATCGGTGACCTTGGGGTGGCGGGGCTTCACATCCAGGCGGGCAATGACGGTCAGCCCAGCGCCATCAATGGCTGCCTGCAATTCGGCCCGCGAGCGCAGGCCCAGGTGCTCGGCCAAGTCCGACATGATCAGCCAACCTTCGCCGCCGGGTTCCAGGTGCTCGGCCAAGCCATTCAGGAAGCCCTTCAGCATGCGGCTGTCGGGGTCGTACACCGCGTGCTCAATGGGCGAGCTGGGGCGGGCTGGCACCCAGGGCGGGTTGCAGACGATCAAGGGCGCGCGGCCTTCGGGGAACAAATCGGCCTGCACGATGTCCACCTTGGCAGCCAAGCCCAGCTGGTCGATGTTTTCGCGTGCGCAGGCCAGGGCCCGTGGGTCTTGGTCGGTGCCGACCACGCGGCCCACGCCACGGCGGGCCAGCACGGCGGCGATCACGCCGGTGCCCGTGCCGATGTCGAAGGCCAGTGCTTTGCTGGCGGGCAGCGGGGCCTTGGCCAGCAGGTCGATGTACTCGCCCCGCACTGGCGAAAACACGCCGTAGTGCGGGTGGATGCGGGCCTTGAGGAAGGGGATCTCGACCCCCTTCTTGCGCCACTCGTGCGCACCGATCAGGCCCAGCAACTCGCGCAGAGAGACCACGCTGGCTTCGCTCCCAGGGCCATAGGCCTCCACGCAAGCTTGCTGTGCATCAGGCGCGCGCCGCAGCGGGATCGCGTGGTCGGCGTCCAGCGGGATCAGCACCATGCCCAGAACACGCGCACGCTGGGCCTGGGCTTGGCGGTGCAGGTTGAAGGCCTCGGCCGGTGTTGTTGAATTTTTGCGGGTTTTGCGATCGTTGCGCCGCACCAGGGCCTGCACCAGGTGCCGGGCGTTTTGGTAGTCGCCACGCCACAACAGGCCGGTGCCTTCGCAGGCCAGTCGGTAAGCGGTGTCGGCGCTCATGCGGTCATCGGCCAGCACCACGCGCTTGGGCGGGGGGGCGGCGCTTTCAGAGCGCCAGCGGGCGGATTGATCTTGTTCGGCCTCGGTCCAGTGGACCAAGGGGAAGGGCGCTTCAAGCGCTGATGGGGGAGGTGTGTTGGGGCTCATTGGGGCTTTCCCAATGAGTGTAAGCCAGCGGGCTAAGGTGCCGTCAGGCCTGCAGGTTGATCAGCGTGCCCATCATGTCCTGCTGGGTGCGCATGGTGTGCAGGTTGGCCTGAAAGGAGTAGGTGGACGAGATCTGCTTCACGATGTCGGCGGCCAGGTCGTGCCCGATGGTCTGGGTTTGCTCGATGGTGGTGGTCACGCCGCCGTTGGGCAACTCGCGTTGGTTGACGACCTCGCGTTTGAAATTCGACGTTTGCCCGTTGGCAATGTTGTGGGCCGAGCTCTCCAGTTGCTGGAGGGCTGCGGTCATGCCGGATCGGCCGATCGATGAGACTGCGTTCATGGAGAACCTCAAGATCAATGACACAAGCTGTCAATGAAATGTAGGTCTTATCCGCAGACCGCGCTGACCGATAAGTGGCCAGGGCGGGAATTGTTCATGGCGGGGGCGCTTTGCACACCACGGCCATCTGCGCCTTGCTGTTGGTGGGTGTGTTCAGGTTGCCGGTGATGCGGTCCCACAGGCGCACGGGGTAGAGCTGGTCGTTGGCCAAGCGCTGGTAGTTGTGCGATTGCCGCTTGATGTCATGGCCATGGGGGCACAGGCGCTGGGCCTCGGTTTCCAACTGCTCGATGCTGGTGCCTTCCAGCTCGTAGGCCGTCTCTGGTCCGCCCGTGGCCACGCGGGTCACCTGCACGGTGGCACAGCCCAGCAGGGCGGCCAGGGGCAGGGCGATGGTCAGGGCTTTCAGGCGCAGGTGGTTCATCTCAAGAGGGCGTAGATTCAGCGACGCGTTTGGCCAAGTGTGCCAGCGCGTCTTCCACTTGATCCACCAATATCAGGCACAGATCCCCCGGAGACAAACGGTGCAAAGCGGTGTCGATGGCCACGAATTCGCCGCGGATCTCGTCGATGTTGCGGGTGCGTTTGGCGTCTTTCAGGCCGTCGCGCAGCAGGGCCAGCACTTCGCCATCGACGCGGCCACGCTGGCAGGCGTCCTGGAACAGCAGCACGTCGTCAAAGGCGTCGCCCAGGATGGCGGTCTGTTCGCGGATGTCGTCGTCGCGGCGGTCGCCCGCACCACTGATGACCACCGAGCGGCGCTTGGCCGGGATGCCTTCCACGGCGGCCACCAGGGCGCGCATGGCGTCCGGGTTGTGGCCGTAGTCGGCGATCACGGTGGCGCCTTTGTAGTCCATCACGTTGAAGCGGCCGGGGGCGTTGTCGGCGTCGTTCACGAAGCTGGCCAGGCCGCTGCGCACAGCGTCCCAGTCCAGGCCCACGCCCCAGGCGGCGGCCACGGCGGCCAGCACGTTCTCAACTTGGAAGCCGATGGTGCCGTTGCGGGTGATGGGGATGTCGCGCAGCGGGATGCGCTCGCGCCAGGCACCTTGAGCAGCCACGACGGCTTTGTTGTCGCCTTCGCCATCTACGAACACGGTGCGCTTGTTCTGCGCGCGGTGCGTGGTCATCACAGGGTGGTGGTGGCTTTGCGCGAAAAAAATGATTTCGCCCAGGCACTTGCTGGCCATGGCCGACACATTGGGATCGACCGCGTTCAGCACGGCATAGCCTTTGGGCGACACGTTCTGCACGATCACACGCTTGAGCACGGCCAGGTCTTCCACCGTGGTGATGTAGTTCAAGCCCAGGTGGTCGCCCGAGCCGATGTTGGTGACCACGGCCACTTGGCAGCGGTCAAAGCCCAAGCCCTCGCGCAGCACGCCACCACGGGCGGTCTCGAACACAGCGGCATCCACATCCGGGTGCAGCAGCACGTTGCGGGCGCTCTTGGGGCCGCTGCAGTCGCCGCTGTCGATTTGGCGGCCTTCAACGTAGACGCCATCGGTGTTGGTCATGCCCACGCGCAGGCCGGTGGCGGCCAGCAGGTGCGCGATCAGGCGCGCAGTGGTGGTCTTGCCATTGGTGCCGGTGACGGCCACCACGGGGATGCGGCCATCGTCGCCGGGGCCGAAGATCTTGGCCACCATGGCCTCGCCCACTTGCCGGCCTTTGCCGAAGGAGGGCGTCAGGTGCATGCGCAGGCCGGGCGCGGCGTTGACCTCGACGATGCCGCCATGTTGCTCTTCCAGCGGCTTGAGCACGGTCTCGCAGACCACGTCAACACCGCAAATGTGCAGCCCTACCATTTGTGCGGCGGCCACGGCGCGCGCGGCCACTTCGGGGTGCACGTCATCGGTCACGTCGGTGGCGGTGCCGCCAGTGCTCAGGTTGGCGTTGTTGCGCAGGATGACGCGGCGGCCCTTGTCGGGCACCGAATCGGGTTTGAGGCCTTGCACATTCAGGCGCGCCACAGCGATGTCATCAAAACGGATCTTGGTGAGCGAGGTGGCGTGGCCTTCGCCGCGCTTGGGGTCCAGGTTGACGATGTCGACCAGTTGGCGCACGGTGTGCACGCCATCGCCAATCACTTGCGGCGGGTCGCGGCGGGCGGCGGCCACCAGGCGGTCACCCACGACCAGCAGGCGGAAATCGTCGCCAGGCAGGTATTTCTCGACCATGACCTCGCCGTACTCAAAGGCGGCCTTGTAGGCGATGTCCAGGTGCTCGCGGCTGACGAGGTTGACCGTCACGCCCTTACCCTGGTTGCCGTCTTGGGGCTTGACGACGACGGGCAGGCCGATCTCCAGCGCCACGGCCCAGGCTTCGTCCAACGATTGCACCGGGCGGCCCATGGGCACGGGCACGCCAGCGGCGTGCAGCAGTTTCTTGCTCAGGTCTTTGTCCTGCGCGATGGCCTCGGCCACGGCGCTGGTCGAGTCGACCTCGGCGGCCTGGATGCGGCGCTGGCGTGAGCCCCAGCCGAACTGCACCAGGCTGCCTTGTGTCAGGCGGCGCCAGGGGATGCCACGCGCGATGGCGGCGTCCACGATGGCGGCGGTGCTGGGGCCCATCCGCTCGCTCTCGTCCAACTCGCGCAGTTGCGTGATGGCGGCGTCCACGTCGAAATCGCTGCTGTTCAGGGCGGCGTTGACCAGGGCCTGCGCCAGCTCGAAGGCCAGTCGGCCCACGGCTTCTTCTGAATACTCGACCACGGCCTGGTACACGCCCGGCTCCACCGTCACGGCGGTGCAGCTGAAGGTGACCGGGCAGCCGGCCTGAGCCTGCAGCGCCAGCGCGGCGATCTCCAGCACATGCGCCAGTGAGACCTTGGTGTTGGCCCCCCGGTGCTGCAAAGCGCCAATCGTCGGGAACAGCGCACGCACGCGGGCCTCGAAGCCCGGCAGGTTGACGATCGAGCGTTCGGCCTCGGTGCAGGCCACGATGGCCTCCACGGCGGTGTGTCGGCTCCAGAGGTTGGGGCCCCTCAGTGCCCGGATGCGGGAAACGTCCATCAGCGTGTCTCTCTTCTTGTACTTTGCGTCTTCAGCGGGCGTAGGCAAAACCCAGCGTGGGCCGGGCCGGCGACAGGTCGGCGTCGAAGGTCTCGATGCCCGCGGTGATCAGATCAGGCTTGATGTCCAGCGCCCAGGCGGCGGCCACGGCGGCCAGCAAGGTGTCGGCCGACACTGGCGTGCCGCGACCTTGCCGCAAGGTCAGGCTGCTCAGTTCGCTCAGGGTGTTTTCAAAAGCGCCGTTGGCCAGCACGACGATGCCCTGGCGCATGAAAACGGCGCGGCCACCTTGGGCGCGGTGCGCCACGATGGTGGCCAGTTGCGGGTTCTCGGCATAGAGCAGGGCCTGGCCGTCGCACAGCGAGGCCATGGCCGCGATGCGCTCGTCGTTCGCGTTGAGCACGGCCGCGCCTTCGGGCAGGACCACGTCTACCTGCGTGCGCATCACCTTGACCAGTTGGTCAGACTCGCTGATGTCGAATTCGGCCAGATCGGCCGCGCCTTCCAGGTCGGTGACCACGCCCACCTGGCAGCGGTCGTAGGGCAGGCCGTCGCGCAGGATGGCGCGGGCGCCGGACTCGAACACGGCGGCTTCCACCGCGCGGTTCATCAGCAGGCGGTGGCCGGCTTCCCAGTGGGCGGCATCCTGGCGATCGACGAGGCGGCGGTCCAGGTACAGGCCGTCTCGGCAGGCCAGGCCCACGTATTTGCCGCTCAGGTGGATCAGCCAGGTGACCAGGCGCGCCAAGGTGCTGGTGCCCTGCGAGCCGGTGATCCCCACGATGGCGATGCGGCCGTCGTCGTCTTCCGGGAAGAGGTGATCGACGATGGCGCGGCCGACTGGGCGGGGCGAGCCTTCGGCCGGCTTCAGGTGCATCAGCAGGCCGGGGCCGGCGTTCACTTCAACGATGGCGCCGCCTTGCGCTTTCAAGGGGCGGGAAATGTCTTGTGCGACCACATCAACACCCGCAATGTCCAGGCCCACGACGCGCGCCGCCAGCGTGACCGCGTGCGCCACGTCGGGGTGCACTTCATCGGTGCAATCCAGGGCGACGTTGCCATTGCGCTGGATCAGCACCTGGCGGCCCGGATCGGGGATGGCGTCGATGCTCAGGCTTTGGCGCCGCAGGTCGAGCAGCACGGCCGCGTCTTCCAGAGGCTTGATGATGTTGAGCGGGAAATCCTCGTTCAGGCCCCGGCGCGGGTCGGTGTTCAACTGCGCATCGATCAACTGCATGATGGTGGAGCGGCCATCGCCGGTCACCCAGGCGGCTTCGCCCCGGGCGGCGGCGACCACTTTGCCGCCCACCACCAGCAGGCGGTGTTCGTGGCCACGGATGAATTTCTCGACCAGGACCTCGCTGCCGTGCCGGTCGGCCACCTTGAAGGCGGCTTCGACTTCGGCCTGGGTTCTCAGGTCCAGGGCCACGCCCCGGCCGTGGTTGCCGTCGCTGGGCTTGACCACCACGGGCAGGCCGATGTCTTGCGCGGCTTCCCAGGCGGCGGCGGGGCTGTCGACCACTTCGCCCTCGGGCACGGGCACGCCGCAGGCCTTGAGCAGGCCCTTGGTCAGGTCCTTGTCGCTGGCAATGCCTTCGGCGATGGCGCTGGTGAGGTCGGTCTCGGCCGTCCAGATGCGGCGCTGGCGGGCGCCATGGCCCAGCTGCACCAGGTTGCCGTCATTCAGGCGGATGTGCGGAATGCACCGGTCGGTGGCGGCGGACACGATGCAGGCCGTGCTCGGGCCGAGGTAGCGCTCGTCCACCTGGTCGCGCACCTTGGCCACGGCGGCAGGCACGTCAAAAGGCTGTTCATTGATGGCCGCCATCAGCAGGCGGGGGCCTTCGGCCAGGGCAGCTCTGGCCACGTGTTCGTCGCGGGCGCGGAACACCATGCGGTAGACGCCGGTGGTCGAGGTGCTGCGGGTTTGCCCAAAGCC
The DNA here is from genome assembly GCF_014378415.1 of Aquabacterium sp. Classification (GTDB taxonomy): domain Bacteria; phylum Pseudomonadota; class Gammaproteobacteria; order Burkholderiales; family Burkholderiaceae_C; genus Aquabacterium. The sequence continues at coordinate 17,253 of NZ_JACMNS010000003.1, forward strand.
GGTCGGCATGCCGGCCAGGTTGAGCAGCTCGATCACGACGTGTTCCAGCACGTGCCCGGCCCAGGTGCCTTCTTTCAGGCGCTCCAGGAAACCGCCGCGCTCGCCCACGCCGCAATGGTGTTCGATCAGGGCTGGCAACTGCGCCACCAGCCTGTCGTTGAACCCGGGCAGCAGGTTGGAGGGGTAATCTTCCAGCAGACCCAAATCCAGCCAGACCTCCAGCACGGGGCGGTAGGTCCAGACATTGGGGCCGCGCAAATAATTGATGCGCAGCAGTTTGATGTCGTCCATTCTTGTCATGTTCTTGTGCGTTCTGGCGACCGTTCAGGCGGTGCGCGACTCAGGATTGTGCTTGAGGACACAGGGGCTGCTCACAGTCACCCTTGCCGCAAGTGGTGCCGATTCGGCGAGAATCCGCGATTGCGCTACGAAATCAAAATGCAACATCATCATCCTGTTGACGCTCGCGGGGCCCTGACCGAACACGCTCAGGCAGGCCTGCAGGCCCAGCTCACAAAAGAAGAGAACGTTTTAGCCACGCTGATGGTTGACCTGGACCCGCGCTTGCGGTTTTCCCAGGGTGTTTTGGTGCTGACCGACCGCCGCTTGCTTTCCCGCGACGCCCCGGAGGGCGCCTGGCAGTCCTGGCCCCTGGCCGAGGGGCTGGCTTTGCGTCAAGTTGACCACGCCGGGGTGGGCACCCTCGAGTTGCACAATGTGCAAAAACGGCTGGCCCACTGGCACTTCACCATGGCCCTGGGGCCAGCCGCCCAAGGTTTTCAGAGATTTTTTGACCGCCAGCAGGCGCTGCTGAAAGCCGGGGCCCCGCCCGCCCAGGACGACGATGGCCTGCCGCTGTGCCCCAGTTGCCACGCCCCGCTGCCGCCCGACAGCGAGGATTGTCCTGCCTGCGCCCGCAGCCTGGATGAGCCGCCCTCGACCTGGGTGCTGCTGCGCCTGTGGCGCTTCGCCAAGCCTTATCAGGGCAAGCTGGCGCTCGGTTTCGGCCTGACCCTGGCCTCGACCGCCGCCACGCTGGTGCCGCCCTACCTCAGCATCCCGCTGATGGACAAGGTGCTGATCCCCTTCCAGAGCGGCCAGACCATCGACACCTGGTATGTGGCGGCCTTGCTGGGCGGTTTGCTGATTTCGGCCCTGCTGGCCTGGAGCCTGGGCTGGGCACGCACCTATGTGCTGGCGCTGGTGTCCGAGCGCATCAGCGCCGACCTGCGCACCAGCACCTTTGAGCACCTGCTGAACCTGTCGCTGGAGTACTTTGGCACCAAGCGCACCGGCGATCTGATGTCGCGCATTGGCAGTGAAACCGACCGCATCAGTGTCTTCCTGTCGCTGCACGCGCTCGATTTCGCCACCGATGTGCTGATGATCACCATGACGGCGATCATCCTGTTCTCGATCAACCCCTGGCTGGCCTTGGTCACCCTGCTGCCGCTGCCCTTCATCGCCTGGCTGATCCACCTGGTGCGCGACCGACTGCGCACCGGTTTCGAGAAGATCGACCGCGTCTGGGGCGAGGTCACCAATGTGCTGGCCGACACCATCCCCGGCATCCGCGTGGTCAAGGCCTTTGCGCAAGAGCAGCGCGAGGCCAAGCGCTTCAAGGACGCCAACTGGCACAACCTGGCCATCAACGACAAGCTCAACAAGACTTGGTCGCTGTTCTCGCCCACCGTCTCGCTGATGACCGAGATCGGGCTGCTGGTGGTGTGGGCGTTTGGCATCTGGCTGGTGGCGCACCAGCAAATCACGGTGGGCGTGCTCACCGCCTTCATCGCCTACATCGGGCGCTTTTATGGCCGGCTGGATTCAATGAGCCGCATCGTCTCGGTCACACAAAAGGCCGCGTCTGGCGCCAAGCGCATTTTTGACATCCTGGACCATGTGTCGAACGTGCCCGAGCCCACGCAACCGGTGGCCTTGCCCACCGTGAAGGGCCGCTTGCAGATGGAAGGCATTGGCTTTCGCTACGGCAGCCGCGCCGTGATCCGCGACCTGAGCCTGGACATCCAGCCGGGCGAGATGATCGGCCTGGTGGGCCACAGCGGCTCGGGCAAGAGCACCTTGGTCAACTTGATTTGCCGCTTCTACGACGTGAGCGAAGGCGCCATCCGCATCGATGGCATCGACATCCGCCGCGTGGGTGTGGCCGATTTCCGGCGCCACATCGGGCTGGTGCTGCAAGAGCCCTTTTTGTTCTTTGGCACCATCGCCGAGAACATCGCCTACGGCAAGCCCGAGGCCACGCGCGCCGAGATCGTGGCGGCTGCCCGCGCGGCGCATGCGCACGAATTCATCCTGCGCTTGCCGCAAGGCTATGACTCGCTGGTGGGCGAGCGCGGCCAGGGCCTGTCGGGCGGCGAGCGCCAGCGCATCTCGATCGCGCGGGCCTTGTTGATCGATCCGCGCATCCTGATCCTGGACGAGGCCACCTCGTCGGTGGACACCGAGACCGAGAAAGAGATCCAGAAAGCGCTGGACAACCTGGTGCAAGGCCGCACCACCATTGCCATTGCCCACCGCTTGTCCACGCTGCGCAAGGCCGACCGCCTGGTGGTGATGGACCGAGGCCGCGTGGTCGAGGTCGGCCCGCACGACGAGCTGATGGCCAAGCAGGGCGCCTACTGGCGTTTGTACGATGCCCAGGCGCGCAAGGAACAACAGGCCCAGGTTGGCAACACGGAGTTTCTGGCATGAGCAGCAGCGATGCAATGATGACGTTCACGCTGGCCCGCGATGCTTTCGGCCGGCTGGTCCTGACGGATGCGCAGGGCGTGCACCATGAGGGCGTGACGCCGGTGCGGGCCTTCCCGATTGCCGCGCCCGACGATGGCGTCTCGCTGGTCGACACGCACGGCCGTGAGCTGGCCTGGATCACGCGCTTGAGTGCGCTGCCCGAGGCGCCGCGCCAACTGCTGCAAGACGAGCTGGCCCTTCGCGAATTCACGCCGGTGATCGAGCGCCTGGAAGCCGTGTCCACCTTCGGCACGCCCAGCACCTGGGCGGTGTCCACCGACCGTGGCCCCGCCTTTTTTGTGCTCAAGACTGAGGACGACATCCGCCGACTGGCGGGCGGCGCCTTGTTGATCACCAGCAGCCACGGCGTGCAGTTCGCGGTGCGCGACCGGCTGGCGCTGGACGTGGCATCAAGGCGCCTGCTGGAGCGGTTTCTGTGAGCTGAACGGCTCTCTTTACATTCCAGGTCAGGGAGCGTTAAGCTGCGCGAAATGCTGCGCCGCAGCAATGTCGGTTCAAAACCAGGGAGCGTTCCATGACGGATCACCTTGCGCTATGGCGTCCATGGCGGGCCTTGCCCCGCTGGCTGGCCATCCTTCTCATCAGTCTGATGCTGCCTGCTGTTCAGGCCCAAGTCTTGTCCCGTCTGCCCGCCCTGGGTTTGCAGCCCGATGCCGTCACGGTATCGGGTCTGTCCTCGGGCGCCTACATGGCCGGGCAGTTCGAGGTCGCTTACTCGGCCTCTTTGAGTGGTGCGGCTGTGCTGGCCGGTGGCCCTTACGGGTGCTCGCGGGGCAGCGTGTCCACCGCCATGTTCAACTGTTCGTGCCCGGCCGACCAGAACTTCGCGCTGGACGTGGCGCACGCCTTCGGTGGCGGTTGCCAGGTCTTCAACCCCGACGTGTACCTGGTGTTCAGTCAGAACGCCGTGGCCGGCAATGCCAAGGCCCATGCCATCGATGACACCTTTCACCTGAAGAGCCACCGTGTCTGGTTGTTTTCAGGTGGCCAGGACCACGTCGTCGACCCCCAACTGGTCAGTGCCGTGCAGAAATTCTACGAACGCCTGGGCGTGCCCCTGGCGCAGATCCACCGCGAGGCAAACAGCCAGGCCGGGCATGGCTTTCCCAGCCCGCAGGCCAGCCAGGCGTGCAGCCTGACACACACCCCTTTCCTGACGCAGTGCAACCTGGACGCGGCCGGTGAGCTGTTGAAGTGGCTTTACCCAGGCACGCCGGATTGGCAGGCGGGCACGGCTGATGAGGGTTCCTTGAAGCAGTTCAAGCAGACCCCGTATGACGACAAGAAAGTGTTCAGCAGCCTGGACAGCACGGGCTGGGTCTATGTGCCCAAGGCCTGTGAACAGGCTGGTGCGAACTGTCGTTTGCACGTGGCCTTTCATGGGTGCGAGCAGGGGCAGAGCTTCAAGACCGGGCGCCAGAAGTTTGGTTTGCAGTTCGTGAAGGAGGCGGGCTACAACCGCTGGGCCGAGGCCGGGCGCATGGTGATTCTTTATCCGCAGGTCAAACCCAGTGATCCCAAGGGCCGTGCTTTGACCGACCCGTACCGCTTCAATCCCAAAGGGTGCTGGGACTTCTGGGGTTACACCGAGAAATTCGCGGCTTTGAACCCGGCGGCGCCGAACTTTGCCAAGCAGTCTGCGCCGCAGCTGAAGGCGGTGAAGGCGATGATTGATGATTTGCTCAAGGGGCCGTGACGGCTTTTTCGAAAGCCAATCGATTCGCACGCTGGAAGGTGCCCAGATCGTTGAAGCGCACGCCATGGCTGCGCAGGATCTCGTGCGCTTGCGAGGCAATCATCTGGCGCAGGTAGAAGGGCTGCCCGACCACAAAATGATGGATGGCATGGGTTGAGCCAAAGTTGAAGCAGAAAAGCTGCATGGGCCAGAACAGCGGGTGGTTCAGAACTTGTGTTTGCTGCATGACGTTGCCGACCTCGACATCGCCGTAGTAGTGCATGTTCGAGCTGATGAACTGCAGGCAGAAGTTGCGCAAGATGTTGGGTGCAATCAAACAGACCGTCACGGCGTCCAGCACCGACATCGCCCAGAGCATGCCTGCCGACCAGGCGATGGGTTGCCCCAGACCGGTGGCGATCAGGTCCGCCAGGTGAAAGACCACGAACGCATGCCAGCCTGCCCAGAAGGCATGGCCCAGTGGGAAGTAGGAAAGGGCCTTGCGGCCGAGGGCCGCCGTCCATTCGGCGCGGGTGCGGGGATTCTCCACATCCTTGATGTACTGGCGCAGGATGTGGTGCATCGTGACCGGTCGAAGCACGATGGCCAGCATGTTGTCCATGGTCATGAGCAAGCGCTTGAGCCCCCATCGCTCGCCGTTGGTGATGGCCCGCTCTTCAAAATCGGACGCGTCACCGGCCTTCTTGTGATGGTGAAAATGCATGTGCCGACGCATCCAAGGGTTGACCGTCGAGGGGCGTGACAACCAGCCCGCCAGCAACAGCGCATGCTGCACCCAGGGGTGTTGCTTGAAGTACAGCAGGTGGATCAGGTCATGCTCGATCTCGTGGGTCAAGGAAGCCAGCATGCCGATCAGGGGAATGGCGCCCCACCAGGGCAGCCAACCGGCCAGGTAGAGCGAGCTGCACAAGCCCATGCCGGCGATGGCGATCACCTGGATGGTCATTCCGATGGCGTTCTGGTGCGCCAGCCAAGGGTGGCGGGATCGTGCCGCATTGCCAAGCGCGGAGACCTGTTGGCGGATGAGCTGAGTGCGCTGCAGGTCGGTGGTCGGATGGGTTGTCATGGAGGGCAGGTCAATGGCTTGTGACGGATGGCGTCGATGCATAATCTTTTTCCCGCACGGCCCCTGGCGTCTTGCCTGTGCACGACACTGACTTGTTCGAACATGCCGCGCCCAGCACTTGCCTTGTCGTTTGAGGCCTACTTCAGTTCCGGCACACCTTGTCTAATTTTCCCGCCAGCCGCTTTACCTCTTTGTCGAGTTGGGTGTCCGCGCTCAAACGTGCGGTCGATGGGAAAGGTGTGGATGCGGAGGCCTTGATGGGCCAGGCTGGCCTGGATGTGACCTTGTTGGCCGACCCTCTGGCACGTTACCCGTCACGGCAGGTCATTGAATTCTGGAAGCTCGCGCTCCAGGCCACGGGTGATCCCTTGTTGGGGGTGTCGGTGGCGCGGCAGATCGCTGTGTCCACATTCCATGCACTGGGGTTCGCACTTTTGGCCTCCAGTGACCTGGCCAGCATGTTCGAGCGCATGACGCGCTACTTCCGACTGGTCACCAATGCAGGCGAAATCCAGTTCGTGCAAGAGGATGGGGTGGGCCGACTGACCATCAAGGTCGATGCGGATTTGCTGACCCCCGATGATGCCGAGGTGGTGTGGTGTGCGCTGGACGCTTTGGTGCTGGTCATCGTCCATGCCTGCTACATGCTTGACGGGCCCGACTTCAAGCCGCTGGAACTGCGCTTGCAACGACCCCGTCCCGCGCAGAACGAGGCCCTTGAAAAGGCTTTCCGGTTGGTGCCGATCTATGCCTGTGCGGACAATGCCTTGTTGATCGACGAGGCCACCCTGGGCCGGCGCCTGATGCATGCCAATGCCGAATTGGTCCGGGTGAACGAGGAGGCCGCCGGGCGCTACTTGTCGCACATGGGTGAGCAAGATGGCCCCTCCCAACTCTTGGTGCGGCTGAAGCGGTTGTTGCAGGAACGTTTGCCCGCTGGCGATCCGCCTCAAGCCGAGGTGGCCGAAGCGCTCGGCCTGAACCCTCGCACCTTGCAACGCAAACTGGCCGATGCAGGCACCACCTACCGCGACCTCATCAATGACACCCGGCACGCCCTGGCGCTGGAATACCTGGATCGCACGGCTTATTCGGTCAGCGAGATCGCTTATTTGCTCGGTTTTGCCGAGGTGAGCGGGTTCACGCGGGCGTTCCGCCGCTGGACGGGCACGTCGCCCTCAGCATGGCGTTTGGCCGGATAAAGCCCCACAACCTTTCAGATTGTTGCTGTACAGAACACTGCGTGAGACTGGTGACGTGGTTACCCCTTGTTGGTTGTCCTTGCCCTGCCATGAACCCTGTTTCCCACCGCGACCGATTTCCGTGATTCAGGCAGCACCAACGTGCTTGGCGTGGTCATCGGTGCTGTGGGCTTCTGCAGCATGCGCTCGGTGTTCAGTTACATCAAGCCCTTGCTGGCCGAGGTAACGGGCCTGTCGATCGACGCCGCGCCCCTGGTGTTGGGCCTGTTCTGCCCGGGCATGGTAGTGGGCACCATCGTGGCCATCGCGCTGAACCACTCGGCCTTCAACATGGCCAATGCGCTGGGCGCCTGGTTGGGAGGCATGGCCGTGTTTGGCCTCGCCTTCTGGCAGCGGCGCATCGCAGCCTATGCCTCCAAGATGACCTTGAACCTGCCGTAGATCATGCGCTTGCCGTCGAAGGGCATGGGCTCGCCGTGGTTGCTGATCCGTGGGTCTTCCATGGCTTTTTTTTCATGCGAACACCACGGTGTCGTCGTCCTGGCGCTTGACTGCCCTCCTAGCCTTGCCCTGCTGCCAACTCAAGCGCCACCGCCGTGGCCTCGCCACCGCCGATGCACAGGGCCGCCACCCCGCGCCGCCCGCCGCTTTGCCGCAGGGCGTGCAGCAGCGTGACGATGATGCGCGCGCCGGTGGCCCCGATGGGGTGCCCCATGGCGCAGGCACCGCCGCGTGTGTTCACCCGCGCGTCGTTCAAGCCCAGCTCGCGGATGGCGATCATGGGCACGAGCGCGAAGGCCTCGTTGATCTCGAACAGGTCCACCTGGTCCAGGGTCCAGTCGGCGCGCGACATCAGCTTGGTGATGGCACCCACCGGTGCGCTGGCGAAATCGCCGGGTTCGGCCGCGCGGGTGCTGTGGGCCACGAGCCGCGCCAGGGGCGTCCAACCGTGTGCGCGGGCGGTGCTTTCGCGGCACAGCACCAGCGCCGCCGCGCCGTCCGAGATCGACGCCGAGCTGGCTGGCGTCACCGTGCCGCCATCGTCCACGCTGCGGAAGGCGGGCTTGAGCCGCGCGATCTTGTCGGGCAGGCACTGGCCGGGCGTCTCGTCCGTGTCCACCGTGCGGTTGGGCGCGCCCTTGGCTCCGGGCACTTGAACGGCGATGATCTCGGCGGCAAACAGGCCGCTGGCCACGGCGGCCTGCGCGCGTTGCACTGATCTGAGCGCATAGGCATCCTGGCTGGCCCGGTCAAAGCCAAGTCGCTGCGCCATGCGGTCGGCGTGCAGGCCCATCAGTTGGCCATCGTAGGCATCTTGCAGGCCATCGAAGAACAGGTGGTCGATCATCTGACCATGGCCCAGGCGCTGGCCTGCGCGGGCCGAGGGCAGCAGGTAGGGCGCATTGCTCATCGATTCCATGCCGCCAGCGATGAGCACGTCGGCCATGCCGGCGCGCAACTGGTCGTGCGCCAGCATCACGGTTTTCATGCCCGAGCCGCACATCTTGCTCAGCGTGGTGGCTGGCACGCTGACGGGCAGGCCCGCCGCGAGCAAAGCCTGTCGTGCTGGCGCCTGGCCCACACCGGCCATCAGGCAGCAGCCCATCAATACCTCGTCGACCTGCTCGCCGGGTACCCCGGCTTCGGCCAGGGCACCCGCGATGGCCAAACCACCCAAGGCTGGGCTGCTCAATGATGACAAGGCACCTTGAAAACCGCCAATCGGCGTGCGCTGAGCGGCCAGGATCACAATGGGATCGAGCATGTCCGTCATCTCATCTCCTCAGGCGGTCTCGTTGAAGAGCTCGCGCCCGATCAGCATGCGCCGGATCTCAGACGTGCCCGCACCGATCTCGTACAGCTTGGCATCGCGCCACAGCCGCCCCAGCGGGTAGTCGTTGATGTAGCCATTGCCACCAAAAATCTGGATGCCTTCACCCGCCATCCAGGTGGCCTTCTCGGCACACCACAGGATCAGCGAGGCGCAGTCCTTGCGCACTTGGCGGGCATGGTCCGGGCCCAGGGCATCCAGATTCTTGGCCACGGTGTAGGCAAATGAGCGGCCCGCTTGCAAGGTGGTGTACAGGTCGGCCACCTTGCCCTGGATCAACTGGAACTCACCAATGGCCTGGCCGAACTGCTGGCGCTCGTGGATGTAGGGCACCACGTTGTCCATCACCGCCTGCATGATGCCCAAGGGGCCGCCCGACAGCACGGCGCGTTCGTAGTCCAGCCCGCTCATCAGCATCTTCACGCCGCCATTGACCTGGCCCAGCACGTTCTCGACGGGCACGCGCACGTTGTTGAAGACCAGCTCGCCCGTGCTCGAGCCGCGCATGCCCAGCTTGTCCAGCTTCTGCGCGATGCTGAAGCCAGTCATGCTCTTCTCGATGATGAAGGCGGTGATGCCTTGCGCCTTGCGCTCGGGCTCGGTCTTGGCATACACGACCAGGGTGTCGGCATCCGGCCCGTTGGTGGTCCACATCTTGGTGCCGTTGAGCACGTAGTGATCGCCTTTGAGTTCGGCGCGCAGTTTCATGCTGACCACGTCAGAGCCCGCGCCCGGTTCGCTCATGGCCAGTGCACCAATGTGCTCGCCCGTGATCAGCTTGGGCAGGTACTTGCGCTTTTGCAGATCGGTGCCGGTGCGGTGGATCTGGTTGACGCACAGGTTGGAGTGCGCGCCGTAGCTCAGGGCCACCGAGGCCGAGGCGCGGCTGATCTCTTCCATGGCCACCATGTGGGCCAGGTAGCTCATGTTGGCGCCGCCGTATTCTTCGGCCGCGGTGATGCCCAGCACGCCCAGATCGCCGAGCTTGCGCCACAGGTCCATGGGGAACTGGTCTTCGCGGTCGATGCTGGCGGCGCGGGGGGCGATCTCGGTTTGCGCGAAGTGGCGCACCGCATCGCGCAGCGCGTTGATGTCGTCGCCAAGCTGGTGATCAAGTCCGGGCAGGTCGTGCATGAGGTGTCTCCTCGGTGGGGATGGTGGTGCTTGCTCAGGCCGCGGTCTGTGCCGCTTGGGTTGGCGCTGATCTTTTGGCCAGCAAGGCGTTGCTCACGCGCGAAACCGGCTTGCGGCCCAGCACGTTGGAGATGAAGGCGCCAGCATCGACCAGCAAGTCAAGGTCCAGGCCGGTGTGGATGCCCAGGCCGTGCAGCAGGTAGACCACGTCCTCGGTGGCCACGTTGCCGGTGGCCCCCTTGGCATAAGGGCAGCCGCCCAGGCCGGCGATGCTGCTGTCAAAGGTGTGGATGCCCAACTGCAGGCAGGCGTGGATGTTGGTCAGGGCCTGGCCATAGGTGTCGTGAAAATGGCCGCTCAACGCGGCGATGGGCACGCGCTTGAGGGCCAACTCCATCACGGTCTGCACACGGCCCGCCGTGCCCACGCCGATGGTGTCGGCGATGCCGATGTGGTCGGCGCCAATGTCCAGCAAGCGTTGCACCACCTCATCAACCTGGTCGAGGCTGACCTCGCCCTGGTAGGGGCAGCCCAGTGCACAGGACACGGCCGAGCGCACCTTCAGTCCATGCGCGTGCGCGGCCTGGACCACGGGCCTGAAGCGCTCGATGGATTCCGCGATGGAGCAGTTGATGTTGCGCTGGCTGAAGGCCTCGCTGGCGGCCGCGAAGATCACGACCTCGTCCGCCTTGGCCGCCAACGCGCCTTCAAAGCCCTTCATGTTGGGCGTGAGTACCGAGTAGCGCACACTGGCCTGGCGCTGGATGCCGGCCATGACCTGGGCGTTGTCGCCCATCTGCGGCACCCACTTGGGGCTGACGAAGCTGGTGACTTCGATCTGTTGCAGGCCTGCTTGCTGCAGGCGGTGCACGAGCTCGACCTTGTCGGCAGTGCTGACGGTTTGTGCTTCGTTCTGCAGGCCATCGCGCGGGCCGACTTCAACGAGGGTGACGTGTTGAGGGAGCATGGCTTGGGGTCTTCTCAAGGTTCGTTGGTCAGGCGCAGCAGCTCAGCCCCTTCGGGCACCTGGTCGCCGGGCGCGCACAGCAGTTCAGCGACCACACCGTCGCGCGGCGCGGTCATGGTGTGTTCCATTTTCATGGCTTCGGTCACGGCCAGCGCATCGCCCAACTTGACGGTGTCGCCCACTTTCACCAACAAGGCCACGACACGGCCGGGCATCAGGGCCGTCAACCGTCCGCCCGCATGCGCGGTGCTGGCCTGAGCCAGTGGATCGATGAGGCTGAGCGTGGCGTGGCCAACCGGGGCGAAAACCTCGAAGTGGTCTCGGTGGCGGTAGACCGCCATGGTCAGGCGTTGTCCGGCCAGGGTGATGTCGAATCGGTCGGGGCCCAGCGCTTTGGCTTCAAACGCGGCGGTCTGCTCGCCGCATTGAAGCCGGTGCGGCCGGCCAGGCTGGCAGGTCAAGGAGGCGTTGATGACCGCGCCATCCAGCGTCAAGGCGAGTGGCCGGCGTGTGCCGCCATGCAATCGCCAGCCATCGCGTTGCGACCAGGGATCGGCGGTGACCGCCTTGCTCTCGTCGTGCAACAAGCGGGCCGCGACACCGGCCATGGCCAGCAGCGGGTCCAGCGGTGCGGGCGAGAACAGCGCATCGCTCTCCCGCTCGATCAGGGCGGTGTCCAGGTCGGCCTGCCGGAAGGAGGCCGTGCGGATGATGCGCCGCACGAAGGCCACGTTGGTGTGCAGGCCGGTGATGTGCAGATCGCCCAGTGCGGCATCCAGCCTGTCCAAGGCCTGCTCGCGCGTCGGGCCCCACACGATGAGCTTGGCGATCATCGAGTCGTAGTGCGGCGAGATCTCATCGCCTTCGCGCACGCCGCTGTCCACGCGCACCGGGCTGACGCTGAAGCTGGACGAGGCGGGCAGGCGGTAGGTCTTCAAGGTGCCGGTGGCAGGCAGGAACTGCTGCAAGGGGTTCTCGGCGCAGATGCGGGCTTCGATGGCGTGGCCCTGGATGGCCAACTGGTCTTGGGTGAGCGGCAGCGCTTCACCGCACGCCACGCGCAATTGCCATTCCACCAAATCCAGGCCGGTGATGGCCTCGGTCACCGGGTGTTCGACCTGCAGGCGCGTGTTCATTTCCATGAAATAGAAATGGCTGACCCCGGCGGGATCGGGCCCATCTTGCTCAACGATGAACTCCACCGTGCCGGCGCCCACATAGCCCACGCTGCGTGCCGCGGCGATGGCGGCCGCGCCCATCTCGGCGCGGCGCTCGGCGCTCATGCCGGGCGCGGGGGCTTCTTCCAGCACCTTCTGGTGGCGGCGTTGCACCGAGCAATCGCGCTCGAACAGGTGCACGTAGTGGCCTTGGCTGTCGCCAAACACTTGGATTTCGATGTGGCGGGGCCGCGTGACATAGCGCTCGACCAGCACGCGGTCGTCGCCAAAGCTGGCGGCAGCTTCGCGTTGGCAAGTGGCGAGGGCGGCCGCGAAATCTTCGCTGCGCTGCACGGCACGCATGCCTTTGCCGCCACCGCCCGCACTGGCCTTGATCAGCACTGGGTAGCCGATGCGGTCGGCCTCAAGCTGCAAGAAGGCGGGCTCTTGCCGATCGCCGTGGTAGCCGGGCACCAGCGGGACGCCGGCTTTTTCCATCAAAGCTTTGGCCGCCGACTTGCTGCCCATGGCGGCGATGCTGGACGCGGGTGGGCCGATGAACACCAGGCCGGCGTCAAAGCAGGCTTGCGCGAAGCCCGCGTTTTCACTCAGGAAACCATAGCCGGGGTGGATGGCCTGCGCGCCAGTGGCTTGGGCGGCAGCGAGGATGCGCTCTCCCAGCAGGTAGCTTTCTCGGGGCGCGGCCGGGCCGATGCGCACGGCCTCGTCGCAGGCGTGCACGTGTGCCGCGTCGGCATCCGCATCGGCGTAAACAGCCACGGTGCGCACGCCCAGGCGCCGCGCGGTGGCAGCGATGCGGCAGGCGATCTCGCCCCGGTTGGCGATGAGTATTTTCTGGAACATCAGTGGGCCTTGCCTTGCCAGGGTGGGGTAGTCTTGTGCAGGAAGGCGTTCACCCCGGCCTTGCCTTCGTCACTGGCCCGGATGTCCGCGATGGTGCGCGCAGTCTGGTCGCGCAAACCGGCCGTGAGCGCCACCCCGGCGGTGTCCCGGATCAGCCGCTTGCTGGCCCGCACCGCGTGCGGACCGTTGGCCACGATGGCGTGCAAAAGTTCATCAACCTTCGCGTCCAGCGCATCGACCGCGCAGACCTCCTGCACCAGGCCCAAGGCGAGGGCGCGTTGTGCGTTCATGCGCTCAGCGGTCACGAAGTAACGGCGTGCAGCGCGCTCACCAATGGATCGGATCACGTAGGGTGCGATGGTGGCCGGGATCAAACCCAGTTTGACCTCGGACAGGCAAAAGCCCGCGCTGTCGACCGCCACGGCCATGTCGCAGGCCGCCACCAGGCCCACGCCGCCGCCGTAGCAATCACCCTGCACGCGGGCGATCACCGGCACCGGGCAATTGGCGATGGCCCAGAGCATGCCAGCCAGGTGCGAGGCATCGGCGTGGTTCTCGGCCCAGGAATAATCGGCCATGGCGCGCATCCAGTTCAGGTCGCCACCGGCGCTGAAGGCCTTGCCGTGGGCCCCCAGGACGATGGCACGCACGTGCTGATCCTGGCCGATCGATTGAAAGGCGTGCGTCAACTCTTGAATGGTGGCGTCGTTGAAGGCGTTGCGGATGTCGGGCCGGTTCAGCCAGACCTGGGCCACGTGGCCGTGCTGTTGGATGTCAAGGGTGGGCAGGTTCATGGGGTGCTCCTTGGGCTCACATGCGGAACACGCCAAAGCGCGTTTCGCCAATCGGCGCGTTCAAGCTGGCACTCAGGCCCAGGGACAGCACGCGCCGTGTGTCCGCCGGGCGGATCACGCCATCGTCCCACAGGCGGGCCGAGGCGTAATAGGGATGACCTTGTTGCTCGTATTGCTCGCGGATGGGGGTTTTGAACGCGGCTTCTTCGTCGGCGCTCCACTGGCCGCCCTTGCCCTCGATGCCGTCGCGCTTGACCGTGGCCAGCACGCTGGCGGCCTGTTCGCCGCCCATCACGCTGATGCGCGCGTTGGGCCACATCCACAAGAAGCGTGGGTTGAAGGCGCGCCCGCACATGCCGTAGTTGCCGGCACCGAACGAGCCACCAATGATCACGGTGAACTTGGGCACGGCGGCGCAGGCCACGGCCGTCACCATCTTGGCGCCGGCGCGGGCAATGCCCTCGTTCTCGTACTTGCGCCCCACCATGAAGCCGGTGATGTTTTGCAGGAACACCAAGGGGATCTTGCGCTGGCAGCACAGCTCGATGAAGTGCGCCCCCTTGTTGGCGCTTTCGGAAAACAAGATGCCGTTGTTGGCCACGATGCCCACGGGCATGCCGTCGATGTGGGCAAAGCCGGTGACCAGGGTGCTGCCATAGCGCGGTTTGAATTCATCGAACTCGGAATCGTCCACGATGCGGGCGATGACTTCGCGCACATCGAAAGGCTTGCGGGTATCCCTGGGGATGATGCCGTTGAGTTCGTCTGGCGCGCAACGCGGCGGCCGCGATGTGGCGCAAGCCATCGCTGTTGGCTTGCGCCAGTTGATCTGTGCCACGCTGCGCCGTGCCAGGGCCAGCGCGTGGGCATCGTCATTGGCCAGTTGGTCGGCCACGCCCGACAGGCGCGTGTGGACATCGCCACCGCCCAGGTCTTCAACGCTCACCACCTCGCCGGTAGCGGCCTTCACCAAGGGCGGGCCGCCCAAGAAGATTGTGCCTTGGTTCTTGACGATGATGGCCTCGTCGCTCATGGCGGGCACGTAGGCGCCGCCTGCGGTGCACGAGCCCATCACCACGGCGATCTGCGGGATGCCTTGGGCGCTCATGTTCGCCTGGTTAAAGAAGATGCGGCCGAAGTGGTCTCGGTCGGGGAAGACTTCGTCCTGATTGGGCAAGTTGGCACCGCCGCTGTCGACCAGGTAGATGCAGGGCAGGCGGTTCTGCTGCGCGATCTCTTGCGCGCGCAGGTGCTTCTTGACCGAGATGGGGTAGTAGGTGCCGCCTTTCACGGTGGCGTCGTTGCACACGATCACGCACTCCACGCCTGAGACACGGCCAATGCCGGCGATCACGCCGGCGCAAGGCGCGTCGTTGTCGTGCATGTTCAGGCCGGCCAGTGGCGCGATCTCCAGGAAGGGCGTGCCCGGGTCCAGCAACAGATCAACGCGATCACGCGGCAGCAGTTTGCCGCGTGCCACGTGCTTGGCCCGGGGGCCTTCGCCGCCGCCCAGCGCGATGCGCGCCAGCTGTCCGTCCAGGTCGTCGATCAGGGCTTGCATGGCCTGCGCATTGGCCTTGAATTCGTCTGATCTGGGGCTGATGAGAGATTCAAAAGGCATGGTTCATTTCCTCGCGCGCTTCTTGGGGGCGCGTTGGCTGTCCAGTTGTTTCAAGGCCGCAACCACTTCATCGCGAAAGCGCGCCATGGCATCCAGCGAAGCATCGCGGGGCATCAGCGCACTCCAGATCAAACTCGTCAGTTGCTCGGCCGTGTCGTCAATCGGCGGGCGCTTGTGCGAGGTGATCGAATCCCACAGAACGTGCTCCATCGAACCGTAGACCAGGTCGCGCATCAGGCGCAAGGGCATGTCTTGCCGCACCTCGCCATCGGCCATGGCCTGGGCCAGGCAGTCCATCAGGGGCGCGGTGTAGCGGCGTTTGCAATCGGTGATCACCTCGGCCAGCTCGGGCGCGCTGGTGCGGCCTTCGCCCAGCACCAGGGCGCACATGCCCGAGCCATCGGCCAGCAGGGTGAGCAGGTGTTGCCTGACCACGTGGCTGAGCTTGGCGTGCACGCCTTGCAGGCGCGGCACCTCACGTTCCAATTTGAGGCTGATTTCGTCGTACCAATCTTTGATGACCTGGATGCACAGCTCGCGCTTGCCCGGAAAGTAGGTGAAGACGGTGGCCTCGGACACGCCTGCCGCCTCGGCGATCTGGGCCGTGGTGGCGCGGTGAAAACCTTGGTCAGAGAAAACTTGGCGCGCAGCCGCCAGCAACTCCGTCACCCGGAGCTGGGACTTCACACGACGGGGGGCCACGCGTTGCAATGCTGACATGGTTGAATGATTGAGTCAGACTCAATTATTGATCTATACGAAGTTGGTGTGGGCGGTATTTAAAGACAAAAAGTTCGTTCTGACCGTGAGTCAAAGCCAACTGTGGCGCAATGCGCCAAGCTGCGAAATGTTCCGGGTAATCCCGGGTGGTGAGCATGCAGTTGCATCCCCACATTGGTTTGAAGGCCAAAGATTGAGGCCTGCGTTGCGGACTATTCGGCACATCAAGAGATGACGGCCCGCGCCAAGATCCCTACACTGGTTCTGCAGCATGTGCCTGCTTGGAGTTCGTCATGAACGCTCCGCTACCCGATTCGGTCCTCAAGGCCCTGGCGTCTCTCACGCTGGACGACAAGTACGCCATCGAACACGGAACCGCCTTCATGAGCGGCGTGCAAGCCCTGGTGCGCTTGCCCATGCTGCAGCGCACCAGAGATGTGGCGGCAGGCCTCAACACAGCGGGCTTCATCAGCGGCTACCGTGGCTCGCCACTGGGCGGTTACGACCAGGCCTTGTGGAGCGCCAAAGAGCACCTCAAAGCTCACCACGTGGTTTTCCAGCCCGGTGTCAACGAAGAGCTCGGTGCCACCGCCGTCTGGGGCACGCAGCAGCTTGACCTGTACCCGGAACACCGAAAATTCGATGGCGTATTCGGCCTTTGGTATGGCAAGGGTCCGGGGGTGGACCGCTGCTCCGATGTGTTCAAGCACGCCAACATGGCAGGCACCGCCAAGCACGGTGGCGTCATTGCCGTGGCGGGTGATGACCACGTGGCCAAAAGCTCGTCGGTGGCCCATCAAAGCGACCACATCTTCAAGGCCTGCGGCCTGCCCGTGTTTTTTCCGAGCAGCGCTCAAGAAATTCTGGACCTCGGTCTGCATGCCTACGCGATGAGCCGATTTTCTGGCCTGTGGGCCGGCATGAAGGTCATCCAGGAAGTGGTCGAATCGTCCAGCAGCGTGTCGGTCGAACCCGACCGCGTGCAGATCATCCTGCCTGAAGATTTCACCATGCCGCCCGGCGGCCTGCACATCCGCTGGCCCGACTCGCCACTAGAGCAAGAGGCCCGGCTGATGGACTACAAGTGGTACGCCGCGCTGGCCTACGTGCGCGCCAACCGCTTGAACCGCACCGTGATCGACTCGAAGCACGCGCGCCTGGGTCTGATCGCCAGCGGCAAGGCCTACAACGACATGCGGCAGGCCCTGCATGACCTGGGCTTGGACGAGGTGACCTGCGCTCAGATCGGCATCCGCGTTCACAAGGTGGCCGTCGTCTGGCCACTGGAGGCCAGCGCCACGCGCGAATTCGCCACCGGCCTGCAAGAGATCCTGGTGATCGAAGAAAAGCGCCAGGTCATCGAGTACCAACTCAAGGAAGAGCTCTACAACTGGCGCGAAGATGTGCGCCCCCATGTGCTGGGCAAGTTCAACGAAACCCACGGCGACCACAGCGGTGGCGAGTGGTCCATGTCCAACCCGGCCTCCAACTGGCTGTTGCGCGCCAAGGCCGACCTGAACCCGTCGCTGATCGCCAAGGCCATTGCCCAACGCCTTGAGAAGCTTGGCATGTTGGATGCCATGGGCCGCGACCTGCGCCAGCGCATCACGCAAAGGCTGGCGCTGATCGAGGCCAAGGAGCAAGCCCCTGTCGTCGTGCCCCAGGCCAACGCCGAGCGCGCGCCCTGGTTCTGCAGCGGCTGCCCGCACAACACCTCCACCAAGGTGCCTGAAGGTTCACGCGCCATGGCCGGCATCGGTTGCCACTACATGGTGGTGTGGATGGACCGCAGCACCACCACCTTCACGCAGATGGGCGGCGAGGGCGTGACCTGGGTGGGCCAGGCACCCTTCACCGACGAGAAGCACGTGTTCGCCAACTTGGGCGATGGCACCTACTTTCACTCGGGCCTGTTGGCCGTGCGCCAGAGCATCGCCGCCAAGGTCAACATCACCTACAAGATTCTGTTCAACGATGCCGTGGCCATGACTGGCGGCCAGCCCGTGGACGGCACCCTGCGCGTGCCCGAGATGAGCCGCGAGCTGGAAGCCGAAGGCGTGTCGCGCATCGCCATCGTCACCGACGAGCCCGAGAAGTACATGGGCGTGTCCAACCTGGCCCCCGACACCACCGTGCACCACCGCGATGACCTGGACGCGGTGCAGCGCCAGATGCGCGAGGTGCCCGGCTGCAGCGTCATCATCTACGACCAGACCTGCGCCACCGAGAAACGCCGCCGCCGCAAGCGCGGCACCATGCCGGCGGTGACCGAGCGCGTCGTCATCAACGAACTGGTGTGCGAAGGCTGCGGTGATTGCTCCACCCAATCCAACTGCCTGAGCGTGGAGCCGGTGGACACCGAGTTCGGCCGCAAGCGCCACATCAACCAGAGCACCTGCAACCACGACATGTCCTGCGTCAAGGGCTTTTGCCCCAGCTTCGTGACGGTGAGCGGTGGCCAGCTCAAGTCACCTCGCAAAAGCACGCAACGCGTCGATCCTTTCACCTTGCCCGCTCTGCCTGAACCAGCGATCCCCTTGGCGCACGAGGCCTACGGCATCATCGTCGCGGGCATTGGTGGCACCGGCGTCATCACCATCGGCCAACTGTTGGGCATGGCCGCGCACCTCGAAGGCAAGGGCATCGTCACGCAGGATTCGGCGGGCCTGGCGCAAAAGGGCGGCGCCACCTGGAGCCACATCCAGATCGCCGGACGCATGGACGCCATCCACACCACGCGCGTGCCCACGGCGGCCGCCGACCTGGTGATTGGCTGCGACCCCCTCGTTACTGCCAACGCCAGCACGCTGTGCACCATGAGTGCCGATCGAACACACGTTGCACTCAACACCCATGGCACGCCCACGGCGGCCTTTGTGCGTGACACCAACTGGCAGTTCCCGGCCGGCCATTGCGACGAGGTCATTGACCGGGCCGCCTTGCCGGGCCAGGTGTCCAGGCTGGACGCCAACCAGTTGGCGACCCAACTCTTGGGCGACACCATCTACGCCAACCCCTTGATGCTGGGCTACGCCTGGCAAAAGGGTTGGGTGCCCTTGAGCCGTGCCGCGCTGCTGCGTGCCATCGAGCTGAACGCGGTGCAGGTGGACAACAATCAGGCTGCTTTTGAATGGGGTTGCCGTGCCGCGCACGACCTGGCCGCCGTGCAGTCGCTGGCCCAGCCAGCCCAGCCTGTCCGCATCATCCGCAAGACCGCCACCAACCTCGAGACGCTGATTCAGTCGCGCGTTGATTTCCTGACGGACTATCAGGACAAGGCCTACGCCGCCGACTACCTGGCCTTCGTCAACCAGGTGCGTGCCGCCGAGCAAAAGCTGGGCTCAACCACGCTGACCGATGTCGTGGCGCGGCAGTTGTTCAAGCTCATGGCCTACAAAGACGAGTACGAAGTCGCACGTTTGCTGATCGATCGTCGCTTTCACGACAAAGTGGCCCAGGAGTTCGAAGGAGACTACAAGCTCTCCTACCACCTGGCGCCGCCGTTCATGGGCAGAACAGATTCCCAGGGCCTGGCCACCAAGCAGCGCTTCGGCCCCTGGATGGGGCTGGCCTTCAAGGCTTTGGCGCCATTCAAGGTCTTGCGTGGCACGGTCTTCGATCCATTTGGCCGCACCCGCGAACGCCTGGAAGAACGCGGTTGGATTGCACGGTATCGCCAGGGCATCGGGGCCCTGCTGACTGACCTGAATGCCGACAATGTCGGGTCAGCGCTGGCCCTGGCCCGCGTTCCCGAAGACATCCGAGGCTACGGCCACATCAAGCAGGCCAGCATGGACAAGGCCCATGCCCGATGGAGAGACCTGATTTGATCCAACGACTCCTGGCGGTGCTGCTGAGCACCGATCCCAAACAACGCGTGCGCATCGCCCGTTCCCTGATGGCCGCCAATGTCTATGTGCTGTGCATGGGCATCATGGGCTTCGCCTCGCAGCAAGGCCTGATGCGCGCCAACGAGGCTGGTCTGCTGTCCGGCCTGATCATGTTGAACGTGGTGGTCTGGTACGGCCTCTTGCGCAGCGGATTGAACCAGCGCTTTCGCGAGCCCTCGTTGACGCTGCCGCAAATCCTGGCCGCCCTGACCTGGATCGTGGCCGCTTATGCCGTCACCGGGGTCTTCCACGGCGCCACGATGATGCTGCTCACGCTGGTGCTGGTCTTTGGCATCTTCAACCTCAACGCCCGCGATGCCAAGATCGCAGGTGCCTATGCCGTGGTCCTGACCGGCATCGTCATGGGCTACAAAACGATCACCGACGCGGTGGGTTACCCGGTGGCGCTGGAGTCGGTGCACTTTGCCCTGCTGGTGTCCTCCGTGCCCACCATCTCGGTGTTGACCGCGCAACTCAGCAACCTGCGCACCCGGCTGCGCACCAAGCAGGAGGAGTTGACGCTGGCCCTGGACCGCATCCAGGTGCTGGCCACCCGTGACGAGCTGACTGGCCTGTACAACCGCCGCCACATGATGTCGGTGCTGGACGAGCACCAGCGGCGTCTTTCGCGCTCGTCGGGCCACGACTTCTGCCTGGCGATCCTGGACCTCGATTTCTTCAAGCAAATCAACGACACGCATGGCCACAACGTGGGCGACGAGGTGCTGCGAAACTTCGCCAGCCACGCGGCTGGCATGACCCGCGAAACCGATGTGCTGGCCCGTTGGGGTGGTGAGGAGTTCATGTTGGTACTGGTGGGCACCACCGTCCTGGATGCAGAGCGTGGCATCCAGCGGCTGCGCGAATCCTTGAAGAACGCCACCATGGCCAAGGACCACCTGGCCCTGCATCCCTCCTTCTCTGCCGGCTTGAGCACCTACCAACCCGGCGAGAACCTCGCGGCCTGCATCGATCGTGCCGACAAAGCGCTCTACAGTGCCAAACAGGGCGGCCGCAACCGCACTGTGATCTGGCCGGATGTGGTGCCCGCCATGTCGTCCACAATGGATGGATGACTCAAAAAATTCTACTTTTGGGGCTTGGCGTGCTTTGCCTGTTGGGCATTGGGGAGGCCCAGGCTCAATCCAGGCCATCGGATGGCGCGCGTGCCTTGCCCGTGTCCACTCGCCTGGGTTTCGAGACCATCACTTTGCCGGGTGACGAGGCCATGGGCCTGCTGGGCGGCAGCTACCTGATGGCGTTCGCCCCCGGTTGGTTGGGCGGGCCGGCGGTGTACGGTGCGGTCACGGGGCACCGAGGCGGCTTCTTCGTCGGTGGCGCCGAGTTGGCCTACCGCCTGCCCTTGGCCAGTCGGGTGCGGCTTGAGCTGGGCCTGTTCGCCGGCGGCGGAGGTGGCGGTGGTGCGCCGGTTGGCGGTGGCTTGATGCTGCGCCCGCACCTCGACCTGTTGTGGCGCTTGAGCGGTGCCGCCAACGAGCCTGGGGTTTGGGCGGGCCTGTCGGCGTCCAGCGTGCGTTTTCCCAATGGCAACATCCGATCCAACCAGGCCGGCCTGGTTTTGGCGGTGGATGGCGACTTCGTTTACACCTTGCCCTCGGCCGTGGGCAAAAGCTCCTCGATCTGGGCCCGTGGGGGCATGGGGTTTGACCGCATCAGCATCGTGGGCGCGGTCGATGAGCCAAGTGGCCGTGGTCAACCGCAGCGCATTGGCCTGGCAGGCTTTCGGCTGGATCATTGGCTGCATCCCAATGTTTACTGGGGTTTGGAGGCGGCCGGGGCCGCCGGTGGGGGCGCAGGGGGCTATGCCGAGGTGTTGGCCAACCTGGGGTTTGAGCAGCCCATCAAAGGCACGCCCTTGGCCGTGGGGGCCCGGGCGGCGCTGGGCTTGGGCGGCGGTGGCGCTGTGCCCACCGATGGTGGCCTGCTGGCCAAGGCCGGCATTTCCGTCAGTTGGCACCTCAGCCGCGACTTTTTCGTGTCCCTGGAAGGCGGGGCGGTGACCGCGCCGCAGGGCCCGTTCCGCGCGCGCTATGCCCAGGCCTCGATCGGCTGGGACCTGGACCACCCTTCCAACGCGCCCGCCGCCCTGGGCCGCCTGTCGCCACGCTCCCTTATTGAGGGCATGGAATGGAATTTAGCCCTGGAACACGTGGATGGCGCGGCGCGCAAAAACGGCCCCGCCCAATCCATGCAGGCAGTGGGGTTGGTGTTGCGCCGCTCCCTGACCGAACTTCTTTACTTAACCGGGCAGGCCCACAGTGCTTTCAACGGCGACGCGGGCGCTTATTCTGTGGGCTTGGTGGGCGCGGGCGTGCAATCACCGGTTTTTGCCGACAAGTGGTCGGTGGGGGCTGAATTGCTCGTCGGCGCTGCGGGTGGCGGTGGCGTGGACACCGATGGCGGGGCCGTCGTGCAGCCCATGCTCCGCTTGAATTTGGATGTGGGCCCCCAAAGTAGGGCCCACTTGGGCGTCGGTCGCATTCGCGCTTTGAAAGGCGAACTCGACAGCCCTGTGGTTGAATTGGCATGGGGCCTCGCATTTGGTGTGCCGGCCCGTTGAATTTTTGGAGAGTTGAATTGAAAAAGATCCTGATGAGCGTGTTCATGGCTGTGCTCAGCCTGACTTTTGTGGCGCAGCACGTCGAGGCCAAGCGCCTGGGCGGTGGCAGTTCGTCTGGCATGAAACGCCAGATGCCCGCACAAAACTCACCTGCGCAGCAAGCTGCCAAGCCCACGGCGGCACCGGGCGCTCAAGGCGTGCCCCCCACCGTGGCGCCCAAGCGCAACTGGATGGGCCCGATCGCTGGCTTGGCCGCTGGTTTGGGCATCGCCGCCTTGATGGGCCACCTGGGCATGGGCGCCGCCTTCGGCAACATGATCATGATGGCGCTGCTTGCTGCGGTGGCCTTCTTCGGCATTCGCTGGGCCATGAAGCGTTTCTCCAACTCATCGCCCGTGCCCGCGACCAGTGGTGGTCCTCGCCTGTCGCCCAATGACTTTGCCCGCGCGCCCACACCACCCACGCAGCCCATGAGCCGCGACATGTCCGTGGCACCTCAAGGTGTGAGCAGCGATGGCATGCTCAGCGGCCCCAGCTTTGCCTCGGTGGCCGCAGGCTCGACCTCTAGCCTGCCCCCTGGCTTTGACGCCCCCGCGTTTGAACGCATCGCCAAGCTGATCTTCATCCGCATGCAGGCCGCCAATGACTCGTCCAACCTGGACGACTTGCGCCAGTTCTCCACGCCCGAGATGTTCGCCGTCTTCAAGCTGGAGCTGCAAGACCGTGGCAACGCGCCGCAGGTGACCGACGTGGTCCAGTTGAACGCCGAAGTCCTGGACTTCGTCGACGAGGCTGATCGCCAGATCGTCAGCGTGCGCTTCCATGGCCTGATCCGCGAAGAAAAAGACGCACCGACCACGACGTTTGATGAGATCTGGCACTTGGCCAAGCCCAAGGCTGGCAGTGGTGAGTGGGCCATCGCAGGGATCGCGCAAACCGCCTGATCCATGCACGTGACCATCCCGGACGAAGAGATCGAGCTTCGGGCCATCCGTGCGCAAGGCGCGGGTGGCCAAAACGTGAACAAGGTGTCCAGCGCGATCCATTTGCGCTTTGACATCCGGGCATCGTCAGCCCTGAACGACGAGCACAAAGAGCGCCTGCTGTCGCTGAGCGATCGCCGCATCAGCGCGGATGGCGTGCTGGTGATCAAGGCTCAGGAATACCGCAGCCAGGAGCAAAACCGCACCGAAGCCTTGCGGCGCCTGGCCGAGCTGGTGGACAGCACCGCCCGGCCACCTCGGTTTCGCAAAGCCACCAAGCCCACCTACGGCGCCAAGCAGCGCCGCCTGGAGGGCAAGAGCCAGCGCTCGCAGATCAAGTCATCCCGAGGCCGGGTGAGCGACTAAACCCAAAGCTTCTTCCAACCTTCGTGGCCCAGTGCGCGCAAAGTCTCGATGTTGTGCTCGTAGATGTTGGCCGCATCGGGAAACGCCTCCACCGCCTTCTCGATGCTGCTTTCGCGCAGCAAGTGCAAGGTGGGGTAGGGCGAGCGGTTGCTGAAGTTGTCGATGTCGTCCGCGTCGCTGTCCGCGAACTGGTAGTCCGGGTGAAAGCTCGCCACTTGCAATTCGCCCTCCAGGTCGAGCTCGCCCACGGCGGCGTCTGCCACTTCCAGAAAATCGTTGTAGTCCAGAAAATTCGTCAGCACGCCAGGGTGGATCAGCAAGGTGGTTTCCACCTCTTCGGCGTCGGCCTTCTGTAGAAACTGCAACTCGTGCAGCAGGTCGGCCAGCAGGGCTTCTTCGCTGGTGGCTTCACTCACCACGTAGCGGATCTGCTGCTTGATCTGCACAGCCTTCGCAAAAGGGCACAGGTTCAGGCCGATCACGGCCTTGTCCAGCCAAAGGCGCGTGGCGGCGATCACCTCATCAGGTGTGAATTTGTTCATGGTTGCTCGCTTGAAGTGGCCACATCAACGGTTTTCTCGATCACCTTGCCGGCCACCGACACGGTGGTGACCACCACGGTGCTGGCCACGGACACCGCCGCGCCAGCGACGGAGGCGGCTGCGCCCACCACGGCACAGCCCGGCAGGATGGCCAGGCCCAACAGGGGAAGAAGGGGGCGACACCAGGTGCGCGCAAGGGCTTGGTTCATGAGAATTCCGGGGTGAAGGCTGCGCATTTTCCCAGGTTTGGGGCGAGTGCATTCAAGTTTGATGACCACAGGCCGAAACCTCATCAACGCTGCCGAACTAACAAGCATCCGATCAGGATCTGCCCTCCATGAGCCTCATTCTCACCAGTCGCGATACCGCCGGGCAAGCCCCCGAGTTTTGGCGGCGGATGCCTTCTTGCGGGGTTTCGCGATGACCTTGGCGATCAGCCTGGAGCCCACGTTCTCGGACCATCAGGCGCTGTTCAAGCAATTGGTGGACAGCTCGCCGGACGCGATCATGCGCCACGACGCCACCCTGCGCTGCATCTACGCCAACGCCACGTTGGTCTTCGTGTCCGGGCAGCCCCTCGACACCATCGTGGGCGCCTTGCCCCAGGAGCTGCCCTTCGTGTTCGATGCCAAAGCCTACGCTGAGCGTTTGCACAAGGTGCTGCAGTTGGGCGCGGCGTCCGGTTTTGAGATGGAGTGGGGCCTGCCCGATGGCACCGTGCGCTGGTGCCAGGTCAGGCTGGTCCCCGAGCGCGATGCGGCGGGCCGTGTGGTCGGTGTGATGTCGGTGTGCCATGACATCACCGCGCACAAAGAACTGCAATCCAAGTTGGAGAAGGCCGAGGCGCTGGCCAAGATCGGTTTCTGGGAGTTGGACCTGGCCAGCAACAAGGCCCGCCTGTCCGACCATGCCTGCCGCCTGATGGGCCGCCTGCCAGGGTGGGCGCCTTCGAGCGAAGAGCTGCTGGCCATCCACTCCGTGGAGGAGGGCGGGCGCATCAAGCAGTTGTACGAGGCCGCCTTCCTCCAGCGAGACAACACGGTTCAGTACGACTACACCGTGGTGGCCGATGGCAAGGTGCGCCACCTGCACCTGCATGCCGAGATCGCCTACACCGCCAGGGGTAAACCGAAAACCGTCTTCGCGGTTTCGCAAGATTTTACCGAGCGGGCCTTGGCCGATGAAAGGCTGCGGGCCCGTGAACAGGAGTACCGCGTCCTCGTCGAGAACACCCCTGACAACATCGCGCGCTACGACCGCGACTGCCGCCTTGTGTACGTGAACGAGGCCTTGGTCAAGTGGTTGGGGCAGCCTCGGGAGGCCCTGATCGGGGGGCGTCCCAGCGACCGCATCGACGCGCCCCAGGAGCGTGAATACGAGCTGACCTTGGCCCTGGCCATCAGCACGGGCGAGCTGCAAGAATTCACCTACCGCCTGAAGGACCAGGACCAGCGCGACTGCACTGTTCACCTGCGCATCGTGCCCGAGCGCGACCACACCGGCCAAGTGGTCAGCGTGCTGTCGATTGGCCGCGACATCTCAGCCCTGGAGGCCACCGAACGCCGCCTTGAGGATGCCCAGCGCATTGCGCGCATCTGCCATTGGGAGTGGGATTACGTCACGCGGCGTTCGTCGATCAGCCGCGTGGGCCTGGACGTGCTGGGCTTGTCGAGCAACGGCGACCTGTCCATGGATGACTTCCAGGCCATCATGCTGCCGGACGAGCGCGCATCGACCTTCCAGCTGTACCAGGACGCGTTCGCCAAACGCCAGAGCGAGTTGAGCTACGAGCACAGCCTGATCTTGCCGGACGGCAGCCGCCGCGAGACCCACAGCTGGGTGCGCCTGGAGTACGGCCAGGATGGCCGGGCCGTGCGAGCCTTGGGCGTGACCCAGGATGTCACCGACCTGAAAGCCCTGCAGCGCCAGACCCATCAGCTGGAGTTCTACGACCCGCTGACCAGCCTGCCCAATCGCGCCCTGCTGCATGACCGCCTTAAGCTGGCCATGGCCGATGCCAGCCGGCAGGGCGGCAGCGTGGGCGTGGTACTGCTGGACATCGACCACTTCCAGAAGATCAACGATTCGTTGGGCGCCGGTGCTGGCGATGTGTTGCTCAAAACGGTGGCAGAGCGCCTGTCCCAGGCCCTGCGCGAGTACGACACCGTGGCGCGCCTGGGCGGCGATGAGTTCGCCATCATCGTGCCGCAGATTCGCCAGCCCTCCGACCTGGACGTGGTGGCCAGCCGCATCAAGCACGTCTTCGAGGCCTCGGTGGCCTTGAACGACACCGAGATCTTCGTGACCGCCAGCGCGGGCATTGCCCTGTTCCCTGCCGATGGCGCGGATGTGAATGAGCTGATGGCCCACGCCGACGCGGCCATGTACCACGCCAAGAACTGTGGTCGCGACAACTTCCAGTTCTATGCCCGCGAGTTGACGGCCACGGCGCTGGAGCGCCTGAAGATCGAAGGCGATCTGCGCAAAGCCATTGAACGCAATGAACTGGAGTTGTTCTACCAGCCCAAGGTGGAGCTGTCATCTGGCCGCGTGGTGGGTGCCGAAGCCCTGATGCGCTGGCGCCATCCCGAGCGCGGTTTGGTCCCGCCCGACCGCTTCATCGGCATCGCCGAAGACACTGGCCTGATCATCGACATGGGCGAATGGGCCTTGCGCACAGCCTGCACCGTGGCCCGCCAATGGCATGACCAGCATGGCGTGCCCTTGAAGATCGCGGTGAACCTGTCGCCACGCCAGTTCTATTCAGGCGACCTGCTGGCCACCGTGCGCAAGGCTTTGGAAGACACGGGTTGCCTGTCCGCTTGGATCGAGCTGGAGATCACCGAAAGCTTGTTGCTCAATGACCGGGTGGACATCCGCTCGATGCTGCAAACCTTGCACGACATGGGCTTCACCATCGCCATCGACGACTTTGGCACGGGCTACTCGGCCTTGTCCTACCTGACCCGCTTCCCGGTGGACACCTTGAAGATTGACCGCTCCTTCATCCGCGAGCTGACCACCGACCGTGACAGCGCTGTGCTGGCCAAGGCCATCGTGACCCTGGCCCGCAGCTTGCGCATGGAAGTGGTGGCCGAGGGAGTGGAAACCGCTTTGCAGCGCGACCACCTCGGTGCGTGGGGCTGTCACCTGGCGCAGGGTTTTCATTACAGCAAGCC